>JAKQHR010000166.1 GCA_029557905.1 Verrucomicrobiota bacterium
CGCCATGGAACAGCTTGAGAAGGCCGCATCCGAACTCCACCTGATGGATGACACCAAGAAGGATGTGGTCTATGAAATGGGCATCATATCCGAAGCCATGGGCAAGCCCGAGCAGGCCGTCGCCTATTACAAGGAAATCTACGCGGTGGACATCGGCTACAAGGACATCGCGCAGAAAATCGATCAGGCCTACGGGAAATAAAGACATGCTGTCAATTCGTCACCGGCAGGTTTTCACCCGCGCCGCACTGTTCCTCTTCCTGCTGACCGTTTTCTCCTCGCAGGCGGCCCAGCTTCCGGCCCACCTGAAAACCGCGAAGGATGAGTTCTCGGTCATGACGTGGAATCTCATGCGCTACGCCCATGAGGACCGCGACGGGGACGGACAGGAAGATGATTTGAAGCCGCAAAAGGAGTGCGAAGCGATTTTTCAGGTTATTGCGGACGAACAGCCGGACATCGTGGCTGTGCAGGAAATGGGCAACCCGGACGCCTTTGCGCATTTCACGAACGGCCTGACCGCCAAAGGACTCCGCTATCCCCATGTGGAATATCTTCGGCGCGGAGGGAAGCAGGAAATCAATATGGCCGTGCTCAGTCGTTTTCCCATCGCGGCCAGTCAGCCGATAACCAATGACACTTACAGCATCGGGCCAGCCAAACTCCCCGTCGCGCGCGGCTTCATCAATGTCGACATCCAGCCCGCCCCGCATTACCGGTTCAAGCTGATAACCGCTCACCTGAAGGCCAAGGTGTTTCATCCGCTGGGACAGACCGAAATGCGGCGCAACGAAGCCCGGCTGCTCAACAAGCATGTCCGCCAGAGCCTGCGAAAAAAGCCGAACCTCCCGATTCTGGTTGTGGGCGACATGAACGACACCTATAACTCCGCCGCGCTCCGCGAGGTCATTGGGAAAGACACCCGGCATCTTTTTGACATACGGCCCCGGGATCAGCTGGGCACCGTATGGACTTATTATGGTTCGGGCGACGACACCTATTCGCGCATTGACTACATGCTGGCCAGTCGCGGCATGGCCCAGCAGCTGGTTAAGCAGAAATGCCGGGCGTCGGGAAACCTGCTGTGCCGCGAGGGTTCCGATCACCGCCCGCTGCTCAGTGTATTCAGGATCCCCTCCGCGCCATGAGCATGAAGTACATCAGCACACGCGGTCAGTCCGCGCCCATGGGTTTTCAGGATGCCGTCATGACGGGACTGGCGGCGGATGGCGGACTGCTGATCCCGCAGAGCATTCCCGATGTGACCGGGCGGCTGCAGGAATGGGCGGAGCTGCCCTACCGGGAACTTGCCTTCCAACTGACCGGTCTTTTCACGGACATCCCTCCGGACGACCTGAAAAAGCTCATATCCCTGAGCTATGAATCCTTCCGTCATCCGGAGGTGACGCCGCTTGTCCGCGCGGGTGACCTGCGCATCCTCGAGCTGTTTCACGGTCCGACGCTGGCATTCAAGGATGTTGCGCTGCAGTGGCTTGGCAACCTCTTCGAGTACATTCTGAGCCGTTCCGGCCATCATCTCAACATCCTCGCGGCCACCAGCGGAGACACGGGCAGCGCGGCCATCTACGGGGTGCGCGGACGCCAGCACATCCACATTTTTGTGATGCACCCGGCAGGCCGCACCAGTCCGACACAGGAACGGCAGATGACGGCGGTGCTCGATGACAACGTCTTCAACATTGCCGTCTCGGGCACGTTTGATGACTGCCAGAACATCATGAAATCCATCTTCCGCGACGTGGAGTTCAAAACCCGGCACGCCCTCGGCGCGGTCAACTCGGTCAACTGGGCCCGTGTGCTGGCGCAGATCGTTTATTACTTCTATGCCGGCCTGAAGGTCATGAGAGAAGAAGGCTGCCCCGAAATCAGTTTTTCGGTGCCCACCGGCAATTTCGGCGA
>JAKQHR010000003.1 GCA_029557905.1 Verrucomicrobiota bacterium
CGCCCTCGGCGCGGTCAACTCGGTCAACTGGGCCCGTGTGCTGGCGCAGATCGTTTATTACTTCTATGCCGGCCTGAAGGTCATGAGAGAAGAAGGCTGCCCCGAAATCAGTTTTTCGGTGCCCACCGGCAATTTCGGCGACATTCTGGCGGGCTGGTATGCCGCACGCATGGGACTTCCGGTGAAGCGTCTGATTCTGGCCACGAACGAGAATGACATTCTTTCGCGGTTCTTCAACACAGGGACCTACAGTCTGGGGCAGGTGGTGCCGACCCTGAGCCCCTCCATGGATATCCAGGTGGCGAGCAATTTTGAGCGCTATCTTTATTACCGCATCGGGGAAGACAGCGAAAGGCTCCGGGCACTGATGCACGAGTTTGACCAGACCGGCGCGCTTTCCATTCCCCTCGCCCCCGGCGAGGCGGTTGAGCCCCTCTTCACAGCCGGCACAGGAACAACGGCCGACACCCTTTCCGTGATCGGGCGATACCACCGTGAACACGGTTATCTGCTTGATCCGCACACGGCGGTCGGCATTGCGGTCGGCGAACGTCTCAGGAAAAGAGGCGAGCCGCTGATCTGCCTGGCCACGGCTCATCCCGCCAAGTTCAGCAAAGCCATTCTGGATGCCACCGGAAGCGATTTGGCTCATCACGAGCTGCTGGACCGGCTGGCCGATGCCCCGACACGGTGCAAAAGCCTGCCCGCGAGCGAGCAGGCCATTCGCGACTTCATAGTGCAGAACGCGCTGTAACCGCCGGGCGCAGCGCATCGAGGAAAACAAAGAAAGCCATCAGGGAAAGCACCGCGTTCTCTGCCACCTTCTTCCATCCGATGCGCGCGGCTTCGGGATTGACCGAAAAGCAGCCGCAGCTGATGTCGATTCCGCGATACAGCGTGACAGACACCAGCACGGTGAAGAAAATCATCAGTCCAAGAATGATCAGCGCCGAGGCCGGACGGAACTTTCTCGAAAACAGAAGGCAGAGTCCAGAGACCAGTTCCATCCATGGAAGAAATATTGCCGTGAAGTTCACGGTGCTGTAGGGGGCCAGCTGGTAGCGGTATACCGCCTCGGCAAATCCGGCGGGACTGATGATTTTAGGCACGGCCGCGCACAGGAATACAATCGCCAGCACAACCCGGAAGAACAGAAGGATGCGGACGCGCGGGATCACGGAGAGGCCTCCCACGCGGTCCAGCCTTCCGCATAAAGAATCACGTTGGTGAAGCCCTGCTTGCGCAGGTGCAGACAGAGCAGAAAAGAATCATCGCAGGAGCCCCCGGAACAGTAGGCCACGACGGGCATCTCCGGGCTCATCAGCAGGCGCGCCTGTTCATAATGCGCATCCAGATTGTCATAGGGAAGCGGAACCGCGCCGGGAATGTGGCCGGCATCGAAATCGGCCAGCGGCCGGGCATCCAGAATCAGATGTGTGCCGGCCGCTGCGATGCGCCGCATCTCGGGGGTGTTTACAAGAGGGATGCCCTCCCGGAGGGCCAGGGTTTCAACATGATGAGCCCAGTCGCCAACCCAGGGAATGCGGGCGGGATGCACGGCCCAGGCAATGACCGACAACAGGGCCGAAAGCGCCGCCAGCAGCAGGGCATGCAGCAGGAGATCCTGAATGTGTTCCCGCGAGGGCATGAATCACACCGCTACGGATTAACGCGAAACGGAATGTCAATGCTGGCCATTTCTTCGGATGTCGTGTGAATTACAATCTTCTTGTCGGCCCACTCCGCACCGGGACGGATGTTGCTGAGCTGAATGCGAAAGCCCGTCGGCATCGGCACAACCGCCACTTCGATGGAGGGATCCGGCACCACCACTTCCTTCACCTGAAACTCTTCAGCCGTGGACGGCCGCAGCACCACAAAGCGGGTGACGGGCTGATCCCCGGAGGACGGGACCGAAATCTCGCGCGGAGCCACCGCGATACCGCCAATCACCGAGGCCGCGACAGGAATGTTAACCACGGGAATTTTTTCGCTGTCTGTGCGAACCGTAACCGTTGAACGCAGCTGCCCCTGATCCAAAGGCGGAACGGTGGCGGCGCAGACCCGGTATTTCCTGCCGTCCTCAAGCACTTCCATGCGGGTGGCGATTTTGGGAGAATCAGATTCCACTGCAATGATTTTGAAGGGCACGGAACCTCCGCGAACTTCAACGCACTGCTCCACCACCGCCGCCGGTGTGATCTGCCCGTAGAACAAGCGCGGAGGGACCGCTTCGATGCCAATCATGGCGGTGCCGTCGAGAAACAGGGTCAGGTGCGGGGTCACCGGATCGTTTGATGTCACGGTTATCGACTTGCGCTGCCGGCCGCTTCGGCCGCGGAGCGAGAGCCGCGCCGTCAGATCAGCTGTTTCACCGGGCGCAATGAGCTTGGATGTGATATTGGCGACCGTGCATCCGCAGGCGGCGCGGATATTGGAAATCTCCAGCGAAAGATCCCCCTCGTTTTTAATAACGAAAGTGTGTTCAACTGTTTCGGAATTGTCTCTTTCGCCGAATTCAAACGTCGGCTGGTCGCAGACGATCCGGGGAGCATGAGCGGGTCCGGATTCCGGGACCGGCTCTTCCTGGGCAAAAAGAGGTGCAGCCAGCACCGCGGCCATGCAAACGGCAATTAATTTCTTCATGATCATTCTGTCCTTTCTTTGTCACAGACAGCGGAGCCCGGACAAACGTTGAAAAACCGCGGACAATTTACAGCCCCTGTCCGGTGATTGCCAGTGCAATACTAGAAGAAAAAGCGGAGGCCGAGCTCCAGCCGGGTGTCCATATCCGACAGCCCGCCTTCTTCGGGATAAACGTCCTCGGAGGCCCACTCAAGCACCGCCGCCATGGAAATGGCCACGGACTCGGTCACAAAATACTTTGTTCCCGCCGCGGCCTTGATGATCATGCCGCTGTCGTTCTTCCCGTCCACATCGAACCTTCCGTAGAAAAGGCCGCCGCCGATATACGGCACCAGTTCGGTTCCCAGATCGAAGTTGTATTCGGCCTCCGCCCCGATCTTCCAGAGCGAGAGCGAATCACTTTCCCGCAGCCCCATGGCCAGGCCCGCCTCGAAGCAGTCCACCAGGAAAATGCCGTAAAACACGTCCAGCAGGAAAAGCGTGTCGTCTGCCGTTTCAAAATCAACCAGGCCGCTCAGGCGGAGTTCGCTGACGCCCTGATCCAGAAGCTGGGCGGAAGCTCCGGTGGCCATCAGGACCGCCAGCAGGATGATGATCGTTTTCTTCATTTAGAACTCCTTTCATGGTTTACAGGAATGAGCAGGTCAGAATTGCTTTTCATGTCGTCCGCAAGCAGTTTGGAGAGCGCTTCATACACCGGGCCGGGCCGGCCAGCCCCTATGGGAAGGCCGTCGTACTCAACCACGGCTGTCACGTTGACCGTTGTCCCCAGAATCAGGACTTCCCCGGCGGT
>JAKQHR010000015.1 GCA_029557905.1 Verrucomicrobiota bacterium
TTCAGATAGACTGATCAGTTCTTCGAGGGTCCGCGGTTCAAAAAGTCCGGGGGCGGTGGAGGCGCCGTCATGTTCGCGGAGATAAACACGTTCTGCGGCCGGCGGATTCTTGTAGAGCAGTTCAAAAAGATAGTCGCGTTCCGGCCGGATCACATTGATCAGTTTGCCCTTGATGAAGTTTCTCCAGTCACCGCGAATCCAGGTCCATCCGGGGCAGTAGGCATAGGTCTTGATGCGGTTTGAGTTTCTGTCCTGGTCATCGGATGCGGCATTGTCGAAGTAAAATGTGAAATAGGATGCCGGATAGAAGACAACCTTCAGATTCGGGAGGCGCGGGATGAGATGTCTGACAATGTATTCCGTCTCAAACGCGTCGCCCCCGCCCTCCCAGACGTGATAGCCCCGAATGCCGAGTGTGTCAAAATCAATACCCCGGCAGTGCGAGTGCCCCACGGCCAGGGCCTCGATTTCATGGCGCTGCCGGAACAGGTTGTCCCAGCGGGTTTTCACGGCAGGATAGATGGGGTCGCGGCTGGCGCCGAAGCGCGCGAGTCCCGCGAGCACGAGCAGCAGCCCGGTGGTGAAACCGGCGGCATTCAGGATGTGGCGGAGTGCTTTCATTAGAACTGGAAATAGATGAATTCCGTGATGTTGAACCGGCCCAGAATAATGATGGCGGCAATCATGATCCAGCAGGCAGCCCAGCGCAGCGGCAGCGGCCAGGTGCCCAGCATCTGCCGCATGCTCCCGTGCCGCTGCAGCAGGTGAATGATCTCCATGAAACCGATCGCGCCCGCCGCAAGCAGGAAATCCTCCAGCGTCTGGCCCACCAGCAGCGGGCGGAGAACGGCGTCTGTGTCCAGCGCGATCAGGTTCCCGAACCAGTTTGGAATGCCGGAGAACAGATGCCGCACCATGTAGAACGCGTCATAGAGCCGTCCGGCACGGAAGAATATCCATGCAAAACAGACCAGCGCAAAGGTGACGGCCACGTTGATGGTTTTGTGCAGGCGGGGCAGGCGGTTCAGATGCGTCAGCGCGCAGAACTTTTCCCGGAGCCCGGCGGTCCAGATGGCAAAGATCAGGTAGAAGCCGTGAAGCGCGCCCCACACCACAAAGGTCCAGTTCGCGCCGTGCCAGAGCCCGCTGACAAGAAAAACAAGGAAGAGATTAAAGTGCCAGCGCGGCTTCGAAACGCGGTTGCCGCCAAGCGGAATATACAGATAGTCCCGGAACCAGGTGGAAAGCGAGATATGCCAGCGGCCCCAGAATTCAGAAATGGATTTGGAAAAATAGGGGCGGTTGAAGTTGTCCATCAGATTGAAGCCCATCACCTGGGCTCCGCCGATGGCAATATCGGAATATCCGGAAAAATCGCAGTAGATCTGAAAGGCGAAAAACACCGTGGCCATGATGAAGCTGACCCCTTCGAAATCGCAGGGCCGCTGGTACACCGTGCTGACGAACACCGCCAGCCGGTCGGCCACGACCAGCTTTTTGAAGAACCCCCAGAGCATGAGCTTCAGCCCGCTGGTTGCACGGACATAGTCAAAGTTGTGTTTCTCATAGAACTGGGGCAGCAGGCGGGAGCAGCGTTCAATGGGGCCGGCCACCAGCTGGGGGAAGAAACTCACATAGAGGGCGAAAATTCCCAGGTGGCGTTCGGCCTGCTGGCGTCCCCGGTATACATCAATCGAATAGCTCAGGGTCTGAAATGTGTAAAACGAGATCCCCACCGGCAGAAGAAGCTTGAAGGCCGGCACATGGTACATCAGGTTGAAGTGCTCGAAAATCGCCCGCGCGGAGTCATTGAAGAAATTGAAGTACTTGAAGCTGAACAGGAGGCCGAGGTTTCCGGCCAGGCTCAGCATAAGCCATGCTTTCCGCCGCCGGCTGCCGGAAGGCGCGGATACCATTCGCAGGCCCGCGGTATAGTCAATCAGGGTGGAGACGATAATCAGAACAATGTATTCCGCCTTCCAGCACATGTAGAAATAGTAGCTGGCGGCCAGCAGCAGCGCCCAGCGGAAGCGATGGGGGCAGAGGAAGTAAGCCGCCGTCACCAGCGGAAAGAAAACCAGAAACTCGAGAGAATTGAACAGCATATGTTTTACCTGCAGTTCATTCTCTCCCGCAGCTGTTTTGAAAATGCGGGCGCGCCGTGCCGGCGGTTGAGATGATCTTCATCCATGAAATATTTCGTTTCAAAAACAAAATCGGGATTGGCGGAAAAATCGTAGTATTCCACATTGTGCTTCCTCGCAAGCGCTTTCATGTTGCGGCGGAAGGTCTCGACCATGTTCCGGTCGGCCAGTTCCGTGTAGCGGAAGAAGTAGGGCGGGGTGAAGAAGACCGGGCGGATATCCTGCGCCTGAAGGAAGCGGATCGTCCGTTCAAGACAGGCATAGGTGTCTTCCGGCAAACCCGGACAATTCTGGAGCATGTCGTTCATAAGCTTCGCATGTTCCACTATTCTTGCTTTTTCTGCACGTTCAATCAGCACGTTAATATTCCGGAAACCCTTAAACTGGCGGTCCCGGTTCCGGCTTCCGTCGCGGGGATTGGATTCCTTCGCTGGCCGCGGCTGCTGTCCGAGCAGGCGAAGCAGGGTGGTATACCCGTGGTCGGGCCGGATCAGGTTGATCAGCCGGGCTTTCACAAAACTTTGGAAGTCTCCCGGAATCCATTTCCAGCCCGGAAGGTAGGCATACGCTTCCACGCGCTTGGACTTGCGGTCGAGAATCGTGGCCGCCCGGTTGTCGGCAACGAATGTATGAAATGATACGGCATAATAAACCGTGCGCACCTTGGGCAGCCGGGGAATCAGGGTTTTCAGGTGAAGCTCAGTTTCAAAGACATCATTCCCGCCCAGCCAGATATGGTATCCCCGCTCACCGAGGGCATCGAAGTCAATGGCCTTGCAGTGAGAATTCCCGGCCGCGACCGCTTCGATTTCATTCGCCTGCCGCAGCAGGTTCTGCATCCGGAATTTGATGTCGGGATAGACCGGATCCATCCGGCTCCACAGGGCGGCGCAGAACAAAACAATTCCGATGAGCCCGGCCGTGAACAATATACTCTGCTGCAGTTGTTTCATTTCAGAACTGAAAATATATAAACTCCACAACTTCAAAGCGTCCGAAAACAAGGATAGTCATGATCAGGCTGTAGTAGATCAGCCAGCGGCACCAGACCGGGCGTTCGGCCAGAAATTCCGAGATGCCCTGCCTGTCATGAATAAGCTGGACCGTTTCCATCACCGTGACAGCCGCCACTCCTATGAGCAGTTCCCAGAGGGTGTGGCCGACCACCACGGGTGCAAGGGCGGCCCGTCGAAGATGAAAGACATCGTTCAGCCATGCCGGCAGGCCGGTCGGCAGGTTCCGGATGATGTGCACAGCCTCCCGGATGTCCGCGGCTCTGAAGAATATCCATCCGAAGAAGAGCAGAAAGAGCGTCGAGGCGATATTGATGAACCGATGAAAACGCGGGTGTTTTTTCAGCCCGGTTTGCTCGCACCATCTGCGCCGGGTGTTGAAACTGAGATATTCCAGAATTAGATAGGTTCCATGGAGTGCCCCGCACGCAATAAAAGTCCACGCGGCTCCATGCCAGAGGCCGCTGATCATGAACACCAGCAGCAGACTGATCACCCACCACCGTTTGCTTGTGCTGCGGCCGCAGAGGGGGAGATACAGATAATCACGAAGCCACGTGCTCAGTGAAATATGCCAGCGCTGCCAGAATTCCGTGATGGAGCGGGAAATAAACGGGCGGTTGAAATTGCGCATGAGATCAAATCCCAGTACGCGCGCGGCGCCGATGGCGATGTCCGAGTAGCCCGAAAAGTCACAGTAGATCTGCCAGCCGAAAAGAATCCCCGCCACAATATAACTGATCCCCTGCCAGTTCTCCGGCTGGTCGAACACCGCATTCACGAACAGCGCGAGCCGGTCCGCAATCACCAGTTTCTTGAAGAAACCCCAGAGCATCAGACGGAGCCCGCTGCACATGCGGTCAAAACGGAAGTGGTGCACTGCGCTGAACTGCGGCAGAAGCCGCGCGGCACGCTCTATCGGCCCGGCCACCAGCTGGGGGAAGAAGGACACATAGAGCGCAAATTTCCCAAAATGTGCTTCGGGCCGCTGGCTTCCCCGATAAACGTCGATGAGATAACTCATGGTCTGGAATGTGTAGAAAGAAATTCCCACCGGCAGCAGCACGTTGAACGCGGGCACTCCGTAAAAAAGATTGAAGTGATTGAAGAGCGTCCGGAACGAATCGTTGAAGAAGTTGAAATATTTGAACGCAAACAAAATGGCGAGATTCACGCCCAGGCTCACGGTGAGGCACAGATGCCTGCGGGAATCGTTCTGCGGGAGTGTCCCGATGCACAGCCCGCCCCCGTAGCCGGCGAGAGTGGACGCGAGAAGCAGCAGCCCGTATTCCGCCTTCCAGCACATGTAGAAATAGTAGCTGGCGGCCAGCAGCAGCGCCCAGCGGAAGCGATGAGGGCAGAGAAAGTAAGCCGCTGTAACCAGCGGAAAGAATAAAAGGAACTCCAGCGAATTAAACAGCATGCCCGATTTCTATCCCTGGTTTTCCCCGGGTTTCACAGTGATTCCTCATGATGGGAACGGATTCTCTGAAAATCCTTGGGCGTGGGCAAGTCCATAAAGACGGGTTTGTTGTCTCGATGATTGCCATGCCGGGGGGCATCGCGATAGAGTGGACAGCATGAAGATTGCTTTTGTGAAACAGAAATATGTCCCCTTTGGCGGAGGGGAGCTGTATCTCGAAAGGCTGGCCGGGGCCTGCCGCGACCGGGGGGACGAGGTCCATTTGATTACTGCCGCCTGGCCGGGGAACAGAGTTTCTGCTTTCACTGTTCATCCTGTTCCTGTTCGAAACTGGTCTCATGCCTCGGTGGCGAGGTCTTTCTCGCACAATCTGAAGGAGATCATCCGGTCGGTCGGGTTCGATGTGGTCTTCAGTCTGGACCGGACCGAACAGCAGCACATCTGGCGTGCGGGCGAGGGGGCTCATCCGGTCTGGCTGGACCGCCGCGGCGAATTTGAGCCGGCGTGGAAAGTCAGGCTGGCGCGTCTGTCATCGCGGCAAAGGACCCTGTTGAAGCTGGAGAGGCGATGCGTGAGCCGGACCCCTGTGATTATCGCGAATTCGCAGATGGTGAAAAATGATCTCGAGAACTGCTATGATCTTTCCGGAAAACGCGTGGAAATAATTCACAATGGCGTTGATTTTTCCCGCTTTTCTCCGGACGGACGCGAAGAGGCGCGCACCCAGGTGCGCTCACGCTTGCAGGTGAATCCCGACGGCCCGCTGCTGCTGTTTGCCGGAAGCGGGTTTCGCAGGAAGGGGCTCCCGGAACTGATGCGTGCGCTGCGTGGCGTGCCCGATGCGGTCCTGCTGGTTATCGGCCGGGACAAATCCGCCCCCTGGATTCGTTTGGCTGCGAGTCTGGGGGTCTCTGGCCGGGTGCGTTTTCTGGCCCCATCCGAATCTCTGCCGGAGCTGTATCGCGCGGCCGATGTGACGGTGTTCCCGACATGGTTTGATTCCTTCGGGTTTGTCGGACTCGAGTCCATGGCCTGCGGGACCCCGCTGGTCACGACCCCTTTTGCCGGTGTATCGGAGCTGGTCCGCGAGGGGGTCAATGGCGCGGTGATCGCGCGCCCGGATGCCGCCGATGAACTGGCGGCGGCCATACAAGACCAGGTTTCCCGGAAAGACAGGAGCCGGGCCATCGCGGATTCCGTGAGAGAATATTCTCTGGAAAACAACATCCGCCGAACCCTTGCGGTCATAGATGACACCGCGTTCAGCCGCAAATCATGAGCTTTGCCGGACATGTCCGCCAGCGAAAGCGAAGCACGGGATGTTCAGCCGCGACAGCTCCTGCCATTCGATTGAGAAGCGTGAAATAATATTGATGAAACATTCTGCTCGGCGAATTTCGCAGAATTTCCGGGGTCAGCCCGCTTCCGGCCGCTTTTGAGATGGCCTCCTTGAGCGTCCAGACTTTGTAGAATGCCCGCACGCGCTCCGGTTCCGGAAGTTTGCTGATCCTGTTTATTTCTTCCCCGGAACAGGATTTGAGCATCATGCGCTGCAGGTCTCTGACGGGCCTTTCTTCTTCAATATCAACCCCGACCGGCCATGATTTTGCCAGGGCGAACAGCAGATCGCTCCCGGTATGGGAAACGCTGAAGAACAGCGGGCGAAGGCCGTCCCGGCTGACCGGCATCATCGGCTGCCCTCCGGCGCTGTACTCCAGCGCGCATGGATACAGCCTGCTTCCGGTATGCAGGCCCAGCAGCCGCCTCAACAGGCCCCGGCGGATCATGAAACTGTTCTGCGGCTCCTGCCGCAGGAATCTTCCGGCCCGGGCGGCATCATCCGGAGTGAGCCTGCTGCGGGCCGGTTCGAGCAGGCTGTTTGTGTCCGACAGATCAAAATACCAAAGCTGAATATCGCCCGGCTGCAGCGTGTCGGTTTGGACATTCCACTCTCCGCGCGTGAAGCGGGGCTCTATGCATGTTGAATCCGGCATCATCACTCCAGAATAATCCACAGTTGATGTCTGTGATCAAGCCCGGGGTGATGGGAACTGGACACACGGTTCATCTTTGAGTATGTTCCGGGACTTTCTTTTGGAGCAGGATGAAAGTCAGAGGGGAATACAGGAGCATCATTGACGTGGTTGAGGCGCTGACGGCGACGGATCCCGGCGCTGCGGCATGCACCTTTCTTGCGGACGGACTGAACGACCGGTGTGCATGGACCCGGCGCGATTTGTACAGCCGCGCCTGTGCGGTGGCCAGAGTTCTGTCGGACCGCAAAGCCCGCGGCCAGCCGGCTCTGCTCCTGTACTATCCCGGCCTGGAATTTCTTGCGGCGCTGTTCGGCTGTCTTTTCTCGGGGGTTGTTGCCATCCCGGCCTATCCTCCGGGCATCAGCGCGCGTTCCTCGCGGCGAATTGAGAGCATTCTGGAGGATGCCGGTTCGTCACTGATTCTGACCACATCCAGAATAAGGGAAACGCGCCGCACAAGCATGGACCGTCACTCGGCTCTGCCGCGCCAGGCCTGGATTGAGACTGAACTGATTGCATTGGACTCGGCTGAAGACTGTGTTCCTGTCCGGGCGCAGGAAAGCGATGTGGCCTATCTGCAGTATACCTCCGGCTCCACATCAACCCCCAAGGGTGTAGTTGTCACCCATGGCAATCTGTTCCACAACCTCACCTGCATTGACCGGACATTCAATGTTTCCGGCGGGTCCGGAATTGCTTCCTGGATGCCCCACTTTCATGATTTCGGCCTTGTGTTCGGTCTTCTTGCGCCGATCTTCACGGGAAAGCCCTGCACTCTGATGCCTCCGGCGGTTTTTGTGCAGAATCCGTGGCTGTGGCTGAAGGCCATCTCCGACGCCCGTGCCAGTCATGCTGCCGCCCCCAACTTTGCCTATGACCTGTGCAATACCCGCATAACAGATGCCCAGCTGGAAACGCTTGATTTGTCCTGCATCACGGCGCTGCTTAATGGCGCGGAGCCCGTTCGCGCATCCACGCTGGATGAATTCACGCGGCGTTTTGCGGTCTGCGGATTCCGGCGCGAAATGTTTTGTCCCGTGTATGGCCTGGCCGAGATCACCGTCGGGGCGGTTTGCACCCGTTTTGATGAACCGCCGGTCTGTTTGTCCGTGGATGCGGACGCGATCGAGCAGCACCATGCTGTGCCCGCGGAGGGGAATGCTCCCAAGAGCCGCCTGCTGGTTTCCTGCGGGCATGAAGTGTTCGGACACCGAATGGAAATTGTGGATCCGGTGGCTCTTGTGCGCGTACCGAAGGGCGGGGTGGGTGAAATCTGGCTGGATTCTCCCAGCGTGTGTGCGGGGTACTGGAACCGGCCGGATGAAACCCGGCAAACCTTCCAGGCTTGTCTGGCAGGCACGAATGAGGGGCCGTTCCTGCGCACCGGCGATCTGGGGTTCATGCACGACGGGAATTTGTATATCACCGGCCGCATTAAGGACCTCATTATCATTCACGGGGTTAACTATTATCCGCAGGACATTGAGCTGTCGTGCGAGAAGGCGCATCGCGCCCTCAAAGCGAATGCCGGCGCGGCCTTCTCCGTGGAGCGCGGCGGATCAGAAAAGCTGGTGGTGGTGTACGAACAGGACCGCACCGTGAAAGACCCGGATATCGGCCAGATCGCGATGGCTGTGCGCCACGCGGTGTCTGAAGAGCATGAGCTGCAGATTTATGACTTCGTCATGGTGCGGCCGGGCACGATTCCCAAGACTTCCAGCGGAAAAATCCAGCGGCATGCGTGCAAAGCGGATTATCTGAACGGCAGCCTGAAGGTGGTTGCATCCAGCCGGCTTGAAATTGCGGCCGCCGGAGAAAGAAATATCGCGCCACCCGCTGATGAAATGGAGCGGCAGCTGGCGCGGATATGGGAGGAAGTCCTCGAGATATCGCCGATCGGGGTGACCGACAACTATTTCGATCTCGGGGGGAACTCGCTCCATGCCCTGCGTATCATCGGTAAAATTGGAGAGACAACCGGCCGTGAACTGCAGCTGACCGATTTGTTTCAGACTCCGACGATACGCGGAGTGGCTGAGCTGCTGCGGCGGGCGGACGAAACCGCCGAGTTGATCGCGCTGGTCCCGTTGCAGCCGGCGGGGACATGTACTCCGTTTTTCTGCGTGCATCCAGGCGGCGGAATGGTCATGTGCTTCAATGATCTGGCGCACAGCGTCGGAAAGGATCAGCCGTTCTATGCTCTGCAGTCGCAGGGTCTGGATGGCCGTCGTTCCCCGCTCAAGCGTATTGAAGACATGGCCTCTCTGTACATTCGCGAAATAAAAACAGTGCAGCCTGCCGGGCCCTATCGGCTGGGGGGAATGTGCCTTGGCGGGGTCATTGCCTATGAAATGGCGCAGCAGCTGGTGCGGCTGGGAGAGCCGGTGGAATTCCTGGGAGTGCTGGATACCCGTCGCCCACCCGGCTGGTACAGACCTCTGTTCCGCCAGCGCAGGGTGATCAAGGAGTGGCTGGGCATGATATCCCATGCGGGACAGAAGCGTGTGCTGAAGCGGATATGGCTGGCAAACGAGAAAGCCCGCAACCGGTATCGCCCGGAACCGTACCCCGGGAAAATTACGCTTTTCTGGAGCGATCACGAGGGTGATGAGCAGGCCGACCGGCAGGAAATGTGGCGCAGACTTGCGCTGGGCGGTCTTGACATAATTCCCATCGCGGGGGCATCGCATCGCGCCATCCTCGCGGCGCCTCATGTGCAGACGCTTGCAGACAGGATCGTGTCCTGCCTTGAACCTTTCAACGGGATCCGCTCATGAGTGTGCTGGCTGTAAACGTGATCTGCACGTCATATTCAGGCAACACGTGGCTCAATTTGATGCTGGGCGCGCATTCGCGGGCCTTCTGCGTGGGCGAATACAAAAACATACGCAAGACCGGCCGGGTGAACTGCATGCTTCACGGCGCGGACTGCCCGGTCTGGAGCCGTTTTGATGCCTCGGCGCAGGAGCATCCGTATCTGCAGCTCAGCCGCCTGACCGGAAAGAACATTCTGGTGATCAGCAATTCACTTGATTATCTCCCGGCCGATCCCGGACCGGGGATTGAGCAGCGATTCATTCATCTCATTCGCGACGGGCGCGCGGTGGCCGCCAGTTTCAGGCGGAAGCACCGCGGAATGAACATCTGGCAGGCTGCCCGCCGCTGGCGGCACGACCACCGGAAAAATCTGCGCCGCCTGAGCCGGCATCCGGCAGAAGCCGTTCTGCCCGTGCGCTACGAAGAGTTGAAGTCCGACCCCGAGAGAGAAGTGCGCCGCATTTGCGGATTCCTCGGGATCCCCTTTGAACCGTCCATGCTGGAATACTGGACGCGGGACATGCATTATCTGGGCGGGAATCAGGGCACGCTGCTGGCGCTCGCGCGCAAACAGGGAGGGGATCTGCCCGAGTCCTCGCGCAGGGAGCAGGGCCGGGAGCAGCGTGACTGGAAGCTGGAATTCTACGCCGGGTCCGATCCTCAGAAGTTTACAGACGACCGCTGGAAAAGCGATCTGACCTCCATTCAGCTTGGGATATTCAATTTGGCCGCCGGCGGTTTGAACCGCAGACTGGGCTATCAGTGATTATTCCACTGTAATGCCCAGCGCCGCGAGGGTCTCGTACGTCAGCCCGCCTTCGGCAATGTCACGGTCCTTCTGGAACTGTGCCACCGCCTCCCGGGTCTGGCCCCCGATCACGCCGTCCACGCCGCCCGTGTTGAAGCCTTGCTCAATCAGGGCTGTCTGAATCTGGCGGATGATGTCCGGAGAAAGGTTGGATTCGCACAGCACGCGCTTCCAGAGCATCCGGCCGGGTTCCACCATTACCTCTTTCGAAACGGTCTGATACACCGCCGGAATAATTTTGCGCTCCTCGCGCTCCGGTGCGGTCATCTTCTGCACCCTCACCGTTTCGTATTCGGCCGGCACGGTCACATCGCGCGTTGTTGCGGGTTTGGTCATTACGTGCTTGCGGATGGTCTCATATTCAGCGGGGACCTGGATTTCCCTGACACTGGCCGGCTCCGCCAGCACGCGTTTTTTAACCTTTTCGTATACCGGGGGGAGTTCCACCAGGCACAGAATCTCGCCGGTGGCGTTGTCCACTGTGGTGATCAGGCCCGTGCCCTTTTTCCACTCGCGCCGCGCGGGCTTCACCATCACTTCCTCCTCGACCCACTCATAGCGCGCGGGAATCTCCTCGGTGCGCACAGAGGCGGGAGTCACCAGCACTTCCTCTTCCACCCATTCATATTCTGCCGGCACAACCTCAAGCTCCGTGGAAGCCTCCTTCACAAGCACTTCTTCCTCGACCCATTCGAACTGCGCGGGGATGACCACGATTTCTTCGGACTCCGGCTGGAGAAGCACCTGCTCGGTCACGGTTTCATATCGGGGCGGAATGTGAACTCTGGCATAGCATTCACCGGGCCGGGCGTCCGGGGGAAGCGCCTCGTCTCCGCCGGCCGACGGTTCAGTCACGGCGGGTTCGATCTCCTCGTTGAACACTTCGGGAGGGGGAATCGCGGCCGGGTCCGGGAGGGTTTCTGTCTCATCGGCGGGTCCAACCGGCTCTTCTTCGGCATAGGCCGGAACAGCCGGTGCCGGACGGACCGCTATCGTGTGCGCCGGAGGGACATCATAGACAACCTCGGCCGGGGGCACGTCCCAGTCGGTCTGCTGCCCCGCCTTTATTTTATAGGCATTGGAGGGCTCGAAAAATTCGCATCCCGCCAGCAGCATGACGGACAGTGCGGCGGCCGCGCAGAAGACCAGAGACTTGTTTTTCATGTTCGGATACTCCTTAACAAAATGTGGCCTAACATTACTATTCCGGGAGCCCGACGCAATGAAAAACTTGCCGGTCAGTCCGGCGGATGGGCCCGCTTCTCAAACCCCATCAGAGCGCCGCCGGTTATGGCCGCGCCGCCGTCCACGGTGAGAATCTGACCGGTGATCTTCTGTGCATAGGGCCCCAGCAGGAAAGTCACGGCATCCGCCACGGCCTGCTTGTCCTTCAGCGTGTCCCACGGGAGCGGGCTGACCGTTTCCCAGAGGCTGGTCAGGCTTCCAAAGCCCGGAATTTTGCTGGCCGCCTTGGTGAACAGCGGCCCGGCGGAAACGGCATTCACGCGGATCAGGTCGCGGCCGTGCCGTCGCGCCAGCGCGCGCACAAGCGCCTCCAGCGCGGCCTTCTGCACCCCCATCCAGTTGTAGTAGGGATACACATGCGCGGTGTCGAAGCTCAGCGCCACCACCGAACCGCCATCCTTCAAACTGGGCTGCGCATGCCGCAGCACCGTGGCCAGCGAAACGCAGCTGATGTGGTGCGAGAGCAGGATGTCGTCAATTTCGCTTGTGTGGAACTCCTCGCCGAGACAGGTGTTGGGATTGGCATAGGCAATGGAATGCACCAGTCCGCGCAGCGGCCCGAGGTCTGCAAAAAGCTCCTGCACCTCCTCGTCAACCGTCACATCGCAGAACCGCAGATCGAGGGCTTCGATTTCCTGCCGGCTGAGTGCTTCGGCGCGGTCCAGAAAGCGCTTCTTGAACACTTCATTCTGAACCGTGTAGATCACCCGGCCGCCGAAGCGCTCAATGGTCTTCCCGATGGCAAAGGCCAGCGAATCGGCATCCAGCAGCCCCATCACCAGATATGTTTTTCCCGCCTCAATCATGGCATGCTCTCCATTCAAACAGCACACAGCCTACTACACAAATCGCCGTTTGAACAGCCGTCCGGCCGCAAAAGTTCCAACCATTGGAACTTTTCGTCAAAAAACTTCCAATCATTGGAACTTTTTCCGGCAAAACTTCCAGTCATTGGAAAATGCCGCAAAAATGGATTTGCGAAACAGCCGGTCAGCCGTCATGCTTTGCCGAAATGACACCAGCTCCAGCAGAACGGAAATGGACGGAGTGCGGCCCCGGGCCCCGGGCCGTGCTCTATTTTCTTGCGGCGATCACGGCCGGCCTCCTGATTGCGCCGCCGGTGTTCAATCTGGTCACCTGGCTGGGCCGCGAGTTCCAGTGGCTGGCAGGCCTGCGGGAAACCGCATTCGAAAAGCTCCTGAACCGGTGTGTGATCCTCTGCGTCATGCTGGCGCTCTATCCCGCGATACGGGTCACCGGCCTGAACAGCTGGAAGGCGCTGGGACTCTCGCGGGACGATCGCGGGCTGCGTCTCTTCTGGATCGGCTGGATCATCGGAACCGTTTCGATGGTCGGCCTGATGCTGACGGGGTGGGCTTCGGGCGCGATGTACTATCTTCCGGGCCGCGTGGACTGGTCGCTGGCCGGGAAGGTGGTCAGCTATATGTTCGGCGCCGTTGTGGTGGGGGTTGTTGAGGAAATCCTGTTTCGCGGCGCCGCGCTGGGCATGCTCCGCCGCGGCCTGCGCCTGCTTCCCGCGGCCCTGCTGCTCAGTTTTGTTTTTGCGTTAGCGCATTTCGCGACTCCGGAACCGGCCGTCGGCGTGGTGCGCGGCCACTGGGATTCCGGCCTGCGGATGCTCCCGTACCTGATTTCTGTCGAAGACATGCGCTGGGAATATGCGTTCATGTTCATCACGGTGTTTTTCATGAGCATGACCCTGTGCTTCCTGTACGCCGCGTACGGGAATCTCTATCTGGCCATCGGGCTTCACGCGGGGTGGGTCTGGCTGATGCGCATCGGCGGGCACCTGCTGGAGCGCGATGACAATGTGATGATGGTGCTGTTCGGCCCCAGCATGTCTGTGGCCAAGAGCGGCATGGCCATCATTGAAGTGCTGCTGTTTTTCGCGGCGGCTCTGTTTCTTTACGGGCGCAAACGCAGAACCGTTCCGGATCCGGCATGAGCCTGAACCATATCCTGGACATGGTATATCCCCGCGCCTGCATCGGATGCCATGCCCGGGCGCCGGAAAATTCACCCTATCTCTGCTGGGACTGCCAGTCCTCAATCATGTTCGTGCAGCCGCCGTTCTGCTCGCAGTGCGGCGATCCGGTTTCGGGCTATATTGACCATGATTACATCTGCTCCTTCTGCGCGGAAACCCGTCCGGCCTTTGACCGGGCGCGTTCGGTGGCCCGCTATGAGGGCGTGGTCCGGCAGATGCTGCGCGATTTGAAGTATAACGACGCGATCTGGCTGGTCGGGGACCTCGCGCGCATGCTGGAGATCTGCGCCCGCGCCCATTACGACCTCGCCGCCGTTGATGTCGTCTGCGCCGTGCCCCTCTACGGAGCCCGGCAGCGCCAGCGGGGCTATAATCAGTCCCGGGTGCTGGCGGAGGCGCTCGCGGAAAGAATCCACAAGCCTTTCATATCAAAGGGATTCCGGCGCATCCGCCCGACGCCGACGCAAACGGATTTGACAGCAGGGGAGCGGCTGGCTAACGTGAAAGATGCTTTTTCGGCCGTCAGCCGCGGCTGGATCGAAGGGAAAAGAATTCTTTTGATTGATGATGTCATGACCACCGGAGCCACGGTGCATGAGGCATCCCGGGCACTCAGGAAATGCGGCGCCTCCAGAATTTATGTGCTGACGGCGGCCCGCGGTTAACGAGGTGATAAGATGTTTCCGTTTTTCAGGAAGAAAAGCTCAACGCTGACGGCAAGAAAAAGAGATGTCCCCGACGGATTGTGGACAAAGTGTCCCTCGTGTTCGGAACTGGTCTACCGGAAGCAGATGCATCGCGATCACGGCATCTGCGCAAAATGCGGCTTCCATTTCCCAATCGGCGCGGCCGAACGCATCGAAATGCTGCTCGAAAACAAGTCCTTCGAGGAATGGGATGCCGGCCTGGAATCGGTGGATTCGCTGGAGTTCACCGGAACCTCCTCCTATGTCTCCAAGCTGGAATCCAACATGAAGAAGACCGGCCGCAAGGATGCGGTGATCTGCGGCAGGGGGCGCATCGGCGAGCACGCCGTGGCGCTTGCCGTCATGGATTTTGATTTTCTGGCCGCGAGCATGGGGGCCGTGGTGGGCGAAAAGATCACCCGGCTGATTGAACGCGCCACGGCGGAGCGGCTCCCGGTGGTTATCGTCTGCGCCTCGGGCGGCGCGCGGATGTATGAAGGACTCTTCAGCCTGATGCAGATGGCCAAGACCAGCGGGGCGCTGGCGCGCCATGCCGCCGCCGGCCTGCCCTATATCCCCGTGCTGACACACCCCACCACCGCCGGCGTCATGGCCAGCTTTGCCACGCTGGGCGATGTGATCGTGGCGGAGCCGGATGCCCTGATCGGCTTCGCCGGACCCCGGGTCATCAAGGAAACCACGCAGCAGGATCTGCCGGACGGCTTCCAGAAATCCGAATTTCTCCTGAAACACGGGCTGCTGGATATGGTGGTGAACCGCAAGGAACTCAAGTCCACGCTTATTCAGCTTCTGGATTATTTCCGGCCGCATCGTCAGGGCGAGGCCAAGGCGTCGTGAGCAGCACGCTGGCGTCGTCGCTGGAAAAACTTTTCCGCCGCACCGCCTTCGGAATCAGGCCCGGCCTTGAGGTGACGGAAGCCATTCTTTCTGAGCTGGGCGATCCCCATCGAAGAACTCCCTGTGTGCATGTCGCCGGCACCAACGGGAAGGGGTCGGTGGCGGCCATGATGGAATCGGTGCTGCGCGCGGCCGGAATCAGGACCGCATTCTACACTTCGCCCCATCTGGTTGATTTCAATGAGCGGTTCCGCCTTTGCGGGCAGCCGGTGGGCGATGATGAGCTGGCCCGGCTGCTGGAAGACGTGGAGCAGGCCGCCGATGCGGCGTCGCGGAAGCACGGTCTCCGGCCCGCCACTTTTTTTGAAATCTCCACGGCGCTGGCCTTCGAATATTTTGCGCGGGCGGGAGCGGAACTGGCGGTCATTGAAACCGGCATGGGGGGGACATGGGATTCCACCAATGTTGTCATCCCGCTGGTTTCGGTCATCACGCGCATCGGCATGGACCATATGGAATATCTGGGACACACGCTGGAGGCCATCGCCGCCGAAAAAAGCGGGATCATCAAGCCGGGTGTTCCCGTGGTGTTCGGAGCCATGCCGGAGGAGGCTTCCGCAGTCCTTCTGCGCCGCGCAAAGGAAGCGGGTGCGTCCGCTCTTGCGGCTGCCGGATATGCGTCGGTGCGCCGCATGAAACAGGGGCTGGACGGCCAGCGCCTGAAGATTGAAACCCTGCAGACGGCTTATCCGCCCGTCCTGCTGCCCCTGCTTGGCGATCATCAGCTTGAAAATACAGCGACTGCCGTCGCGGCGCTGGAAACGCTGGCCGGCCGCCTGGAAACAGAACTGGCCGCCGATGCCGTCAAACACGGCCTGGAAAAAACATTCTGGCCTGCCCGGTGCCAGATTCTCAGCCGCGAACCACCGGTGATGCTGGACGGCGCGCACAACGAAAGCGGCGCCGCGGCTCTTGCGCAGACCCTGAAGGGCCTCAGGGAAAAACGTCCGCTGCGCATGATTGTCAGCTTTCTGGCGGACAAGGACATGGACGGCTTCCTGCGGCATTTCGAACGGCAGGCGGAACATGCATGGGCGGTGCAGCTTCACTGCGACCGCGCACGGCCGGTCGAGGACATCATGGCTGCGCTCCAGCGGCATCACATTCCATGTGAATCGCGGCTCCTGCCGGATGCCCTTGCGGAAGCGCGAACCTGGGCGGTGGAAAACAGGGGGATGGTCTGCATTGCAGGATCGCTGTATCTGGCGGGTGAAGTCCTGAAGCTTGAGCAGGGCAGATTGAACTTTATATGAAGGCGGATCTCATTATGATCTGCCGCCGGATGTGAGAAGATGAAGAAACTGAAAATAGCCTTGGCCTGCGGCGGTACCGGAGGGCACATATTCCCCGGCATGGCCACCGCCTGTGTCCTGCGCGCGCGCGGTCACGAGGTCACGCTCTGGGTGGCCGGCAAGGATGTCGAGAGCACCGCGCTGGCCGGATGGGACGGACCTGTGCTCACCGTGAAAGCGCGCGGGTTCCCGCATGGAGTATCACTTAAGGCGCTGGGTTCGGCCTGGCAGCTGCTCTGCGCTGTCCGCAAATGCCGGGCGATGATGAAAAAAGACCGTCCTGACGTGGTGCTGGCGATGGGCAGCTATGCTTCGGTGGGTCCCGTGGGCGCGGCGCGCCGCCTCAGGATTCCAGTGGTGCTGCACGAGTCCAACGTGCTGCCCGGCCGCACGAATGCGCTGTTCGCGCGCGGTGCGTCCGCCGTCGCCGGATGTTTTGAGGAAACCCGGTTCTATATGAAGCGGAAGGATATTGTCCTGACCGGCATGCCGCTTCGCAGAGAGCTCGAGGCGGCTTCCGCCGTCCTGCCGTCTCTCCCTCCGGAGGGCGGGCCCCGCACCGTGCTGATCATGGGCGGCAGCCGCGGAGCGCGCCGCCTGAATGAAGTCGCCTCGCGGGCGGTCTGCGAATTGCACCGCAAAGGCAGTGCCGTGGAAGTGATTCATCTGGCCGGCGTGGCCGATGAAAAAGAAGTGCGAAGCATATACGAGGAAGCCGGTGTGCCCCACAAGGTTGAATCCTTCATCCAGAACATGGCGCCGGTCTATCAGAAGACTCATCTGGCCATCTGCCGTTCCGGCGCGGCGACCTGTGCGGAACTGTCCGCCTTCGGCATTCCCGCTCTACTGGTCCCGTATCCCTTTGCCTCCAAGGATCACCAGACAGCCAATGCGCGCGCGGTCGAGAAAAAGAAGGCGGCTGATGTGGTGGATGAAAAGGACATGACCTGCGAGTTTCTGGTGGACTATCTCACAAGAATCTTTTCGTCACCGGACCGGCTGGCCGCGATGAGCCAGGCGGCCAGAAAGCGCTACAGCGGCCGGGGCGCGGAGGCGCTGGCGGATCTTGTGGAACAGACCGCGGCCGGGGGCCGGGAGACGAACTGATGCCGGACCGCGATGTCGCATCTATCCGGCTCTGGCTGCGGTCGGGTCAGGGGCATGCTCATTTCGCGGGCATCGGAGGCGTAGGCATGGCCGGCCTCGCATTCCTTGTCGGCAAAGCCGGCTTCCGCGTTTCCGGGTGCGATCTTGTGGAATCCCGCATCACGGCATGGCTGCGCGCAAACGGCATTCAGGTGCACTCCGGTCACGATGCCGCCCATATTGATCAATCCGTGACTGCGCTGATTCGGACTCCGGCCGTGAGACCGGATGCGCCCGAGGTGAAGCGCGCGCGGGAAAAGGGGGTGCCTGTCTATCTGCGCGGCGCCGTGCTGGCGGCGTTGATCGAAGATCGGGCCTCCATAGCCGTTACCGGCACACATGGGAAAACCACAACATCCACCTTCACGGCTCAGCTGCTTTCTGCCTGCGGACGCGATCCCTCTTTCTGCATCGGCGCGGAAGTCGCGGGCCCCGGAGTCGTGGCGCATGCGGGCCGGGGAAAACAGATCGTGGTGGAGGCGGATGAAAGCGATGGAACGGTGGCCCTTTACCGGCCCGAGACGGCACTTTTGACGAACATCGAGTATGATCACATGGAGCATTTCGGGAGCGAAGCGGAAATGGAGGACTGCTTCCGCGCCTTTGCCCGCGCGGCGCGCCGGCATGTGATCTGGTGCGCGGATGATCCGGGCCTCCGCCGCGTGATGGCCGGAATCGGGAACGGGATCACTTATGGCCTCTCTGACAAAGCAGACTGCCGTGCCGCCGTTGAGAAAATGACAGCGGATGAAACCACCATCCGGCTCTGGTGGCGGGGGGCCGACCAGGGCCTCTTCACGTGTGCGGCCGCGGGCATGCACAACGCGGTCAATGCGGCCGGCGCGGCGGCGGCGGCGCATTTGTACGGCTGCTCATTTGATGAGATCCGGGACGGATTCTGCGAACTGCATCTTGCGCGCCGGCGGTTTGAACAGGTGTGTGATCTGAAGGGGGTGCGGGTGATTTCAGACTATGCGCATCATCCCACGGAAATCCGGGCGCTCATCGAGGTGGCGCGCATGCAGCCGCACAGGCGAATCATTGCCGTGTTCCAGCCTCACCGCTATACGCGCACGCGGGCGCTGGGCCCCCGGTTTGTCCCGGCCTGTGCGGGGGCTGACCACCTGATTCTTGCGCCGGTTTATCCGGCTTCGGAAGCGCCGCTTGACGGCGGCCGCATCGAAGACCTGCACCGGCATTTTGAAGAGGCCGGAGCGCGGAATGTCCAGCTGGCCGGCTCCCTGGAAGATGCATGGGCCCGTGTGCGCACGGTTCTGCAGCCGGGTGACCTGCTGCTGGTGATCGGCGCGGGCGATGTCGAGATCATCGGCCAATGGGCCGCGGCGCATCTGGCCGGCTGAAGAATTACTTCAGCGGCTTGTAGGATTCCGCCACATCCAGCAGCACGGGGAGATAACGGTCATAGAGCGAGTGGGGGATGCTGATCTGGATGTTGTGACCGACATAATTTTCGACAAAGTCCAGCGTCCGAACTTTCGATGCGTGCAGAACAGTCGTGCGCTGGATAATCTCGCGTCCATTCCAGTTTGTCTGCGCAATATTCATGTTGAGGCCGTAATCCCTCTGAACAGCCTCAATGCGCTTGCGCAGCGTCACCAGGCTGTTGTATTCCACCCTGGTGGCGGTGATCGAAATGGAGGGGCCGTTGCGGCTTTGAAAAGTCACATTGTACGGGGTGCTGTCCGGCCAGGCCGTGATCTCCCACCCGTCCGGGGCGTTCATTGTAAACAGTCCATTGACATCCCGGAACACCCTGGGATGGCTCTGGAGAATGATGCTCTGGATTTCAGTTTCCGGGGGAGGAACCGGATCTGTTTTCTGCTTGTCAATCCAGGAGGACACATCCGCCGCCAGCGCCAGCAGCACGGCCGCTCCGATCAGCAGCAGGATGAGCTTGATGAAAATCCCAGCGGGGCTGCTTCCCCGCTCTCTTGAAGACTGGCTTGGCATGGCATATCCTTTCCTGCAGGTTGAAGACATACTAGTCATCAAACTGGGAAATGGCGAATCCTAAACACAAAACAATTGCCGAAAAGGCGGGAGTGTGATTAGCATTCGCGCTGATTGTTACCCCCGTAGCTCAGCAGGACAGAGCAACAGATTTCTAATCTGTGGGTCGCAGGTTCGAGCCCTGCCGGGGGTGCCATGAACCAGAGCCCTCCGCTGCGCTCCGGGCATGGTTCATGGCCAGCCATGAGACAAGAAAGCCACTGTTTAAAACCCCAGGCTCTGGTTCATGAGTCCTGCACCGTGTTTTCCCGAACGAAGTGAGGACAAACTCTGGTGCAGGGCCATGATGCTCCGGTGTCACGAATTGGATTGCACAACAGCATTGCGGGTTGTGCGGCAGAGCGGTACACTCACTTTTTATATTTGGAGCAGAATATGGATACACAACTGAGGGATTGCCTGAGTCCGGAGAACATTCTATTTGAGGTCGCCGCGACCACGCGTGATGAAGTCCTTACCCTGCTGGTGAATCATCTGGAGAGCACCCTGGACGGGTTCGATCCGCAGGAGGCCCTGCATGCGCTCAAGGAGCGCGAGGCTGTGCTGCCCACGGTTATTGCGCCCGGAGTGGCGCTTCCGCATGCCCGGCTGGACAATATGGACAAGACGCTGATCGCGGTAGCGACAACCCGCGGAGGCATTGTTTTTGACGCAGACAAGGATCCGGTCAATCTGATTCTGCTTGTGCTGACACCGAAGAACGATCCCAGCTCCTATCTGCGGGTGCTGGCCCTGCTGTCCGGCGCCCTCAAGGATCTGAAGATCAGGGAGTTTATCAAGGAAGCCTCTGCAGAGACGGTATCGGCGCTCTTTCGTTCCGGGGACCGGGGGCAAGGAGAGTATCTGACTGCGGCGGACATCATGAATGCCCGGCCGCTGACCCTGAAGGAAGGCGATACACTGCGGGCGGCCATTACCGCGCTGTGCTCCCGTCGACTTCTTGATATTTCCGTGGTGGATGACCAGGGAGATCTCCGGGGGGTGATCTGCATGGAGGATCTGCTGAGCCAGAGCCTCCCGCAGCACCTGCTCTGGATGGAGGATTTGTCTCCCATTCTGCGCTTCGAGCCGTTTGCCGAGATGATGAAGAAGGACAATGAAACCAAGCTGGCCGACTTCATGCATGAGGATTATGTGTCCGTGTCTCCCGATACGCCGGCGGTTCAGCTGGCCAAGATTTTCATTATGAAGCACACCCGTCAGATTCAGGTGCTGGAAGGCCGGCGGCTGGCCGGCGTGGTCAGCCTGGCGGGATTCACGACCAAACTGTTCTGGGCCTGATGCGTCTGTTCTTTTTCATCATTTCTTAAAATCACGGAGCAATATATCATGCATGGCGGAGATGACCACGGGGGCGAACTGACACTCAGGCAGATGATGGTCCGAATGGCCCTGCTGCTCTTCATCAGCGGGACAACGGGTCTGTGCGGCGTCCGGATGGGGTTGAACTTTTCGCAGGCGGTGGCCACCTCGGTGTTTCTCGCGATTATTCTCGGCACGCTTTTTTTCTGGAATTTCCGTCTCGCCATTGCATTCCTCGGCATTGGAGTGCTGATATTCACCCGGTCGCTCGATATTGACCATTTCGTCAAAGAGGCGTCGCTTCCGGTTATTCTTTTTCTGGTCGGCATGATGATTGTGGTCGGCGCGCTGCGCGATCTGGGCTTTTTCACATGGATCGTCCAGAGCATCATTTCCATTCCGAAGATCACCGGACGCAAATTCATGGCCATTACGGCCGTGGCCTCGGCCCTGCTGGCCTGCGCGGTGGATGAAGTCACTTCAATCATCTTTATTTCAACACTGATCTTTCAGGTCTGCAACCGCCTCAAGCTGAATCCCGCGCCCTACCTCATGATTTGCGTGCTCTGCACGAACATCGGCAGCTCCGGCACAATGATGGGCAATCCCGTGGGTATTTACATCGGCACCAAGGCCCATCTCAGTTTCGCTGATTTCATCCGCTGGGCATTTCCCGTCATGCTGCTGGCCCTGGGCTCCTGCGTGGCCGTCACGATGTTCTGGTATCGCCGGGACCTGGATGAATTTGATGTGCGGCTCAAGGACCGGATGGACCGCGACCTGAGTCTGGTCCCGAAGGTGAAGGTGCCTTACGGCCGGGGACTGGCGGTTCTTCTGCTGACCCTTGTGTTTATTGCGCTGCATCATACGCTGGAAGAGGCTCTGCATCTGGATCCCAACAGCATTCTGCTGGTTGCTCCTCTGGCCTGCGCCGGCGTTATCATGATCTTCAAGCGCGATCGCGCCCGGCACTATGTCGAAGCCGAGGTGGACTGGTGGACGCTGCTCTTCTTCATGCTGTTGTTTGCCATTGCCGGAACCCTGGCTTATACCGGCGTGACGCGCCTGATGGCGGACGGCTTCACCCGCCGTTTCGGGACGGACCTGAATGTGCTGATCCCCGTGATCATGGCCACCACGGCCCTGGGCTCAGCCTTTGTGGACAATGTCATCTTTGTGGCCGCCTTTGCGCCGATCATTGAAGCGCTCGGGGAAAGCGTGAAAATCATGCCCTTGTGGTGGGCGCTTCTTTTCGGGGCCTGTTTCGGCGGAAACATCACGCTGATCGGCAGCACCGCCAACATCGTTGCGCTCGGGATGCTTGAAAAGGAATGCAGGATTCAGATCAGCTTTTTCCGATGGCTCAAGATCGGTGCGCTGTCATCGCTGGTCGCGTGCCTGATTGCCTGGGGCATGCTCGCGCTTCTTGCCCCCCTGATGCCCTGAAATGCCTCCACCGCGAAGAAACTTGAATAAGAATCGGCGATTTGTTACACAATAATGCCGCAAGTGGCGCGGATGTGTCCGCGACCCGGCAACCAGGAGCATGTGGTGCCTGAATCCGTACAGTCGACATCCGTGATGCTGCAGATCCCGCTGCGGAGAAAACTCTCGTTGATCTGGACGTATGCCCGGGAGCGGCTGATGCGCCAGGTGCATGCGGTGGCCTTCATCACGGGATATCTGGCGCTCTTTCAGCTTCTCGTGCTGCGCGCCCCGATTGCGGATTTTCTGAAAATCGCCGCGGGTATTCTTGCCGTGGTGGCGGGTCTGGCTTTTTTCATGGAAGGGCTGTTTCTGGCCATCATGCCCCTCGGGGAACGCTGCGGACTGCGCATGCCCGCGCGTGCCGGTCTGGGCCTGCTTGTGGCGTTTGCGGTGATCCTCGGAATTACCGCCACCTATGCGGAGCCGGCCATAGGATTCCTGAAGGCGCAGGGGAGTTCCACTCTGCCCTGGCGCGCGCCGCTGCTGTATTATCTCCTGAACGCCGGCGCGCCGCTCACCGTGGGCGCGGTGGCCGTCGGGGTTGGCTTTGCCGTGGTGCTTGGGGTCTTCCGGTCCCTGCGCTCGTGGAGTTTCAAGCCTTTCCTGTACCTGACGATTCCCGTCCTTCTGGCGCTCTCGTACTGGGTTTCACGTGATCCGCGCACGGCCGCCATCATCGGACTGGCGTGGGATACCGGGGGGGTGACCACGGGGCCGGTGACCGTGCCGCTGGTGATCGCGCTGGGAATTGGAGTTTCACGCATTGCCGGCCGCGGCGATGAACCCTCCAGCGGCCTGGGTGTTGTTACGCTGGCTTCGGCGCTTCCGGTGATCATGGTCCTGCTGCTCGGCGCTGTGCTGGCCCCGCGGTTCCCGATGCCCGGCGGACCGGATGAGTTCTTTGCGCCGGAGCGTCACAATCAGTCGGTGCGGGTGGCCGGAAGCGAAGAGGCTTTTCGCGAACTGGCGGCAAACAATCTGTCTCCCGAGAAGGTCAAAACCCGTTTCGGGACGGAATCCAAGAAGAAGCCCTCAGATGCCGGCCCGCGCCGGCATGTGCCGCGCAAGATGATGAGGGCCCATGCCGTCAACGCTCTGAAAGCCATTGTCCCGCTGGCCGCCGTGCTGCTTCTTGCGCTGCTGTTGATTGTGCGTGAGCGACTGCCGCACAACGACGAGGTTTCGCTGGGGCTGGTGTTCAGCCTGGTTGGGATGCTGCTGTTCAGTTACGGCATGGATCGCGGTCTTTCAAGCCTTGGAAATCAGGCCGGCCGCTCTCTGCCGCGCGCGTGGGAGGCCACGGAGCGCCCGGACAAGGCCGTGACCTACAGCGGCATAAATGAGAACCTTCTGGTGCGCGCCGTCCGCCCCAACGGCTCCGTCGCAGAGTATCTTCCGCTGGCGGACAAGGGCGGGCCGCAGTTTGTGCCGTTCATCCGCGAACGGTACGATGCGGACCGGGCCGAGTACCGCTGGATTCCCGAACAGGGTCCTGTGGCCGGCGATGAGGATTTCTGGGGCTATGCGCTGGTGCTGCTCTTTGTGTTTGTGATGGGTTTGGGCGCAACCATTGCGGAACCTTCACTGAACGCGCTGGGCGTGACACTGGAAGAGCTGACGACGGGAACCTACAAGCGCTCTTTCCTCATAGTGACCGTGGCCCTGGGCGTGGGCGCCGGCATGGCCATGGGATTCTGCCGAATACTGTTCGCCTGGCCCATGATCCCCCTTCTCGCGGGGTGTTACCTCGTGGCTCTTGCGCTGACCTGCATTTCGACGGAAGAAATGTCGGCCATTGCATGGGACTGCGCGGGCGTAACGACTGGTCCCATCACGGTTCCGCTGGTTATTGCCGCAGGTTTGGGCATTGGCCAGCGCGCCGGCGCGGCCGAGGCTTTCGGCGTGGTGACCATGGCCTCCGTGTTTCCGATCATCGCGGTGCTGCTTTCCGGTTTTCTGATCGCCGCCCGGCGAAACGCGCTCGACCTTGAAAATCTGCAGATGGATGCGGCCCCGGCAGAACGGGAGGCAAAGCCGTGAAACGGATGGATGTCTCCAGGATTGTCTGCATTGCCGATGTGCGGCTGACGGAACGGCTGGAAGCCGAGGCTGACCGCATTGGACTGCGGGAGACCTGGTCAACACGCGGCAAGCAGGTTGCCCTCAAGGCGCGCTCCGTCTGGCAGCCGTTCGGCCGGCGGCTTCCAATGGCCGAGTCGCCCTCCGACATCATTCGCTTCTATGTCCCGCGGCAGCACGAACGCGCGGCGATGATCCGCCTGGCTGCGGCCGCGGATCTCTACCTGCCGGGCCGCGGGAGCGTCTATGCCGAGGATGTGGCTCTCATCGGGGATGGGGTGCAGCCATGGGATGAGGAGAAGCTCTGCGCCGACCAGCCCTCATGGGTTGTTGAGAACCGGATGGAGCCGGCCCCCTATGACATGATCTACTGCATCGTGCAGCGCGGCCGCGGAGGAGAACTGGCCCGCACCATGCTGGAAATGGGGCTCTGCGTGCCGATCGTCAGTTTCGGCGAGGGCATGGGCATGCGCGACAGGCTCGGGCTCCTGCGCATCACCATCCCGCAGGAGAAGGAAATCCTTCTGTTTGTTGTTCCGCCGGGAGACTCGGATTTTGTGATGGATGTGGCCGTGCGGAAAGCGAACCTGCACGAGCCGGGAAACGGTTTTCTGTGCCGCGTTCCCGTGCGCGCACTGGCCGTGAATTCGCGGATGCATCTGGACCGGCGCAAGCATGTCGCGACCATGGAGCAGGTCATCAGCACGCTTGATCAGCTTCGCGGATCCACCGACTGGCGGAGAATGTCCGCGGCGGCCCGGCATCATCGCGGAGCGGAGCCTGAAGGCCTGGTGCGCTTCACGCTGATTTGCGAAGAGGGCACATCGTCAGCTCATGTGCGCGCCGCGCTGGATGCCGGCGCGGGCGGCGCGACGCTTTCGCTCCTTTCCCGGCGTGTGCCCGCCCCGCACGAAGGGGGCGGGGAAGTTGCCATGGCGTCCCGCGCCCGGGAATGCTGTGATCTCGTCATTCCCCGCGCGTTAAAGGAACGCATCGAGGAAGCGGTGACCCGGACCGGGCTGTTTGCTGAATCCTCCGGCGGTTTCATTGAAACCGGCATTGTATACGATGCGATCACGGCGGCCGGCCGCTGAAAAGAGAAAATGAATCCGCTTGTGCGCACGGTTCCCTTGCATAAGCGGGTCCGGTGGGATAGATTCCACGCATGCCGTACATCACAAAAGGCCTTCTGAAAGATTTTTATCTGCCGGACTACGCTGACGGCAGCACCGTCAATCTGCTGGCTTCCATCATCCGTTCGCGCGGCGGAAAATCGCCGCACAAAAACCTCAAGGGCCTGGACCCGCGCCGGCTGCGCGAGGCGCGCAATGTCATTTATCTGGTCGTGGACGGACTGGGGGTCAGCCAGCTTGAGCGGTTCCTGAGCATGGGGAAGGGGAAGCAGTTTTTTGCAAAGCATCCCTGGACGACCATTTCCTCCGTTTTCCCCGCGACGACCGCCGCGGCCGTGACAACCTTTGCCACCGGCGCATCCCCGGCTGAGCATGCGGTGCTGAGCTGGTACCTGAACCTGCACGACCTCGGCGTCGTGACGATGATTCTTCCGGCCATCACCCGCACCGGAAGCCCGCTGGCCCGCGAGGAGTTTGATCTGCATGCCTATCTTGATCTGCCCTCGTACATAGACAGCGTGAAAGGCCGCAGGGGACTGATCTCGTACGAGGATATTCCGCAGAGCCGCTATTCAAGGGCGGGCACCCGATGGACCGACCGCATGGCCGCCCGCACACTGCAGGGGCTTGAGCGGCAGATCATGGCCTTTGTGAGGAAGCGGGGGCGGAAAATGGCCTATGCCTACTGGCCCGAATATGATTCCAACTGCCATGAGCACGGGGTGACGCACAGGAAGACGGACCGGCATCTGCGCCAGATTGACGAATCCCTCGCGCGCCTGGTGCGCAAACTGCAGGGCACGGACACGCGCCTGTTTGTGCTGGCGGATCACGGACTCATTGACGCGCCCGCTGCACAGCGCATAGATCTGGGCGCGGTTCCCGGATTCTACGGCTGCCTGGCCACGATCACGTCCGGCGATGCCCGTTCTGTTTCCTGCTTCGTGCGGCCGGGCAGGGTGAAGGCTTTCAAGGAAATCGTGAACAGGAAACTGGGCCATGCCTGTGTATGCACGCCGGGCGAGGTCCTGCTGGCCATGAACGCCTTTGGGCCGGGCAAGCCTCACAAGGCTTTGGCGAACAGGGCGGGGGATTTCTTCCTGATGGCCAGGCCGGGCTATGCCTTCACCGCGACACTTCCGGGATGGGAGCCCCGGTTCCACGTCGCCTATCACGGCGGCATGTCGGCGGATGAAGTGCTGGTGCCGCTGTACTCAGTTCAATGCTGAACTATTCAGCCGCAGTTTCGTCGGCCTCAACCGGAATTTCTTCCTTGTACAGTTCCTCGTCGGCGTATTCCTCGTCCTCTTCTTCCGGCTCCTCATCGTCCCATTCGCCGAAGGAGCGGGGCTGGAAGTCAGCCTCATTCAGAAGCCATTCCTGAAAGGCGCCGAAGTTCACGCCCAGGCGGTCCTGCCGCAGCGCGGTCACCAGATTGGCGCGGTAGGTTTCGAACAGGGAGGCATCCCCCGGCGTACGCGAGGCGATATGGCAGAGGATGAAGCCCTCTTCCGTTTCGATGGCCTCGGGAATTTCTCCCGGATTGCTGGTGATGGCCGCCCGCATGATCAGGTCGCTGTAGTCGGCGAACTGTTCATCCTCGATGCCGGTCATGGCCGAGACATTGGTCGCGGTCTGCATCACCAGCCCGCTGGATTCAAGCACCGAAGCAAAGGTGTTTCCCTTCCTGACGGCCTGTTCGGCGCTTTCGCGGACACTCTGGACCAGTTCGTCAAGGGCTTCTTTCTTCGCGACGGCGGTTGCGATTTCACGCACCTGGTCCTCAACTTCCGCGAATTCCGGCACGCGGGCGGGAATGCGCTCTTCGAGCGCCAGCACATACACGGCTTCCTCGCCGGCTATGGCGTCGCTGAAGTATTCGTCGGGATTGGGGCGGAGGGAGAAGGCAATCTCATTGAAATCGGGGCCGACCTTGAGCTCCGTCAGTTCCTCGTCCAGGGTGAAGGACTCCAGCGTCAGCACGTCCCTTTTCGCCTTTTTGGCCTGGGTTTCAAACGGAACGGACTGGCCCTTCCGGTTGGGCGCGAGGGCTACGACGAAATCGGTGGCTTCATCAAGCGCCTTGTTGAGCGCTGCCTCGCGGATCAGCTTTGCGAGAATCTCATCCTGCACTTCCTCCAGCGGGGTGATGACCTGTTCCTCGCGGACCTGGTCCTCAAAAGCCTCCTCGCCCTCGGCCGAGGTGAGCAGGGGCACCTGGTTGGTGGTGGTCACGGTCTCGGTGTAGTCATCGAGATTGTCCTCATAGTACTCCGCCACCTCATCGTCGGAAAAACTGAAGTCGGCCATGTAGTCGGCGATCGGAAAGGCGGCGTACTTGACTTTGACCCGTGCCGGGAGCGTGAAGGCCTTGGGATCCTGTTCAAAGAACGTCTGGAGCTCCTTGCGCGCGGGTCTCACGGTTTTTTTCACGTCATTCGTGGTGATCATCGCGAATTCTAGGTCAAAGGTGTCGACCAGCGTGGAGAAGGTACGCTGCAGCTCGTAGGGGGAGATCAGGACGGACTGGCTGACCATGCGCTGAAGCTTCTGCAGTATGATTTCCTCGCGGACGTGCTCTTCAAAGCGCGCCCCGGAAATGCCCAGTTCCTGCCGCAGAAAACCCTGCGCAAACGCCATATAGCGCTGGGGGCTGAACTGCCCGTTGTCGGCGAAGCCGGGATTGCCGGCGATGGCCATGCGCACTTCGTTGTCGGATGCGGTCAGGCCCAGTTCCCGGGCTTTGCGAAGCGTGATCAGGCGCTGCCATGAGGCATCCTTCAGGCGGTCGCTCAGGTCGCCGTTCAGGTTCGGCCGCCCGCCGGCGGCCAAGGCGACGGCGAGCCAGGTGTTGGCATAGGCGTTCTGGAACTCCTGATTGGGCACATGCTCGCCGTTGAGCATGCCGGCCGAGTTGGCGGCCGCCGCCCGCTCCTCGTCGCCCGGCCACTGAATGTAGAGCCCGACAAATGCGATCACAATGATCACGAGAATAACGTACCAGACCACCTTGGACTGGATCAGCCGGTGAAACTTCGAAATCAACATTGCCATAGCGCAAGACCTTCGTTGAAATTAAACCATTGAAAAACAGCCCGCAAAATAGACATCGCGGCCGCCGGGGTCAACAGGAAACTGCTTTCAGCCGGATCCGTCCCGCCTCCGCGGACGCTCCTTTGTTGCATTCGCCGGGCCAATCCGATATGAAGGACGGAAATTCCATCGGCGGCAGGAAGCCGCCGCTTAAGCAGTGAAAGGAACCGGATGAATCTTGATCGTGTGCGCGAAATTGTCGGGGACGCGGGTTTTGGCATGATGGCCACATCGGTGGACGGTCAGCCCCAGGTGCGAGCCATGGCGTTTGTGCTGCTGGAGGACGGCCGCCTCTGGAGTTCAACGGTGAACATCAGCGGGAAGGTGGCGGAACTGAAGAAAAATTCCAAAGTGGGGATCTGTTTTCTCGACAGCCGCAAGTCGGAAGTGCGGATCGACGGGATTGCCGATATCACCGGCGGCCCGGACAAAAAGAAAAAGCTTCTGGAGCTGAATCCCTACATCAAAAAGCATTTTCCTGACGAAAACGATCCGAAGTTTGTTCATATTGAAATCGTCCCGACCCGCATCCGGTGGAAGAATGCGGGATTCGGGGAATATACCGAAGTGATCTGATCGAGAAAGGATGAGCCATGACCAATGTTGTGAATGCGCATGAAACTGAAATGAAGCCGAAAATTGGAATGGCCGTCGCCAGCCTGATTCTGGGGTGCCTGTCCATCGGATACGGATTGTTTGTTATCGGCGTTCTTTTCGCGGTTCCGGGGCTCATTCTGGGTGTGCTCCATTTCCGGCTGCGCGCAAATTTCCGCGCGATGGCCGTGTGGGGCGCTGTGCTTTCCCTCCTCGGGCTGCTCCTTTCCGGCTGGGTGGGATACAGCTTTTTCCGCGCCTACCGCGCCGCGTCGGGCGGCGGAAGCAGCTCGTTCGATGAGTGGCAGGGCGTCGAGGCGCCGGATTTCAGTGTGACCACTCTCGACGGGCAAAAGATCCAGCTGTCGGACCTGCGAGGCAGGCCGGTGATTGTTGACTTCTGGGCCACCTGGTGCCCGCCGTGTGTGAAGGAAATCCCGCATTTCATCCGGCTGGCCGGTGAATACAGTCCCGATGAACTGACAGTCGTCGGCATCAGCAGGGAAGAGGAGGCTGTGCTGGCGGAATTCGCCGCGAAGAAGGGGATCAACTATCCGATTGCATCGGCAAACGACTTGCCCGCGCCGTACAGCGAAGTCCGGTCCATCCCGACCACATTCTTCATAGACGCCGACGGCGTCATTCAGGCCGTGTTCGAGGGCTATCATGACTACGACGCACTCAAAGCCGCCGCCTTTGCTGAAGATGTCCCGGAAACTGCGCCTGAAGAATAAAAAATGCCCGCCCGGTGATGCCGGCGGCCTGCGCCCGCGATTTCGTTTTGAGGGCCTGAAAAACCTCAAAAAACGGCCCAAAATGGCCAAAAACAGCCAAAAAACGGCCAAAAATGGTCAAAAACGGCCAAAAAACGCCCAAAAACGGCCTGAAAACGGGTTCTTCTACGATTTTCGTGGGAACATTGGTCGAAATGGAACTGGCTGCGGGGAAGAAATAAAGAACAGGACACAGCCAGATACAGGAGCTGGGAACATAATTTCCCGGAGAATCGGCGTGATCATGGCGGCGGTGTAGTAGCGCCTCTGTGAGGCGCATTCTGAAACATATGCCGCTCGCAGAGCGGCTACTACACCAGAACCCCTGCAAATAAAGGCGTTCCCGGCTGTTGTGATCATGGAACGACGAACATGAAAAGCCGTCTGTGAATTCGTGTGAAAGCGGCGTCCAGCCGCCGCACTCCAAAGCGCCGCGAAGGTGGCGCAACGTTTATCATTTAACGCCAGAAGTTGATTTGGATATCAAAACCTTCCACGATAATTGACGAAGAACCCAAAAATGGCCCAAAACGGCCTGAAAACGCCCAAAAACGTGAAAAATTCGAATTAGTACTAATTTAGTACTATATAACCGCCTCCAGTCTCTGCATTTCCTTCAGCCTTCTTTATCATTCTGACTCCTGACTTCTGAATCCTGACTCCTGTCTTTTTTCCCACTTTCTTCTGGCATTCCGCTCCGCCCCTGCGTTATTCTTCGGAACGGCGAGGGGGTCCAGGAGGACGGACTGAAAGTGAACGACAGACCGGAAACGGCAGGACTCGCGCTGAACACACCCCATACCTGTAACCTTTCTTTTCACCATCACGAACCTGAAGATTTCTCGCGCAGGGGCGCAGGGACGCGGAGGGGATGAATAGATATTTCACCGCAAAGAACGCAAGAGAGCGCAGAGAATTAACTGCATAAAACGCGGAATGGACGAAAGAAGAAGCGGCGCGCGGAAACACAGAAAAGAACGGAACGAATGTTAGATGTTAAGACCCGACCCCATTAACCATTAAGTAACGAAGATACAACCCTAACGTTAGGCATTAAGGAGACAGCTATGGCGAAAATGAAAAGGCAGTTTATTCCCAATCAGGTCTTTGTTGGTCTCCCGTGGAAAAATGTACGCCCACGATACGAGCGCATTATCACTTCGCTCAACAAAAAGTATCCACTTCACTTCACGATAGTCGGACGGGATGATGGACAAAATGCTGTGGCGTTATTCGAGGTTATTAAGGATCGCATTGCCTCCTCAAGCTATGCGATTTTCGATGCCACGGGAGGAAACGCAAATGTATCACTCGAATATGGGTATGCCGAGGGGATTGAAGTCCCCAGATCGCTCTTCTTGAGCTCACATAAAGCGGCGCGTAAAGCCTCTGCAGGTGATCCAATTATTTCGGATCTGATCGGTATGCGCCGAGTTCCATACAAGACAGAATCAGTTCTCTCCAAAGAACTAAACAGCTTTAGCCGTAACCATGATTTTACAAAGCGATTCGAAAAGGCGTTGTTTGTCATTCTGAAAGGCAAAATAAAAGGTAAAAAGAAGAGCGGCCGCGCTCTGGCCCTAAAGATCATTCATTCGCTCGGCGGAAAGTCTCAAATACGCCGAGCTGAACTCATTCAACATTTTCAGGCGCAAAGCTATGAAGTCAAGGACATCGAAACAATGTTGAAGGGATTGCATCAACAAAAGATAGTCAAATGCTCTGTCGGGAAGTACTCCGATGTGAACATTGCCTAACAAAGCACTTCACACTTATAAAATGGGCCGCGCAGACGAGTCCCGTTACAAGGGTGAGGCCGACGTTCGATTACAGATGAGAGGAAATGCGTATGACTAATAATCCAAAGAGCCTTAAACGGTTTAAGTGGGTAGTAGAAATACTCGGCCCATCTATTATTGCAGCATTAGCCGTTATTGCCGGGGTCGTTCTTGGCGAGAAGAGAGCCTATAAGGCTGCGGAAGGGGAGGTGCGTGCGGAATTGAAAAAGGAGATGTACCAGGCACAAGCTAAGTACCTGCAAAATCTTAGGATATTAACAGAGCTCGGGGAAAGACTCACTAGTATGACATTCCATGAAAAGTGGATCGATCAAAATGGAGAATTGGTTGCAGAAGACAATATCGGGATAACGCGGATCTTCCCATCGGTCATTAATGAGACCGAAACGAAATCGAAATGGACAAATATAGCGGCCCAAACAAGACTTGCGGAAGATGTCATCGACCCAGATATCTATTTGGCCTTTAAAGATCTAGTAAACTTAGTTGATGAATATCCCTGGCCAACTGAAATGAATGTATCAGAAGTAGAAAAGTCTGGTTGGGCAGAGAAAGACCGTGTTGGAAGGTGGCTGATGTTAAATAAATATCTTGTTCTTAAACTAGATAAATACAAGTTCCTTGAGGAGTAGTATTCCTTGTCTGAACAATAATCGAACCACGGGCTGGAGTCTGCCGGTGCCCGCCGCGCGTCGCTGAAGCTATGCAGGGCGAGCCTGCGATTGAAGCACCGGAGACTCACCCCTAACGTTAGAAGGGATGATAAATCATGAGAATACTCGTATTGTTGTTCGCTCTTCTCGGGAACTGCACCATCGGTCTCGCGTTCAGTGTTCATGATGGCTGGATACAAAGCGTAGCCTATATTGCCAATGAGTCGACTGGGGGTGCTGGCACGGGATTCTTCGTTGCGCGTTCCGTTAGCCCTGGTCATTCGAAAATCTTCCTCGTGTCGAATAAGCACGTTCTGAACCCCCGAACGCTTGCGCCAACTGAATCGAACGCATATGCTACCGCCACACTCTTCATCACAACTGAAAAAGCAGGAGTCTTGTCATTGGAGAAGATACCTATAGTCCTTCGCGAAACCAACGGAAACAGCAAAGTCGTTGGCCACCCACGGGATGATGTCGATGTGGCAGTGATGGAAGCGACAAGCTATGTTACCGATCCTTCGGGGGGCCTCAGGCAGGGATACCGCGTCGGATTCGTTGCAGAAGACCAGTTTGCCACAACTGAGGGCATCACAAACAGCCATCTTTCCGTGGGTGATAGAATCATCCTCCTTGGATATCCGCTCAACCTTGTTGAAGGCAGTAGTGCAATACCTGTTGCGCGGGGTGGAACCATTTCAACACCACCTGAGCGCGACTTCCGGGGGACTCCAGTTTTCCTAATCGACTGTCCCACGATCCGCGGATCCAGTGGAAGTCCAGTATTCAGCCCCTTACGTCCCTGTACTGTCGAGCTCAACGGCATGAACGCCAGCATCAACCCCATGGGCTTTTACGTGCCAGAATTCTTGGGCATGGTATCGGCCACAATCCCCGACTGGGAGTTGATTCTAAAGAAAACCGATTCGTTCGGGATGCCTCCAACGGCAATCTCTGTGATGGATACTGCAAACTTCGGCATTGTGTTTCGCGCCGATTCGATCTCCGAGACCCTCGATCACACTGGATGTATGCGACACCGGGAGAAGAAATAGACCTTCTAACAACGGCCTTCAGATTTTCCAGTGCCCCGCTGGGGTACTGGAAACTGAGGTCGGGCGTTCGACTACAATAATATTTTGTTTTGTTGGGGAGCATTTCTGCAATACCCTGCCGTCTGTGCCTCAATATAATATCAAAAGACAGGGCTGACCAGGGTTCAAAATGGGCCATATAACAGGCCAAAACCGCTTAAAAATGCCTAAAAATGGCCAAAAAACGCCCCAAAACGTGAAAAATGCGAAATAGTACTAAATTAGTACTATTTAACAGGTGTTCCGCTGAGGAGCATTAACCCGCGAACCGGCTTTGTCCGGAGGCCTCGTTGGGGCAGGGGCAGTGCGGCTGAGTCTCCGCGCGACAATCCGTTTTGTGCCTTTTGTGCCTTTTCGTGGCCAGCTTCTGAAACGGCGGCAGAAGAAGATTTACCACCAAGACACCAAGGCGCGGAGTTCCGGAAAAGAATTCACCATGAAGAAAAGAAGATCATGAAGACATAAATTAACCGCAAAAGTGCGCAAGGAGCGCATAGAAAGTATTCAGCAGTCAGAATGGGGAATCCTTCAACCTTCAACCTGCAACCTTCAACCGTCTTCATCCGTGGTCATGAATCTGAAGTCTTCTCTGCGTCCCTGCGTCTCCGCGCGAATATCTTCTTGTTCTCCCGCAAAAAGGCTCAAAAAGCGCAAAAAATGCCCAAAAACGGCTAAAAACGGCCAAAAAAGGCCAATTTTTCGTTATTTTTTACGTTTTTTGGTCATTTTTTGCGTTTTTCGCTTGTTGCATTGCGGATGGGATTCATATATGAATGGCGGAGTTTTTCAGCGGATATCAATGGGAGTTTTTCTTATGAGACTGTTTTTGAGTTTCTTTGTCGCGCTTTGCATGTCCGGCCTTGTCCAGGCTCAGGAACCCGTGGAGGCTGTGAGCGGAGAATCGGCGCCTGCGGTTGTCGAAGCGGCGGCCGCAGCGGTTGAAGCCGCCGTGGAGGAATCTTCCCCCGAAGCGGCCGGGACAATCGAAATCCCCGCGCAGGAAGCCGCCCCGGAACCGGAGCCGTGTGCCGCGCCGGTTAACGGCGTCGCGCTGGTGACGGCCGGTGAGGTGGAGGCCGATCTCGCCGCCCGGGTGCAGGCGTATGTGCAGGCCAACCTTTTCACGACGGTTATGCTTCTTGAGCCCATGGAGCTGGCCGAGGGGGCTCTTGACGGGCAGGCGCAGGCCGCCGTTGCCCGGAAGAAGGAGAACCATCTTGCGGTGCTCGTGCTGGCGTCACTGGAAGGGAATCCGCATCACGGCGCCTCGTATCCTGAGCAGTCTGTTGCGGTGATCAATGTGGCCGCGCTGCGCCCGGATCCCATGGATGCGGAGCTTTACGGCCGCCGGGTCGAGAAACAGCTGATGAGCGCGGGCGGCATCCTGCTGGGCATGGAAATCTGCCCGAATCCGCTGTGCGCCCTGTCTGCCTATATGGACATGGAGCGGCTGGACGCAAAGGGGCGGAATTACTGCCCGCCGTGCCAGGACCGCGTGAGGAAAATCCTGGAGGCGAAGAACGCCCTGCTGGAGCCGGGTGCGGCACAGTAGGTCCTTCGCAAAGAGCTGCATATGCTGGATATCAAAAAACTGCGGGAAAACCCCGATGAGATTTCGCGCCGCCTCGCTTTGCGCGGCAAGACGTACGATCTGCAGGCCGTGCTGGCCCTGGATCAGGACCGCCGCCGCCTGCAGACTGAAACCGAAAAGCTGAAGAGCGAGCGCAATTCCGCCTCGAAGGAAATCGGCCGCATGAAAAAGGCGGGCGAGAGCACGGATGCCATGCAGGAGTCCGTTCGCAAAACCGGCGAGCGCATTGCGGAAATTGATGCGGAGCTTAAAGGGCTGGAGCAGCGTCAGCATGAGGCGATGCTCATGATCCCGAATCTGCCGCACGCAAGCGTTCCCGCCGGCGCCAGCGAGGCGGACAACCAGCTCGTGCGCACATGGGGCTCCCCGCGCGAGTTCAGCTTCACGCCCGCGCCGCACTGGGATATCGGCGCACGGCTCAGGATTCTGGATTTTGAGCGCGCCGCGCGGATGTCGGGCGCGGGCTTCCCGCTGTTCCGGGGCGCGGGCGCGCGGCTCGAGCGGGCGCTGATTCAGTTCATGCTGGATCTGCACACGACACAGCACGGCTACACCGAAATTGCGCCGCCCTTCCTGTGCGGCACCGACGCCATGACCGGCACCGGACAGCTCCCGAAAATGGCGGAGGACATGTATCAGCTTGCGGGCGAACAGCTCTATCTGATTCCAACGGCCGAAGTGCCGGTCACGAACATCTATCGCGAGGAAATCATCAGCGAGCCGCTGCCCCTGTCATTCGTGGCCTATACGCCCTGTTTCCGGCGCGAGGCCGGCGCGGCGGGCAAGCTGACGCGCGGCCTGAACCGCCTGCATCAGTTCGACAAGGTTGAGCTGGTCAAGATCGTTGAGCCCGCGAAATCGTACGAGGCCCACGAGCAGATCGTGTCTCATGCCGAGGCCGTCCTGCGGAAACTGGGACTGCATTACCGCGTGCTGGAACTCTGCACCGCGGACATCAGCTTCGCCGCGGCCAAATGCTATGACCTGGAGCTCTGGGCGCCCGGGCAGAACGCATGGCTGGAAGTTTCCTCCTGCAGCAACTTCGAGGACTTCCAGGCGCGCCGCGCCGGCATCCGCTATCGCAATGCCGAGGGCCGGGTGGAATATGTGCACACCCTGAACGGCTCGGGCGTCGCGCTGGCGCGGCTCTATGTGGCCATCCTGGAAAACTACCAGGAGGCCGACGGCTCGGTGGTGATCCCGGAAGTGCTCCGGCCGTACATGGGCGGCCTGGAGCGGATTCAGCCCGCGTCATGAACCTGCCCGGCAGGGTTCTGGACTTCATTCTGAGGGGCGGTCTGCTCAGGGGCGGCGAGCATGTGCTGGCCGCGGTCTCCGGCGGCGCGGACTCAGTGGCCATGCTCCATTTGCTCAGCGATCTCGCCCCGCAGCTCGGCATCCGGCTTTCCGTCGCGCATTTGAATCACCGGCTGCGGGGGCGTGAGGCCGCGCGCGACGCGCGGTTTGTTGAACAGCTCGCGAAAAGTTTGGGCATGCCTTTCATGGGTTCATCCTGCGAGGTCAGGAAACTCGCGCGCGAGCGGAACGTTTCCGTGGAAATGGCCGCCCGCATGGCCCGTTACAAATTCCTGGCCGAAGCCCGGGAAAAGCTTGGCGCGGATTGCGTGGCGGTGGCCCATAACTCCGATGATCAGGTTGAGACGGTCCTGCTCAAGCTCGCCCGCGGAAGCGTGGCCGGGCTGGGCGGCATGAAGGCCGTCACTGCCTGGGGCGGCCTGCGGGTGATCCGTCCGCTGCTGGGCACTCCGCGTCCGGAAATCATGCGCTACCTGAAGGGCCGCCGGCTGGAATGGGTTGAGGACTCCAGCAACGCCGGCCGGAAGCATTTGCGCAACCGCGTCCGGCACGAGGTCATCCCGCTGATCGAAAAGGAGCTTAATCCGCAGTTCCGCAAAGCCGTGCTCCAGACGGCCGGGATCGTCGCTGAGGATCAGGAGTGGCTGGATGAACTCTCGGTGGCCCTGCTGAAAAAATGTTCGGTCGGCGAGGGCCTTTCCATGCAGAAGCTCAACCGGCTGCATCCCGCCGCCCGCCGCCGCGTGCTGATGCTGTGGCTTCAGCCCTGCGGAGATGTTACGTTTGAACTGCTGAAGCGAATCGAAGTCGTGCTGGCCGGCGAAAAGGGGAGCCAGTGGGTCCCGGGGCCGGGCGGTTTGCGCGTCGGCCGGCGCTACGATCTTCTTGTCCTTGAAACCGCCCGGGAGGGAAAAGGATTCAACCGCCCGGTGAAGATCCCGGGTGCGACGGCGCTGAAGAAGCAGTATCTGGTCGTGACGGCCGAAAGGTGCCGGACGCTCAGCCGGCAGGCCGGCGGGAAGATCGGGGAATATCCGGCATGGGCGTGCGTCAATGCCTCTGTTCTGAAGGGGCGCGGACTGCGTGTGCGGTCGTGGCGGGCAGGGGACCGGTTCGCGCCGCTGGGCATTGCGGGCACGAAAAAGATTCAGGACATCTTTGTGGACGCCAAGATTCCGCAGGCCCTGCGCGGGGATATCCCGCTGTTCGCGGCGGGCGACGAAATCATCTGGATTCCGGGCTATCGCGTTGCGCGCAGCGCGGCCGTGACCGACCCGTCGAAAGGGGTCATTCTTCTGCGCGTCGAACGCGGAAACTCCTGACGCGCTCTTCTTAATCGCCGCGGCCGCCTCATATCCGTTGCAAAGTTGGATGGGCGGTGTTAGATTCGGCATTCATTGCAACTTGGGATGGAGAAAGATGGAAGAACATAAAGATGCTCCGCAGAAAGAAGCCGGTCCTCCGCAGCAGAAGATGCCGTTCCGCGGGATGGCGGTCTGGTTCCTGCTGATTGCCCTTTTCCTGACGCTTTTCCAGGTGTTCTCGCAGCGTCAGGTCAAATACGAGGAAATCGCATGGAGTCCCGCGTTTGTGGACCTGGTCAAGAACAACCGGATTCGCGACTGCGAAATTGTGCGCGATCTGGCGGGAAACAATGAATATATCCGCGGGAAGAAGCTGGATGGAAGCAAGGTCACGCATTTTCGCGTGAACACCATTGTCACGGAGTACACGCAGAAATGGCTGGATGAGAACGGGGTCAGCTATCAGTACAAATCGCAGAACCCCTATCTGTGGCAGATCATCTCCAGTGCGATTCCCCTGCTGCTTTTCATCGGCCTGCTGTACTTCTTCTTCATCCGGCAGATGAAAATGGCCGGCCGCGGCGCCATGAGTTTCGGCAAGAGCCGCGCGCGCATGCTGACCCGCGACCGCAACCTGATCACCTTCAAGGATGTCGCGGGCATTGACGAGGCCGAGGAGGAGGTGCAGGAGATCATCGAGTTCCTGAAGGATCCCAAGCGCTTCACCAAGCTGGGCGGCCGCATCCCGAAAGGCGTGATGCTGGTCGGGGCCCCCGGCACCGGCAAGACGCTCCTCGCCAAGGCCATCGCCGGCGAGGCCAAGGTGCCGTTCTTCAGCATCAGCGGCTCGGACTTTGTGGAAATGTTCGTGGGCGTGGGCGCATCGCGCGTTCGCGACATGTTCCAGCAGGGGAAGAAGCACGCGCCGTGCATCATCTTCATTGATGAAATTGACGCGGTCGGCCGCAGCCGCTTCAGCGGTATCGGGGGCGGGCATGATGAACGCGAGCAGACGCTGAACGCGCTGCTGGTGGAGATGGACGGTTTTGAGACCCAGGAGGGCGTGATCATCGTGGCCGCGACGAACCGCCCGGATGTGCTGGACAACGCCCTGCTGCGGCCCGGCCGTTTCGACCGGCAGATCGTGGTGGACCTCCCGGACCAGACCGGCCGCGAGAACATTTTAAAGATTCATTCCAAAAAAGTGAAGCTGGGCGCCACCGCCGACCTGCGCCGGGTGGCGCGGGGCACTCCGGGTTTTTCGGGCGCGGATCTGGCCAACCTGATCAACGAGAGCGCTCTGCTGGCGGCGCGGCGCGGCGCATCGGCCATTGAAATGAAGGATATGGAAGAGGCGCGCGACAAGGTCCGCTGGGGACGCGAAAGGCGGTCCCGCCGGCTCGACGAGAAAGAGCGCCGCCTGACGGCCTATCACGAGGCCGGTCACGCCATTGTGCTGGCGATGATGAAGGAGACAGAGCCGCTGCACAAGGTGACCATTATCCCGCGCGGCATGGCCCTGGGCGCCACGATGCAGCTGCCCGAGAAAGACCGCTACACCCAGACCCGTCAGAGCCTGCTGGACATGATTGCCGGCATGATGGGCGGGCGCTCGGCCGAAGAAATCGTCTTCAACGACATCACCACGGGCGCGCAGAGCGACATCAAGCAGTCCACCCACATCGCCCGCATGATGGTGTGCAACTGGGGCATGAGCGACGTGCTGGGCCCGCAGAGTTTCGGCAAGGGAGAGGAACTTCTTTTTCTCGGCCGCGAAGTGGCCCGTTCGCAGGATCACAGCGAGGAAACCTCCCGGAAAATTGACGCCGAAGTCAGCCGCATCATCAATGAGGGACATGAGCGTGCGCTGACGGTGCTGCGCGATCACCGCGAGCATCTGGACAAACTGGCCGGCATTCTGCTGGAGCGCGAAACCGTCGAAGGATTTGAAGTGGAGGAAATCCTTAAGCACGGGCGCATCCTGGACGAAGCGGAGCGGGCGGAAATCCGGAATCGCGAGAATCCGGCCGTGCCTGCGGATGAGCCGCCCGCCGCGGGATAGGAGTCCGCCGCGCATGCGCAGAACCTGCCAGTGGAAATGCCGTGATCGAACCCTCGCCTGCGGCTCGCGCACACTGATCATGGGCATCCTTAACGTGACGCCCGACTCGTTTTCCGACGGGGGCCTGTATCGTTTCGCGCCCGATGCCGCGGCGCATGCGCTGGACATGGAGGCGGATGGCGCCGCCATAATCGATATTGGCGGAGAGTCCACGCGTCCGGGGGCGGCAGAAGTGCCTGCGGATGAAGAGCTGGGGCGGGTCATTCCGGTCATCCGCATGCTGGCGGGGAAAACCCGCTGCGCGCTTTCGATTGACACCACCAAAGCCCGGGTGGCCCGGGCGGCGCTGGAAGCCGGATGCCACATCGTGAACGACATTTCCGCGGGCGCCGCTGATCCGGAGATGCTCTCCGTGGTTCGGGAGTCCGGCGCCGGCTATATTCTGATGCACATGCAGGGCACTCCGCGCACCATGCAGCAGAATCCGGTTTATGAGAATGTGCTGGAAGAGGTCTGCCGCCTGCTTTCCGACCGGTCGGAGGCCTGCCTGGCGGCCGGCGTGGCGCATGAGGCGCTGGCGCTGGATCCGGGCATCGGATTCGGGAAAACCGTGGACCACAATCTCGACCTTCTGGCCGGGCTGGATCGCCTGGCCGCGCTCGGATTCCCTGTCGTGGCGGGCCTGTCGCGGAAGAGTTTTCTCGGGGTGCTGACCGGCGCCGGTCCGTCGGGCCGGCTGGCGGGAGGGCTTGCGGCGATGGCCTTTGCGGCGGCTCATGGCGCCGCGGTTTTACGCGTGCATGATGTAAAGGAGTCTTGCGATGCCGCCCGCGTTGTGGATATACTGCTCGCGCATGAACAGGATATGAAAGAATGCCGGAAATCATAGCCCAGATTATCACGCCGATGCTGGAAATGCTCGTGCTCGCTGTGATGTATTACTATGTGTTCCTCTTTCTGCGGGGCACACGCGGCTGGCAGATGCTGGTCGCTTTTGTGGTCGCTCTGCTGGTCCTGCAGTTTGTGACGGAGTTCTTCCATTTGACCACCCTGAACTGGGTGCTAGCGAAGTTCACGGCCTATATAGCCATCGCGTTCATTGTGATCTTCCAGCCTGAAATCCGGCGTGCGCTTGCCGAACTGGGCAAACAGCATGTGTTCGCGGGCACACAGCGCGAGAGAGGCCTGTGCGATCATCTGGTGCAGGCCACCCTGATGCTGGCCGAACGGAAAATCGGCGCGCTGATAGCCGTGGAGCAGGAAATCGGCATGCGGACCATTCAGGAAACGGGCACCCCCCTTGACGCCCGCGTCACGCCCGAACTGCTCTCCACCATTTTCTATCCGGGCACGCCGCTGCATGACGGCGGGGTGCTGGTCCGCGAAAACCGCGTTGTGGCGGCCGGCTGCCTCTTCCCCCTTTCGCAGCGTGTCGAGCTGGGACGTTCTCTGGGCACGCGGCACCGTGCCGCCATCGGACTGACGGAGGAGACTGATGCCGTTGTGCTCGTGGTTTCAGAAGAAACCGGCACCATCTCCATCGCCTATCGCGGGCGCCTCCTGCGCCCGCTTGACGAAGACAAGCTGCGCCGGATCCTGACGCGCATCATGCTGCGCAGCCGCAAGGGGAAGAGCCGGATCAACCGTGTGCAGGAACTGCTGGATCTCAGCCCGGACGGCGTGGCCAAAACCGAGGTGATCTCATCGGAGCAGGGAGGGGCGGATGCCGTTTGAATCGAGAATTCCCGAATGGCTGCGCAGCAATTTCGCAGCCAAGCTGGGCGCGGTGCTGCTGGCGGTTGGCACATGGTTCATCATTGACAGCATCATCAGCAACAAGGAACTGCTTTCCGATGTTCCGCTGGTGATTCGCACCGGGGAGGGGCTCGCCGTGCTGAAGCGTTCCGTGGACTCGGTGGACGTCGTGTTCCGCGGATCGCGCGAAGATATACAGCGCCTGAAGCGGGGAGAGGTTTCTGTGGAAATTTCAACTGGCGAGGCCTCCGGCAGGACCGTCATTCGCCTGAAGCCGGAGCATGTGAAGGCGCCCCGGGGCTGCCGTGTGGTCTCGATGGACCCCGAGACGGTGGATGTGGAACTCGATCGCGAAGATGAGAAGAAGGTGCCTGTGCGGCCGGTGACGGAAGATGCGCTGCCGGACGGCTATGTGCTTGATAAACTCATCCCGACACCCACCAACGTCACAATCCGCGGGCCTGTTGGACAGCTTAAGGATGTGAAGGAAATCAGGACGCGTCCCATATCGCTCAAGGGGCGCAACGGCACTTTTCGCGAGCGTATTGCACTTGCTGCTCCATCGGACATATGGGATGCGCGCATGGATCCCGAGCGGGTGATGGTGGAGGCGGCTATTGTTGAGCACACCTCGGAAAAGCTCGTGGAGGCCGTTCCTGTTTCGGCCATGGTGGGAACAGGTTCCCGGCTTTTAATCCGCGTTGAGCCATCGCATGTGAATATCACGCTGAAAGGCGGTGAAGATATTCTGAAGGAGGCTGATGTCACCCGCATCAGCGCCTATGTGGACTGTTCCGGCATGGATGCCGGAGCCTCTTCCGTGCTCCCGGTCAAGGTTGTTCCGCTGCCGCGCATCGCCGTGGACCGCGTCGAGCCGGATGTCGTCAATGTGGAGGTTGGTGTCCGGTGAAGAGGGGGCGGGGCAGGAACGGCCGGCGCACCTTTCTGGTTCTGGCTGTCGTGGCGCTGCCCGTATTGAGGGCATATTCTCAGCCCGCCAATGCCGTGCCCGCGGACAGCTGGGCGGAAACCGCCTATATCGCGATGAACAAGGGCAACACGGCCGAAGCCATATCCCTGTTCAAGGATGCGCTGAAAGCCGATCCAAAATCCCGCAACGCATGGTTTGGCCTGGCCACGGTGCATATCCAGATCAGGGATTACGCCACGGCGGAGAAAATTCTGCTGAAGCTGGCGCAGGCTTATCCAGAGGATTATGCCATCAGGAACAATATCGCATGGATGTATGCGACCGCCGAGAATCCGAAGTTCCGGAATGCGGAGAAGGCCGTGAAATGGGCCCGTGACGCGGTTTTCCTTTCCCCGCTGAGTCCGGAGCTGTGGAGCACGCTTTCCGAGGCGCATTATCTGGCGGGTGATTACGAGAAGGCCTTCAGGGCGGTTGAACATGTGATGGATATCGCGCCGCGCGAGAAGCTTTCCCGTGAACAGGCGCGTATTTATGCTGAACAGTACACGAAATGCAAGAAGGCAAAAGAGGCTATGTCTCTCATACCCTAGACGGGAAGAGCGCGGATTCATTTCAGAAAGATTGACTGTTTTGCGCCGTGCATCTAGAGTACGGATTTAATACGGAGGAAAAGACAGGCATGAGAACAGAACTTTTGATTGCGGCATTCGGTGCGGGTCTTGCAGCGATTGTTTTCGCGCTGTGGAAGACCGCTTGGATCAACAGGCAGTCCCCCGGGACAGAACGCATGCAGGAAATCGGATCTGCCGTACGCGAGGGTGCCATGGCCTTTCTTAACCGTGAATACAAAGTCCTGGCTGTCTTTGTCCTGGCCGTGGCGCTTCTGATGCTTTTTGCCTATGAAGGCGCCCAGAAACTTGTGGCTCTGTCGTTTGTCGTGGGCGCGGTATGCTCTTCGCTGGCCGGCTGGTTCGGCATGCGGGTTGCCACTGCGGCCAACATGCGCACCACGGAAGGCGCGCGGCACGGCCTGCAGCCCGCCCTGCGGGTGGCCTTCTCCGGCGGAACAGTCATGGGCATGAGCGTGGTGGGACTGGCCATGCTGGGCCTTTCGGGCCTTTTCATTGTCTATACCAGAAAATTCGGGACGGAGCTTTCTGCTCTCAAGGGAACCATTCTTCCTGTGATCACGGGTTTCTCCTTCGGCGCCAGCTCCATTGCCTTGTTCGCCCGCGTGGGCGGAGGCATCTATACCAAGGCGGCGGATGTGGGGGCGGACCTTGTGGGCAAGGTGGAGGCGGGAATTCCGGAAGACGATCCCCGCAACCCGGCCACCATCGCCGACAATGTCGGAGATAACGTGGGCGACGTGGCCGGCATGGGCGCCGATCTTTTTGAATCCTATGTGGGCGCGATTGTGGGGGCCATGGTTCTGGGCGCGGCCGCCGGACAGGTCAAACTTGTGACGCTCCCGCTGGTTGTCGCGGGGATCGGGATCATTGTATCCATCGCAGGCACTTTCTTCGTCCGCACAAAGGAGGGCGGCAATCCGCAGACGGCCCTGAACATGGGGACCTTCGGCGCCGCCGTCATCATGGCGCTGCTTACCTGGCCCATCGTCATGAAATTCGCGCCGGAACAGTTTGTACTGGGCGAAACGACATACAGCGCGGCCGGGATTTTCTGGGCCACCATCGCGGGTCTTGTGGCGGGTGTGGCTATCGGCATGCTCACGGAGTACTACACGGCGGAGAACAAGCGCCCGGCGCAGAAAATCGCCGAAGCCTCCGAAACGGGATCCGCCACCAATATCATTGCGGGACTGGGCACAGGAATGCTTTCCACGGCCCTGCCCATTCTGTGCATTGGCGTGGCCATTGTGCTTTCTTTCCGGTTTGCGGGGCTCTATGGAATCGCTATTGCCGCTCTCGGCATGCTGGCGACCACCGGCATTCAGCTCGCGGTGGATGCTTATGGCCCGATTGCCGACAATGCGGGCGGTCTGGCGGAAATGGCCAAACTGGAGCCGGAAGTCCGGAAGAGAACGGACAAGCTTGATGCCGTCGGGAACACGACCGCGGCCATTGGCAAGGGTTTTGCCATTGGTTCCGCCGCGCTGACGGCCCTCGCGCTTTTTGCCGCTTTCATGGAAACGGCCGGGCTGAAAGTCATTGATGTCAGCAAGCCGATGGTCATGGCCGGCCTGTTTCTGGGCGGCATGCTCCCGTTCCTGTTTTCTTCCCTCGCGATGGGCGCTGTGGGCCGCGCAGCCTATGCCATGATTGAAGAGGTTCGGCGCCAGTTTCGTGAGATCCCGGGCCTTCTTGACGGCAATGCAAAAGCGGAATATGCCAAGTGCGTGGACATATCCACCAAGGCCGCAATCAGGGAAATGGTGCTGCCCGGCCTGCTGGCCGTGCTGACCCCGGTGCTGGTCGGGTTTGTATTCGGCCCCGAGATGCTGGGCGGCGTACTGGCCGGCGTAACCGTGTCGGGGGTGATGCTGGCGCTGTTTATGTCAAACGCCGGCGGCGCCTGGGACAACGCCAAAAAACATATTGAGGCTGGAAACTTTGGCGGCAAGGGCTCAGAAGCACACAAGGCGGCGGTTACGGGCGACACGGTGGGCGACCCGTTCAAGGACACCGCCGGGCCCGCGCTGAATATCCTCATCAAGCTCATGAGCGTGGTGTCTCTGGTGATTGCCGCGCTGCTGGTCTAGCCGCCGAAGGGGAACTGGTGGGCCCTGCAGGACTCGAACCTGCGACCAAAAGATTATGAGTCTTCCGCTCTGACCAACTGAGCTAAGGGCCCGTTTGAGATGAAGCAACCTACCCAATAACCGGGCGAATTGCAACCCCCGGATTGATTCGGGATTTCCTTGAAGCTGGACCTTTGACAGTGCAGAATGGCTTCAAATGAACAGCCTTCGGATTCAGCCTGTGGTGTTCGGCGTGGCCGGGGGCACTGCGTCCGGAAAAACCACCGTGGCCAGAAAGATTCTTGAACAGGTGGGCGCCGGTCGCGTGGCCTATCTGCCGCACGACGCCTATTACCGCGACATGTCGCACCTTCCGGTGGCAGAGCGGTCCCGGATGAACTACGATCATCCCAACGCGCTCGAGACCAGCCTGCTGGTGACTCATATCCGGGAACTGCTGGAGGGCCGCGCCGTTCAGCTGCCGGTCTACAGCTTCGCGGACTACTGCCGGAAGGAGGAGACGGTCGCCGTGGAGCCGGCCCCCGTCATACTGGTGGACGGCATTCTTATTCTCGCCGAGCCGGACCTCCGCGCGCTGATGGACATCAAGCTTTTCGTGGACACAGATGCGGATGTGCGCCTCATCCGCCGCATGGAGCGCGACATCCGGGAGCGGGGACGGAGTCTGGACTCGACGGTGCAGCAGTATATGGAGACGGTGCGCCCCATGGATCTTGAATTTGTGCAGCCCAGCCGCCGGTATGGCGATGTGATCATCCCGGGCGGCGGCATGAACCGCGTGGCGATTGATATGGTGGTCCTTAAACTCCGGGATATTCTGCAGCAGCATGGAGTGGATTCGAAATGAGCCTGAACGCGGGAAAAATTGATCAGGCGGCGCTGGAACGAATCCTGGCCTATACCGGCACAGCCGATCCCCAGGTGCTGCTGGGACCCCGGTTTGGAGAGGATGCCGGCGTGGTGCGCCTGGGCCCCGGCGGGCTGGTGGCCGCCAGCGATCCGGTGACACTGGCTTCGGAGCAGGTCGGCTGGTATGCCGTGCATATTAATGCGAATGATATTGCGGTGACCGGAGGAATTCCCCGCTGGTTTCTTTCGACCATCCTGCTTCCCCCCAGCACGGCGGACGGCGTTCTGGAGCGCATATTCCTGCAGATCCACGATGCCTGCCGCGAACTGGCCGTCGCGGTGATTGGCGGGCACACGGAAGTTTCGATGAGCGTGCGCCAGCCGCTGGTGTGCGGCACCATGCTGGGCACGGTGGATCCGGATCGGATCATACGCACCGCCGGCGCGCGCACGGGCGATGTCATCATCATGACCAAGGGCGTGTGCATCGAGGGCGCCGCTCTGCTGGCGCTGGACCGCCCGGTGGAATCGAAGTTTATTCTCGGGGAGGAGCGCTGGAAAAAAGTCTGCAACTACCTGCGTGAGCCCGGCATCAGTGTCCTCCGGGATGCCCGCATCGCCTGTGAAACCGCTGAAGTTCACGCCATGCACGATCCGACCGAGGGCGGTCTGAACATGGGGCTCTACGAGATGGCCGTTTCGTCCGGCCTGGGGGTGGAGCTTGACGAGGACAGCATTCTGTTCATTGACGATTCGGTGACGCTGTGTGAACGCTTTGCCATGGATCCGCTGCGGACTCTCACCAGCGGCACCCTGCTGATTGCGGTGGCGCCCGCTGAGGCGGACAGCCTGCTTGCGGCCTATCACAGAAAAAACATCCCGGCGGCCGTGATCGGGCGCATGGTGCCGGAGGGGTTCACTGTGTTCAGAAGGGGCCTGCGCTATCCGCTGGTCTGCAGCGCACAGGATGAAACCGTCAGCCTGATCAACCGCGAACTGTTCCCTGAACCATGAGCGAAGGAGAATTCAAAATGATGCTTCCGGATCTGCAGTCAAGCATTCTGTGCGACGATGTCCGCCAGGAACGGAACGGGAAGTTCATGCTGATAGGCCTCTTCGATGCCATTGCGGCCCACCAGCTCCCGGTGCGCTATCCCCGCCTCTTCATGGTCACCCGCTGGTGCAGCGGGGAGGGCAGTTTTATCCAGCAGACCCGCATTCTCAAGCCTGACCAGAGGACCCTCCTCATCGAGGGCAAGCATATCCCCGTAAAACTTCCGGCGGAAGACACCACGGCAACCAACGTGGAGGTTTTTGTGAACGTGGAGTTTGCCGAGGCCGGAACCCACTGGATCGAAATCCACCTCGATAACACCCTGAAAATCCGCTATCCGCTTCGCGTCAGCATCGTCCCTCATCCGGTGCCGCCGCCGCAGGCTTCGTGATCCGCGGTCTATTCTGCCGGATTTTCGACCAGACGGATGGTGCGGGGCTTGGACGCCATTTTCACGAGGTTGTCAGATTCGGCCAGATGCTTCTGCAGCGCGCTGAGTGTGCTCGTGAAGTCGTTGGACGCCGCGATGGATTTGATGGTGCCCTCCACGGTTTTCTGAAGCTGGAGAACGCTGTCAATCTGCTGCTGAAGCCTGGTAACCTCGCCCAGTTTTTCCGCGACGGCGGCGCCGGCGGCTTCCATCTGCTTGCTGCTTTCGGCAAGAGTCTTCTGAAGCTCTGTTGTATGGCCCTTCAGGGCGCTGTCAATCTTTCCGGCGCTGCTGTCCAGCGAGCCCAGACTGGTTTCAAAAGACTTGGCGCCGGCTTTCAGCTTGTCGGCCAGGACATCCCCGGCCCCCTTGGAGGCCTCCGTGACGGCCGATGACATTTTTTCGACATGAGTCTTCAGGGCGGATTCCAGTTTCTCGGCGGCGGCCTTGAAAGCCGCAACCTGCGTGCCGAATTCCTTCGCCCCGGCCTGCAGCTGGGAGGACAGATCCCTGCCGGCATCTTCGAGCGCCGATTTCACGGTCGAGGCCATCTTGTCCGGCTGGGGGATGTAGTTCTTGAAGGCCTGGTCAATGGCTGTGCCGATGGCTCCCGAGAGATCCTCAACAGTGATGACGGTTCCGGGCAACGTTTTCCTGAACAGTGAAAATGCGCACATAGTGCCTCCTGCTTATAAGCTGTTTACCTTTCCAACAGCCGTGATAGTATACAAACCGTCCGGTCATGGTAAGCATAAAAACGGAGAAAATCGTGGCGACGGCAAAAACAGCGCTGCTGATGGGGGGGATGATGCTGCTGTACGGATGCGGCGGCCCGCAGAATGCGGTTCGCATTGGACATCGGAAGCACGTGCTTTGTCCTGTGCCTGCCCCGGCCGGCGGCGCCGCGTTTCTGATGGGAAGCCTCGAAATCTCGGTTGCCGAATACGCGGCTTACCTCAATGAGAATCCCCCGGCGAAGCAGCACCCCCAAATCGTCTGCGCCCCAAAAGGCTGCAGGCCCAGCCGCGGGCTGGACAAGCATCCTGCCGCTCATGTTTCACGAACTGAAGCGGAGAATTTCTGCTACTGGCTGTCACGGAAAACAGGCCGCACCGTGCGGCTGCCAACCGCCGCTGAATGGGAGCATGCCGCCCGCGGAGGAATCAACGGGTCGGACTATCCCTGGGGCTGGGGCAGTCCGTCCAGCAACGCCTGCTTCAGGACCGAAGGCCCGGTTGAATGCGGGCAGTATGATCCGAATCCGTACGGCCTCCATGACATGGCCGGCAACGTGGCCGAATGGTGCTCTGACAACGCAGGCAGTCAGCTGGTGGCTCTTGGCGGAAGCTGGGCCGAGCGGAGCGAGGAACTCCTGCGCGTTGACCGATGCACGCTCTTCCCCCCGGACTACAGCGATGCGGACGTCGGCTTCCGGATTCTGGTCGAGAGATGATGTCTCCGGCGGGACAGTTCTCCCTCCGGCACCCGGAGAAACAAGCGCGCCGGCTTCATGCAAACAGCGATGTTGACAGGTACCGCTCGCCGGAGTCGGGCAGAATGACCACGATGGTCTTGCCTTCAAATTCCCGTTTGCGCGCAAGGCGAGCAGCCGCCGCCAGAGCCGCGCCGCAGGAGATGCCGGAAAGAATACCCTCATCTTTCGCCAGACGCCTTGCGTATTCCATAGCCTCGTCTCCGCCGACTTTTTCCACCCGGTCAATGACCGAAAGGTCCAGCGTGTCGGGGATGAATCCTGCGCCGATGCCCTGAATCGGATGAGGGCCGGGCTGGAGCGGATCGCCCGCCATGGCCTGCGAGATGACGGGACTGGCTTCGGGTTCGACTGCAACGGTCAGGACATTCCTGTCCATGGTCTTCTTGAAATAGCGGGCAATGCCGCTGATGGTTCCTCCCGTGCCGACACCGGCCACCAGCACATCGATATTCCCTCCAGTGGCCTTCCAGATTTCCGGTCCGGTTGTTTTTTCATGGATGGCGGGGTTGGCGGGGTTTTTGAACTGCTGGGGCATATAGAACTGCCCGGGGTATTCCGCCATGATCTGGTCAGCTTTCTCAATGGCGCCCTTCATGCCCTTCGCGCCTTCAGTCAGCACCACGATGGCGCCGAAGGCATCCAGAATTTTGCGGCGCTCAATGCTCATGGTTTCGGGCATGGTCAGCGTGACGCCATAGCCTCGCGCGGCGCCGACGTAGGCGAGGGCAATGCCCGTGTTGCCGCTGGTGGGTTCCAGTATTTCCATGCCGGGCTTCAGAATTCCTTTTTTCTCGGCGTCCCAGACCATAGAGGCCCCGATGCGGCATTTGACCGAATAAGCGGGATTGCGGCCCTCAATTTTGCCCAGCACAAGCGCCTTGCTCCCGGCCAGTTTTCGAATCTGCACGAGCGGAGTATTCCCGATGCTCAGCGAGTTGTCCGTATAGTAGTTCATTGTTTACCTCCTGATGGGTGTCTCCTCAAATCCCTGATTTCCGGATTCTTCCCGCACAGCGGGCAGTCGGCATTTCGATGGATATCAATGGTCCGGATGACCATGTCCAGCGCGTCGTAAGTCAGCAGGCGGTTGGTCAGCAGGCGCCCAATGCCCAGGATGTGTTTAATGGCCTCCGTGGCCTGGATTGTGCCCACGACCCCCGGCACGGCCCCGAGCACGCCTTTGCTGAAGGGCGGGCACTCGGCGGGTTCGCTGCGGAATATGCACCGGTAGCAGGCGGTTTCTCCCGGCAGCACGGTCAGGGTCTGGCCGTAGTATTCCAGAATGCCCGCATGACTGTAGGGCTTCCCGGCAAGGAAAGACGCATCGGCAATCAGGAACTTGCTGGCGAGATTGTCGGTTGCATCTATGATGAAGTCGTAGTCCTTCAGCAAGTCCATGGCATTGTCCGCCGTGAAGCGCATATGATATGTGACAACATGCACGTCGGGATTGAGCGCGGAAATCGACTCGCTCCCCGAATGCACTTTCAGGCGGCCAAGGTCTTCGCTTGAATGCAGAATCTGGCGCTGCAGATTGCTGAGGTCAACGGCGTCATTGTCAACGAGACCCAGATGTCCGACACCGGCCGCCGCGAGATAAAGCAGGGCGGGAGATCCGAGCCCTCCGGCCCCGATCACCAGAACGCGTCCGCGAAGCAGGCGCTCCTGTTCCTTTTCGCCGAAGCCGGGAAGAATAAGCTGGCGCGAATATCGAAGTTTCTGCTCGGTATTAAGAGACATCGCGCACTCCTTCAAATGGCATAAAGAACAGGCTGCACAGCATAGCCGGTTTTGCTGGACACTTTCATATCATATAAAATCTATGTAAATAATATATATTATGCGGAGTGTCCGTGCAACAGCCTGAAGTTGGCTCAAACTGCAATATTTCTGAGCATTAAGGCTGGAATGAAGGGACATTTTGTGTACACTCGTTCCCATTATGACTCATCATGAGCCCGTAACAGCATACAACAGGAGAATGAGATGAACAGCAATCAGTTCCTTCAATTCATGGACAAAGTCAAAATCTATGACCTCACTCAGCGCCTCAGCGTGCATACGCCTCCGTGGCCCAGCTATATGCCGCTGGGCATTCAGTATTTCAAGCGCATTGCCGGCGCGCACATGGGGCAGGGCGCCAACGGCCAGATTATTACCACCAGCAATCATGTGGGAACACACATTGACGGTGAAATCCACTTTCATTCCAGCGGCCGCTGCATTGGCGATGTTCCCCTGAAGGAATGGGTCGGCGCGGGCGCTGTGGCGGACATTTCAGACATGGTGGGCGACTATGACCTCTATTCCCCGGAAATGATCATGAGCAAGGTGGAGGTCCGCAAGGGCGATATTCTGATTATCAACACCGGATATCACAAATACGGCTGGGACCAGAAGCATTCCGATGAGGTCCGGTATTTCGTGAAGCATCCGGGCCCGGACAAGGATTTCCACAAGTGGGCATTGAAGCTCAAGCTGAAATGGATCGGCGTGGACTGCGGTTCAGCCGATCATCCCATGAACACGATCATTCGCGACTGGCATCCCAAGGCTTTTGTTGAAGCCGAGAAGGTGCTGAAGGCCAAAACGGGCAAGACCTGGGATGAGTACTTCCCGCCCAAGGAATTTTATCAGGTCATGCACATTAAACTGTTCCCGGCCGGACTGGTTCATGCTGAAAACATCGGCGGCGACATCGGGAAACTGGGATCCCAGCGCCTGTGGATCGGATGCTATCCGCTGAAGGGGATCGAGATGGAATCGGCCATGTGCCGCATTGTGGCCATGGCGCAGCCGAAATAAGGAGGCCCGTCCGATGACGATCGCACTTGACTACGACTACGCGAAGCCGGCGACACTGGCGCAGGCCAGAAAGCTGATGGCGAAGCACAAGGCTCCCCGTGTGCTTGCGGGGGGAACCGACCTGGTGCCATGGCTGATTGACGGCATGGTGGAGCCTGACATCCTCGTGGACATCAAGGGGATTGCCAGTCTCGGCAGAATCAGGGTCAAGGGCGATGTGGTCACGCTGGGCGCTCTGGTGACCTTCAACGACCTGCTGGAATCAAAGGTCATCGCAAAGCGCGCGCCGATGCTTCAGGACATGGCCTCGAAAGTGGCGTCCACGGGAGTTCGCAACCGGGCGACCGTGCTGGGCAACCTTTGCTCGGCCGTGCCCTGCTGCGATGCCGGGCCCAGCCTGACGGTCTTTGACGCGCAGATTCAACTGTCCGGTCCGGATGGGGACCGCGTGGTGCCGCTGGACGACTGGTTCACGGGGCCTCGCCAGACCGTTCGCAAGCCGGCGGAAATCGCCACGGCAATATCCTTCACGCTGCCGCCGAAGGGCAGCGGTGCGGCGTGGATCAAGCTCGGCCGCTACAAGGGCGAGGACCTTGCCCAGGCCAGCGTGGCCGTGCTGGTTAAGCCCGGCAATGTTTGCAAGGTGGCTTTCGGTTCTGTCGCTCCGCGTCCCGTGCGCGGCGTGAAAATTGAACAGCTGCTGGATGGCAGGCCATTGACGGACGACCTGATCGCCGAAGCCGTGAAGCTTCTTCCTGAATGCATCAGTCCGATCACCGATGTGCGCTCTACGCGCGAGTACCGCATGCAGACGATGGAAGTGATGCTGGAAAGGGGCCTGAAAGCGGCCGCGGCGCGCGCCGCCGGCAGGGGCCCGAAATACGGAACCGCACTGATCTGAGGAGAAGCCGATGAAGAAAACAATCACGATGAACCTGAACGGCGACCTCCGGAGCGTGGAGGTGGAGCCCGGCGATATTCTGCTGGATGTCCTGCGGACCAGACTGGGCATCAAGAGCCCGAAGATCGGATGCGAAAAAGGCGATTGCGGGGCGTGCACCATACTGCTGAACGGCAAGGTGGTGCGGAGCTGCCTGATTCTTGCCATTGAGGTTGACGGGCAGGAGGTCACCACGGTCGAGGGCATCGGCAGGAACGGAGCCACCAGGCTTCAGAAGGCGTTTGTCGAGCAGAACTCCTTCCAGTGCGGCTTCTGCGCGCCGGGCGTCGTGCTGGCGGCGACGGCGCTGCTGGACAAAAATCCGAAGCCGTCTGAAAGCGAAGTGAAAGAAGCCCTTGCCGGAAACCTCTGCCGCTGCACCGGCTACGGGCCCATTATCGACGCGGTCATGTCTGTGGCAAAGGAGAACTGATATGGCGAACTATAAATATGTCGGGAAAGACGCCGTCAGGATTGACGGGATGGACAAGGTGTCCGGCGCCGCAGTTTATGTGGATGACATGGATTTCGGTCCGAATCTGCTGCATGCGGAAATTGTTGAAAGTCCCCATGCCCATGCTCTGATCAAAAAAGTGGATATTTCAGAGGCCATGAAGGTTCCGGGGGTGGTCAAGGTTGTGACCGGAGAGGACTATCCGTTCACGTTTGGCCTCTATATGCAGGACCGGTTCATTTTTGCGCGCGACCGTGTACGCTTTGTGGGCGAACAGGTGGCCGCGGTGATCGCGCGCGATTCCAAAACCGCCAAGCGCGCCGCAAAGCTGGTGCGGGTCGACTATGAGGAGCTGCCCGATGTGCTGGACCTGGAAGGGGCGCTCAAGAAGGACAGCGTGCTGCTCCATCCGGATCTGGACAAATATTCGCGCTGCCCGTGGTTCTTCCCCCGCAAGGGCACCAACATCGCCCACTGGCGCAAGACCCGCAAGGGCGACATTGAAGAGGGCTTTGCCGAGGCGGATGAGATTCTCGAGGACACCTATACCGTGCCGCGCTATGCGCACTGCGCCATTGAGCCGCATGTGATCGTGGGCCTCTATGACATGGCCGGGCGCTTGACACTTTGGTCTTCGTCACAGTCGCCTTTCACGCAGCGGCACGTGTTCGCCGAGGCGCTGGCGCCGCTGGGCTTGACGCACAAGGATATCCGGGTGATCACGCCCTATGTCGGCGGCGGCTTCGGCGGCAAGGCCGGCGTAAGCATGGAGATCATCGGATGCGCGCTGGCAATGGCTGTGCGCGGCCAGCCGGTGAAGGTTCGCCTGACCCGGGCGCAGGAGTTCTACAATACCTATCAGCGGCAGGGCGTGATCGCGAAGATCAGGCTGGGATGCAAAAAGGACGGGACCATTACAGCGCTGGAGCATACGCTTCACTGGGACGCCGGCGCGTATGTTGAATACGGCGCCAATGTGGTCAACGCGGTCGGGCTCTCGGCCACGGGGCCATACCGGGTTCCCCATGTGAAGATTGACTCGATCTGCACCTATACCAACCTGCCGCCGGGCGGGCCGTACCGGGGCTTCGGCTATTCCGAGTTCCACTTCGGCCTGGAGTCGCACATGACCCGCATGGCGAAGAAGCTGGGCATGGATCCCGTAGCTTTCCGCAAAAAGAATGCCATCGCCGAGGGTGATACCAACGGCTATGGATCCAAAATGAATCCGGGCGATATCCAGAAAGCCATTGATGAAGTGGCAAAAGCCGTGGAATGGGGCAAGAAAGAAGAATCCGCTGATCCTGACAAGAAGATCGGCAAGGGCCTTGCGCTGTTCTGGAAAGCGCCGGCGATGCCGCCGAACGCGAGTTCGGCAGCGTTTCTCAAGTTCAACGAGGATGGGAGCATAAATATCGCCGTCTCAGGAATGGAAATCGGGCAGGGCTATCTGACCGTCATGGCCCAGGTTGCCGCTGAAGTGCTCGCCGTTCCTCCGGAGCGGATCCGCGTGGAAACACCGGATACGGACCGCAATGCCTACGAATGGCAGACGGTCGGATCGCATGTTACCTGGAGCTGCGGCAACGCCGTGCGCAAGGCGGCGGAAGACGCAAAGCAGAAAATATTCGACACCATTCACCGCGGGTGCGGGCTGCCGGTTGATTCGCTGTATCTGGAAGACGAGCATGTGAAAAGCCGTGCGGATGCATCCTTTGCGATGCCGTTCAAGAACTTCGTGATCAACGGTATCATGACGCAGGACGGCACATGGCGCGGCGGTCCGATTGTGGGAAGCGGCATGTTCATGCCGGAGTTTACTTCCGCCACCGGCGATCCCGAAACCAGCCAGGGCGGCCATCCGTGTGTCCACTACACGGTGGGTGCGGCAGCCGTGAAGCTGGAGATTGATCAGAGAACCGGAAAAATGCGAGTGCTGAAAACGGCACTGGCCGTGGATGCCGGGCAGGCCATTAATCCATCGCTTGTGAGGGGCCAGCTGACCGGAGGCCTCCTGCAGGGCCTTGCGACCGTGCTTTATGAGGACATGCGCTACAGCAGAAAAGGCAAACTGCTGAATCCGAATTTCACCGACTACAAGATTCCAACAGCCGAAGACGTGCCCGATGAGATCATTCCGATCATTATCGAGACACCCCAGCCCGACGGTCCGTTTGGCGCGCGCGGGGTGGGGGAGCACACCATGATACCGGCCGCCCCAATGGTGGCCGACGCCGTGGAAGATGCCCTTGGGCTTCGGATCAAGACCATGCCGCTCACTGCGGAAAAGGTGGCTCTGGCCGCACGCGGGATTGATTTCGGCAGCCTGAAGACGGACTCAATCGGCTTCTGCTTCATGGGCAGCGACCCGGCGGATTACGATTTTAAGTCCAGAGACTCCGCCGCGACTGAATAAAGCGGGCACTTTAAAGGCGGTTGCGCCTGTAACAGCACAACAAACCTGTGCCGCCAGTCAGCACGGAACCCGTGGTCTATCCGGATTCAACACTGCACGTCAGTCGTCCCACGAATCGGGAAGCGTCTGTACGGTTGAACGGCTGTGGTGTGTGTTGTTATAACCGTCTGATGTAACCGTTCCAGCCTGCAGCCATGAGTTTGTTCCATAGATGGAGTTGTTTGAAAACTGGGCATGCAAACCTGCGCCCCCTTTAGCCACCAGGTCTCCCCAGACCGTATTGTTATGGAATGCTACACTGGCGTTAAAGGGAGGAAACGGCGGGAATACAACGTTGATCTGCATGGCGCTTGTGGCGGCGCCCGTAGACTTGATGTAATTGTGAGTGTAGAGATGAATCGGAGTTGGCGGGGAAGAGGCCAAATCATCTATTGTCAGGAACCCGGCTGTGTTGATGATCTCGCATCCAATCACTTCAAAGTGGGTAACGACATCGCCCACCTTCAGTGAGTTGGTCGACTGTGCGCTTTCGATTGATGAGTTATAGATGGCCACGTTTTGCGCGTAGGGGCGCACATCAACGGCGGGAGTTGTGCTTGACACGGTGATAAAGGAGTTCTGAACCTCTATCTGCTGCCCGGTGATGGTCAGGCCGTTTTGCACACGCATATTATCCAGTTTGACCCCGGTGGCGCCGATGAAAACAGAACCTGTCACTACAATCCCGTCAATGCGCCGACTGCCAACGATGCCCGAGGTGACACCGGTAACGGTCAGAGAAGCCAGTTGCGGGCGAGAAATGCCGGACACATGTATATTGGGGCTGCCCGCCACAAGACCCGGATAACTTCCTGCGGTAATAACAAGCGTGGCAGGCTGCGAGGGAAACAGTGCGGCTGCGCTGTTATAGCCGTTCTGGGGTGTATCATAGGGGGCATTCAGCGAACCCGGGCCCGAGGCGGTCCCATTTGTGGCCACCCATACCATGTTCTGCGGAAAGACTCCATCGCTGAGTCGCATATAGTTTGTGGTACTGTCTGCCGCTGCCCAGAAATTGCTGTCGAGCCGGGTGCTGACATCCGTCTGCAGGGCGTTGCTGGCCGTGTTCAGGTCGGTCACAAGAGTTCCAACCGCATTGCTCAGGGCGGCGTCTGCACCGATGCGGGCAGACGTTTCATCACTCAAGTCTGAGGAAATCCCGCTGACATCATTGCTCAGTGCAGCGTCCGCGCCGATCCGGGCCGCTGCTTCACCACTGACGGCATTGCTCAGGGCGGCGTCTGCACCAATGCGGGCAGACGTTTCATCACTCAAGTCTGAGGAAATCCCGCTGACATCATTGCTCAGTGCAGCGTCCGCGCCGATGCGTGCAGCCGCTTCGTCCCCGAGGTCCGAGGCAATCCCGCTGACTTCGTTGCTGAGCGCGGCGTCTGCGCCGATACGGGCAGTGGCTTCATCTCCAAGGTCCGAGGCAATCCCGCTGACTTCGTTGCTCAGGGCGGCATCCGCCCCGATCCGGGCGGCGGCTTCATCGCCAAGGTCCGAAGCAATTCCGCTGACCTCATTGCTGAGGGCGGCATCCGCACCGATGCGGGCGGCAGTTTCATCGCCAAGGTCTGAAGCAATTCCGCTGACATCATTGCTCAGGGCGGCGTCTGCGCCGATGCGCGCAGCCGCTTCGTCCCCGAGATCCGAGGCGATTCCGCTGACTTCGTTGCTGAGGGCTGCATCCGCACCAATGCGGGCTGAGGTTTCGGTGTCGATGGCGGTTTGAAGGGCATTGCTTGCTGACACGAGATCAGCGCTGTCGGCATAGCCTCCCAGTTCATGGTCGCCCCATCCATAGGCTTCAGTCCATTGCCCTGTTTCAAGTCCCGTTATGCTTGCGGCAACCGATGCGCCGAAAACAGGATCAGCTTCAATATAAAGAGGTGTACCCGTGGCATAAGCGGCCTTTTCGGCCTCCCAAATGGGATCAGTTTCCACATATACCGGAGTGCCTGTGGCATATTCGGCTTTCTCTGCTTCCCAGACGGGATCAGCTTCCACATATACCGGAGTGCCTGTGGCATATCCGGCTTTCTCCGCCTCCCAGACCGGATCCGTCTCGCTGGTGACAACGCCCGTCATATCTGAACCGTCGCCCTCGAATGAGACGGCGGACACGATTCCGCTTACGGTGAGATTGGAGACCGTTTCAACCGGCCCGTCGGACTGGACAGACATCAGCTGGTTGGTCTGGTTGTCGTAGATGACCAGCGCGCTGCTGCCATCATTCGAATCCAGATACACGCCGAAATCGGCGGCCTGAACTGCGAGCCCCAATGCCGGAATAATCAATGCTGTCAGTATTTTTTTCATGATGTTGTCTCCAGAACCTACGGCTGAACCTCAACCCTGTAATAATATCGTTCCCAAACTGTGACTGCGTTGGTAAAGGTGTTCACCGGGGGTGTGGCCGGCAAGTCGCTTTCCAGCAGCAAGGCCGTTCCAGTCACAAGATTTGTCCGGCGGTAGACTGAATAAAGTTTTCCGTCCACGCTGCTCCATGAAATGACGAGATTGGTTTTTGAGCGGGTTTCCACCGCATCCAGGGTCAGCAGCGAGGTGTCATCCCGGGGATCCGTTCCCGCAATCCGTTCCTGCCAGTTGTCCATAAGATCGTCATCATCGTCCGCGTCTGGATCCGCGGCGGTGCGATCATCAAAATTGTCGTATTCCCACTTGTCGGGAAGCGTGTCGGAGTCGCTGTCGCCGGTGGTTTCTGAAGCCAGCAGATCGCCAACCGGCGTGTAGATCAGCGCCGGCTTCAGCGCCACGGAACAGAGAGCCCAGGTGTCGAGGCTGTTAAGCGTCCAGGACATGACAACCGATGCCGCTCCCGCCTTTGTGCTCCCAGCGCAAGTGATCCCGTCGGCCCCCGTTTCAGTCCGGAAGTTGAACCGCTCTGTTTGTCCCGTGTCCGCTGCACAGGTGCGGCCGTCGTCGGTCGCAAGGTTGTCGAAAACGAGTTCGGAAGAAGCCGATGAAACCGTGACCGAGGCGGCCGTGCTGTTGCCGATGGAGCCGGTTGCCGTTCCCAGCGGCGTGACCGGATTTACCCCTGTGAAGGTGACAACTGCGGCGGCAATGGATACTCCGCTGGCAGACCCTTCATCAATGCCGATCACCACGGTTCCTGCTCCGGCGGGAGGAGCGGCCAGACTCCAAATTTCACTGATGGCTTCCTGCACGGAAACCTGCTTGACAACCTGTGATAGGGATGAGCCGCCATAGACAACGGAAGTGACCGACATGCCGGAAGCGTTGTCGTCCTCGCAGGAAATGCCCACCAGCATAAACCGGTTGCTTCCGGTGCCTGTGGTGTGGGATATGCTTAGATCGGCCCCGGTTTCATTGGCGTTTGTAGAAATGCTGTCCACGGCAATCGCCGCCAGACTGGTAACCACAGCTGAGGATTCTTCGATGACCCAGTTGGTGGGGGATGAGATGAAGAGGTCATAATCGCTGGAAGTTCCGCCATCCACAATTACCTGATAGAGCGGTACGGCCGCCACGTCTCTTGTCAGGACCACCTCGCAAATACCCGAAACCGTTCCGCCCACCACCAGCTTGTCGAGCGTGGTGTGGTCCGCGGCATAGCACTCGAAGGCGCTGCCGTCCTGGAAAACAAGATCGCCGGTGAAACTGAGCGTGGCCGTGTCGTCGGGGGATCCGTCGCCCGGGGATATCGTTCCAGAAATATCGCCCGCGCCGCTGACGGTGCCGGAGCCTTGCAGTATAGCCCCCGCTCCAAGCGTCACATCCCCCCCCTCGGTTTTCCCGATCAGGTTAAGTTTGCCGCCATCAATACGGAGGTCTGACGCACTGGCGCTTAAGAGCATGCCGGCCATCAGCAGAACAATTGTTTGCTTCATTTGCTGTCTCTCCTCGATCGGCTATTCCCTAACCATACCCTTTATACATTATCCGGTTAAATTAACTCAAATATAAAACAGACTAATATGGATCCGGTATGTCTGCAATGAGGCTTGAACCGATTTTTATGGATTATTTCAGGCAATTGTTCAAAATCGCCTCCATGAGTTGTTTCAGGCAAGGGCTGTGCATTTTGGCGCTGGCATTGAGCTGTGCCCTGCCGGCCTCCCGTGCGGCGGCATCCGGCCCGGAGCAGACAAATGTCATTGTGATTGCCAATCAGAACGTGCCGGCGTCACTTGAGGCGGCGCGCTATTATCTGGCGGCCCGCGGCCTCCCCGAGGCCAGCCTCTGCGTGCTTGACCTGCCGTCCGGCGAGCTGATTTCCCGCAGCATCTATGACCTGAAGCTGCGCGAGCCGCTGCTGGAGTTCCTCCGGAAGAACAATTTCATCGAGCAGAAGCAGCGCAACCCGAACGAGGTTCAGCCGCATGCTTCAAAGTGGCTCACGCTCAGGTCTTCTGTTCAGTGCCTGGTCCCCGTGTACGGGGTCCCGGTGAAAATCGCGGACACGAAGTTCCCCCTTGCGGTGAAAATTTCTTCGGCGCTGGGGAAAGGCCTTTACCGGGACTCTGCGGCCGTGGACAGTGAGCTGGCCCTGCTGCTGGCGGCTCCGTATGTCATTGAAGGCCCGCACAACAACCCTCTTTATGACCAGTATGCCCTGATCCCTTCTCCTTCCGGCGAGGGGGCCCCCCTGCTGGTGTCGCGCCTGGACGGACCGGATATTGAATCAGTGAAGAACATGATAGACGGCGCGCTTTTTGCCGAGCGGTACGGTCTGTGCGGCAGGATGTATTTTGATCTGCAGGAGACCAGCGATCCGCTGTATTATGCGGGCGACCACTGGATTCGCGAGGCCAGCGAAAGATTCGCCCGCGAGGGGTACGAATGCCATCTCGACCGTACGGCCAATGTGTTCCCTCCCGAATATCCCATGACGGATGCCACGCTCTATTTCGGCTGGTACACCGAACATGTGACCGAACCCTTCACCCGCAAAGATTTCAGATTTCTCCCCGGTGCGGTGGCCTATCATATCCACAGCGCCAGCGCGAAAATGCTTCGCGGCCGCACGCGGTACTGGACGGGACCCCTGCTTGCAGCGGGAGCGGCTGCATCCATGGGGGCGGTGGGCGAACCCTATCTGGGCATGAGCCCGAACCTGGACATCTTCAGCGACCGGTTGTGCTCCGGCAGCAGCATGGGGGCCGCCGCGCTCTTCTCGCTCCGCGCGCTTTCATGGCAGACCACAGTGACCGGCGATCCGCTGTATGCGCCTTTCCGCTATCCGCTCGACGTGCAGATCAGGCATCTTCAGGAAGACGGCCGCCCGGAGATCGAATGGGCCTGGCTGCGAAAGGTCAATCTGATGGTGCGCGCCGGTGCGCTCAACCCCGCGCTCGAATTCTGCCGGGAAAAGATCGCCGAAACCGGCAGCCTCGTGCTCCGGGAGAAGCTGGCGGATCTGTATGTCAAGAATGCGCTGTATAATGACGCCGTTGATCAGTATCGCGCCGTGCTGGCGGCCGCGGCTGACGCCGGCACCGCCATGCGCGTGGGCGCCCGGCTGCTGCTCCTCCTGCGCCTCCAGAACCGGGCGGACGCGGCCGATGAGCTGGAGAATGAACTGAAACAGAAATGGAAGGACAGCCCGTTTCTGCCGTGGCTTGATACGGCCCGGCCTTGAGGACAAATGCCGTCATGTTCACCGACACTCATGTTCATTTTGATGTGTTCCATGAAAACGGCGGGATCGAGCCCGTGATCGCCCGGGCCCGTGAGGCCGGCGTGCGGAGAATGCTGGCCATTGGCGGTTCGGCCGCCGCCAATCTGCTCGCCCTGCGCATCGCCCGGGAGCATCCGGATGAACTGCGCGCGGCCGTTGGATACGACCGCGAAGTGTGCCTGTCCGGGCCGGACATTTCTGCGCTGAAGGCGCTGGTGGACGACCCGTTTGCCGTCGCCGTCGGAGAAACGGGCCTTGATTATCACTATCATCCGGAAACCGGAAATGCGCAGCGGGATTTATTTGCGCGCATGCTTGAAATGGCGGGCGAGCACGGGCTCCCGGCGGTGATCCACAGCCGGGAGGCGGAAGAGGACACCCTGAACCTGCTGGACCGGAACCCGGGATTGAAAGGGGCACTGCACTGCTTCACGGGCACCGTCGAGTTTGCCCGCGAACTTCTGAAGCGCGGCATCTGCATCAGCTTCAGCGGCATTGTCACCTTCGGGAATGCCGCCGGGCCGGCGGCGGCCGCGGCGCTCGTGCCGGAGGATATGATCCTCGCGGAAACGGATGCCCCGTATCTGGCGCCGGTCCCGCACCGGGGAAAGCGGAATGAACCGGCCTTCGTCGTTGAAACCGTGCGTAAACTTGCCCAAATACGGAATTGCAGTGTTGAACAGATGGCCGCTATAACAAGCCGTAATGCCGCCCGCCTGTTTGGCTGGCGGGTTTCAGAAAGCGGAGAATGAACATGGAAAACTCGTGTCGCAAAGCGGTGGGCGTGGATTTCGGCGGAACAGGGGTCAAGATGGCCGTCGTGGATGATCAGGGAACCATCCTTTCGCGCGGCGGGTTTGCCACGGCCGATGCCTCATCCCAGAAAGACTGGCTGCATGCCGTCGAGCAGGAACTCCACAAAATCACCGCCGCCGCCGGCCTGACGCTCAACGATCTGGACGGGGTGGGGGTCGGGGTCCCCGGCTTCGTGGATTTCGCGCGGGGCTACGTTCATAACCTGGCCAACGTGCCCGGATGGACAGGCGTCTATCTCAAGGAAATGCTCCGGCAGCAGCTCAGGCTCCCGGCCGTGATTGACAACGATGTGAATGCCATGGCCCTGGGAGAATCAAAATTCGGAGCCGGAAGAAACTATGATCATGTGGTGTTCGTCACCCTTGGCACCGGGGTGGGCGGCGGCATTCTTATCCACGGAAAAATCTATCGCGGGGCCTATTCCACCGCGGGCGAAATCGGGCACATGTCCATAGACATGAACGGCATCAAAAGTCCCGAGGGCAGCGGCGGCCTGGAGCAGTACGTAGGGAACCGCCGGATCGTCGAGCGCGCCGTGCGCCTGATCGGCGAGGGCCGCCCGACCGGCATCCTGGAACTGGCCGGCGGCCGCACGGATAACATCACGCCGAAGATCATCGCGGAAGCCGCCCATGCCGGCGATCCGCTCGCACTGGAGATCTTTGATTTCGTGGCCGACTGTCTTGCGGCGGCCTTTGCATCCATCACCTATCTGATCCAGCCGGAAGTTTTCATCCTCGGCGGCGGCGTCGCGCAGAGCGGCCGGGTTCTCTTCGATCCGCTGATGCGGCATCTGACCGGCCGCCTCAGCCCGTTCATCGCCGAACATGTCAGCGTGATTCCGGCGGAACTGGGCAGCGATGCGGGCGTCATTGGCGCGGCGGGCCTTCTCTGGACCCCGGAAGCGTAATGTCAGAACGAAAACGCGGCGTCATCAATTGTTACCATAATCCGGTAAAACATCCTTTCGGCCGGCATGTTGGTATCGGTCAGCACGGTCAGACTGCCGTCCGAAGCGACGGTGGTCTGTCCGGGATGTTCCTGCCATGTGTCTTCAGCGAGATTGGTTTTGTACAGAAGGGTATAGAGCCGGTTGGATGCGCCGTGACAGGTGAGAACGATGGGGTATGCGTTTGATACGCCTGTAATCTGAAAATAGTCGTTGCTGTTTCCCGGGTCGGTGTCGGCCGTCCATTCCTGCAGATTGCTGAAAAAATCTCCATCTGCATTCTCTGCGGCATCTGCCGCGCTGGTGGGATTCAGACTATAGGCGATTTCCCAGTAGTCCGGGATGGTGTCCCCGTCGGAATCGGAACGGTGGGGATCATATTCATCGGCGCCGACATCCCATGCGGAGCCGACGGGACGGCTCTCGCCGTAGATGTCGTCGGAGAAATCAACGAGGGTTGCGCCCTGATCAATAACAGAGGTCGCGCCGGGCAGCAGGCGGAGATCGCCGCTGGTCGGGCTGCGGAACCACTGTGCCTGCACTGTTTCAATGTTTCCGGTTTGCGCGGCGGCCGGGGCTCCATCGCGCGCCGTGATAGGGCCGTCCACCAGATTATTACGGAACACCAGATTGGAACTGCCGGCAAAGCGGTATTCGATCGGGGCCCAGTAGGGGACATAGACTGTATTGTTGTCCACGCTGACGTTGTTTGCGTATTCCAGCCCGATTCCCACATCGGTATAAGGCCCGTCCCCGTTGTTATAGATAAAATTGTTGCGGATGGCGCTGGCGCCGCCTTCAAAGCCCCCGCCGTAGCTTGAAAGTCCAAAACCGATCCCGCGGTCACAGTTGATGATGATGTTGCGCTCGACAATGATGTTCTGCGCGCGGCTGGTGTTGCGGTTCCAGAAGTGGATGGCGTGCTCGGCATAGCTGTCGGGGGCGCGGATATACTCAAACCGATTGTCGCGCACGGTCCAGTTGACCGCCTTGTGAGCGTCTATTCCGCCCGTGTAATACTGATAGGCCCACTGGTTGGTGAATTCAAAAAGGCAGTATTCCACAAGGCTGTCCGTCACGCCTTCGGGATCGCCGTCTGCTGAAGTTCCCTTGATGAACTGCTCGTTGCAGTTGACAATGCGGCAGTTGTGAACCCAAAGGCCGGAAACATTGTGGGGTTCCTGCCCATGCGCCTGAATGCCGTGATAGCGGCACCAGCCGAATGTAATATCCGCCACCGTGAAATTGCTGGCGGTCACCCAGAAAACATGCTGGAGTGCGGCCGACTCCCCCTCATCCGGGCCGCGAATGACCACCGCATCGCGGTCGCCGCTCAGGCTGCGGATGATGACGTTGTTGTTCGTGATGGGCAGGGCCCAGTCGGTCAGGACATAGACCCCGTTGGAAATCAGGATGGTGGCGGGTGCGCTTGCGGCATTCACGGCCGCCACGGCATTCTGAAGCGCGGCCACGGTCCCGACGCGGTGGATGGTCCCGGTGGTGATGTTGAGCGGAGGCCCGCGGCCCGGCTCGGATGCCGGGGCGGCGCAGGCAAGTCCGAGTATTAAAATGGCTCTCCACAACCTCATGCATGCAGTATGAGCATAAAACATGCCATTTGGGAATGATACTGCGCAGAAACTGCGACCAGCGTGAAAATGCCCCAAAATGCTCAAAAAACGCTAAAAAAGGCCAAAAATGGGTTCTTCGTCAATTATCGTGGAGGATTTCAGGCTCAAAACCAGCTTCTGATCGTTTCATGAAAAATGCTGCGCCGCCTTCGCGGCGCTCTGGAGTGCGGCAGCTTGATGCCGCTTTCAGACGAATTCACATACGGCTTCTAATGGCTGGTAAGCATCGGTCCATGATCGATACATGCGCAAATGCCTTTATTTGCAGGGTTTCTGATGTAGTAGCTGCTCTGTGAGCGGCACATGTTTTCAGAATGCGTCTCATAGAGACGCTACTACACCGCCGCTGTGATCACGCCGATTCCCCCGAAGTTCAGTTTCATGTTCCCAGATCTGACTGAGTCCTGCTTCCCGTTTCCTGTCTGCTGCCGCATCCATTTCGCCCAATGTTTCCACGAAAATCGTAGTAGAACCCAAAAATGATCAAAAATGCCCCAAAATGGCCAAAAAACGCTAAAAATGGCCCATAATTCGCAAAAAACACCCAAAATATCGAAATAGTACTAATTTAGTACTATATAACCGCTTCCAGTCTAAAAAGCCGCATTCTGACTTCTGAATCCTGACTTCTGAATTCTGTCTCCTGTCTCCCGCCTCCTGAACCCTGAACCCTGAACCCTGAACCCTGACCCCTTCTTCCCGCCTCCTGCCTCCTGACTTCTGACTTCTGAATTCTTCTTCTTTCCCTTCTGTGCCTTTTGTGGACAAATTTTCCGTAAACCGTGTTACTATGACTTCCGGCGTTTGAGTTCAGATAAGGAGAGATTTTGTCTCTGAGTCATAAAAAACCTGATCCCGGGAAACTGGCGCGGCTTCACGCCGATCTCGCCCGCGAACGGCGGGAGAGGGAAACGAGTTACCGCGGCCGCGCGCTGGCCATGTTCCCGCACATCTGCGCGAGCTGCGGACGGGAATTTGAAGGGGCCCGGCTTCGCGAACTGACCGTGCATCACAAGGATCACGATCACACCCACAATCCCCCGGACGGAAGCAACTGGGAACTGCTCTGCCTGTACTGCCATGACCACGAGCATGAGAAATATCTAATGAAAGGTCACGGCGGGGGAAGCCGCCCGGCCGAAACATCCGCACCGATTGCCAACCCGTTCGAAAACCTCGACGCAAAGCTGAAACTGGATGGAACGGAAAAACAGTAATCAGGAGTCAGAAGACAGTATTCAGAATATTATTCTGACTCCTGAATTCTGTCTCCTGTCTCCTGAACCCTGAACCCTTCTTCCCGCCTCCCGAACCCTGAACCCTGACCCCTGACCCCTTCTTTTTTTCCCCCACTTTCTTCTGGCTTTCCAATCCGCTCCGGCGTTATTCTTCGGAACGGCGAGGGGGTGCAGGAGAAAGCGAAAATATGAAAAATCTGGTCCGGCCCTTGACCCTCGGTCTCGTTCTCCTTCTCATCTGCAGCCCGGCCGTCCGGGCCCGCCTCAAGGACTCGGAAACCGAAGCGCGTGAGCGTTACGGGCAAATCGCCGCCCGCGATGCCGAAAGCGCCAAAGTCATCGAGAAAATCAAGGCCCTGGTATGAATAACAATGGGAATAATGTGAGAAATGCGGGCAGGGCGGATGCTCCATCACCTGATTCCCATTCCTCGGGAGACCGGAAGACTAGGGGGAAACAGCGGGAGAACGAATGATGTGAAAAGAAAAGCCGCGCGCAGAGGCGCAGGGACGCGGAGGGGATGAACTGATATTTCACCGCAAGGAACACAAAAGCGCGCAAAAGAAATGATTCTCGCACGGAGACACAGAGGCACGGAGATTTTGAATGGTAGGGCGGCCAGTCCCTTGGCCGCCGAAGATGAGGATGTGAGCAGCGAAAACGAATGATGCGAAAAGCATAAGATTGCCGCTCAGAAACGCAGACAGTAACGAAACGAATGTTAAATGTTAAGACCTAACCCCAAAATCCTAATTTGCTCAGGTGTATCTGGCGCATAACTACGCTCTTGACGGGACTTTCCCCAAAGTCCAACAATACGGGCCAGCGGTTGTTTGAAAGGAAGCGGGTCCCATGTTTGAACAGGCCTTCAAGAATATTGACGATGTGCTCTGGAAAGAGGCCGGATGCACCACCGAACTCGACTACACCGAACAGACCTCCTGGCTGCTTTTCCTGAAATATCTGGACGGTTTGGAGCAGGACAAGGCCACCGAAGCCGCGCTGGAGGGGAAGAAATACTCCTTCATCCTCGAAAAGCCCTATCGCTGGGAAACCTGGGCCGCCCCCAAGGGCAAAGACGGCAAACTCGACCACAACAGCGCCAGAACCGGGGACGACCTGCGGGACTTCGTGAACCAGAAGCTTTTCCCGTATCTCCACGGCTTCAAGCAGCGGGCCAGCGGGCCGAACACCATCGAATACAAAATCGGTGAAATCTTCGGTGAAATCAAAAACAAGATCCAGAGCGGCTACAACCTGCGGGAAATCATAGACCATATAGACGAACTGCGCTTCCGGTCGCAGGCGGAAAAGCACGAACTCTCCGCCCTCTACGAGGAAAAAATCAAGCGCATGGGCAATGCCGGGCGCAACGGCGGGGAATACTACACCCCGCGCCCCCTCATCCGCGCCATGGTCAAAATCGTCAAACCCAAAATCGGCGAAACCATCTATGACGGCGCCTGCGGATCGGCGGGATTCCTTTGCGAAGCCTTCGACTACATGAAAGAAGGCAAGCTCACCACCAAAGACCTCAAAACGCTTCAGGAAAAAACCTTCTACGGCAAGGAAAAGAAATCGCTGGCCTACGTCATCGCCATCATGAACCTGATTCTGCACGGCATCGAGGCCCCGAACATCATCCATACCAACACGCTCTCCGAAAACCTCGCCGACATCCAGGAAAAGGACCGCTATGACATCATCCTGGCCAATCCTCCGTTCGGCGGAAAAGAGCGCAAAGAAGTGCAGCAGAACTTCCCGATCCGCACAGGCGAAACGGCCTTCCTGTTCCTGCAGCACTTCATCAAAATCCTGAAAGCCGGGGGCAGGGCTGGCGTCGTCATCAAAAACACATTCCTTTCCAACACCGACAACGCCTCCGTCAGCCTGCGGAAACTCCTGCTGGAAAGCTGCAGCCTGCACACCATCCTCGACTGCCCCGGCGGAACCTTCCAGGGGGCCGGCGTCAAAACCGTCGTGCTCTTCTTTGAAAAGGGAACCCAAACCCGGAAAATCTGGTACTACCAGCTCGATCCTGGACGCAACATGGGCAAAACCAATCCGCTCAACGACGCCGACCTCGCTGAATTCATCAAACTCCAGAAAACCTCCGCCGTCTCCGACAAAAGCTGGACCGTGGATGCCAAAACCATAGACCAGTCCACCTTCGACCTCTCCGTCAAAAACCCCAACGGCGGCGAGGAAATCACGCACCGCAGCCCGAAAGAAATCCTCAAGGAAATCGCCGCCCTCGATGC
>JAKQHR010000001.1 GCA_029557905.1 Verrucomicrobiota bacterium
ATTCCCGCGCGGGCGGCCTGGGCATGCTGTTCGGAGCGGGGGATGCGGTAGATTTTTCCGTTCTTTCTGAAGAGAGCGCCGGTCTGCTTGAAATGGAACGGAACATTTTTTGCCATGCACTGGCGGCGGAGGTCCATCACCCAGTCGCAGTCGCAGACGCGCGCGTTCCGGCCGCTTTCGCCGCCGGCGATGACTTGTGAAATGGCCGGACCGAGATACTTCTCCAGTTCTATTTTTTCCAGCAGCGGCTCGCAGATGATGAAGCGGTTCTGAATGGGCGCGGCATTGAACCCCGGCAGGCGGATATCCGCCTGCTTCTGGTTTTCGACGGTGCATCCGATGGTGACGTTTTTGTATCCGTCGCCCCAGTCGGCGGGGATGCAGTCCGCAAAACGCGCGATGCGTTTGGTGATGATGCTGAACTGGAGATCCGCGCGGATGCGAATCATGTTCCATGCTTCTTCCCGCCAGCCGTCGGCTTCCTCCAGGAAGAAATCGGAAGTGAAGCAGGTGAAGACCTCGCTTCCGGGCGGAATTTTGTATTCGCCGTTCCGCATGCGCCTGAGGGGGAGCGCGAACGACCCGGTTTTTGTGACAGCCGAGGCATCCTTGCCGATGGATTCATCCCGGCGGTAGACATAGCAGTGGAGGCATCCCTCGGAAAATTTCCGGCAGCCGTGCCATGGATTCCATTCCTGCATATCACGATCTCCAAATCAGACTGAAGCCTTTTAGGCCAGGGGCTGGTGAAAAGACCAGAAAATACGTTAACCGGGCAGGGATTTTCGCATTCTTCGCACCGGCGCGCTAAATAGTACTTATTTAGTACTATTTCAATAAATACACGTTTTGGGGGCATTTTTTGCGATTTTTTTGCATTTTGGGCCGATTTTTGGCCATTTTTCGCGTTTTTTGAGCGTTTTTGGCCATTTTTTTCAATTTTTCAGCGATTTTCGGGCGGAAAAACGGCGGCGGCGAATTTTTCAATCGCGGACCAGTATTCGCCCCCGGTATGCCATCCGGCCTCAGTCGGCGGACAGCGGTTCGATGTCCTGCAGAATGCACCTGAGGGGAACCGCGCGGATTTTCTCCGACAGCGGGAAGGTGCGGTCGCCGGCATGGATAACATCGAGATGACTCAATTTCAGATCATTCAGGGCGTGCTGCATGGAGGCGGTCGTCCTTGGCGCGGAAGTGCGCTTGATTTCAAAGCCCATTCTCTTTCGGCCGCGCACCACCAGCAGATCCAGTTCCGCTCCGGCGTGAGTCGCCCAGTAAAAACATTCTTCCGCACGGGCGCCGAGGCGGCGGATGATCTGGCCAATGGCGAAGCCCTCCCAGGAGGCTCCAAGTTTTGGATGAGCTTCAAGGTCGGCTTTTTCGGGCTGATTAAGCAGCGAGTGGAGAATGCCGCTGTCGGCAATGTACACCTTCGGCGCCTTGACCTGCCGCTTGGATATGTTTTCGTGCCACGGCTGAAGCTTCCGGACAGCCAGCGCCGAGGTGAGCTGATCAAGATAGTTTTGTATCGTGGTGTGCGCGACGCCAAAAGAGCGGGCTATTTCCGAAGCATTCCATGTTTGCGCATGATAATGCGCCAGCATGGTCCAGAACCTCCGCATCGTTGATGCGCCTGTGCTGATGCCCAGTTGAGGAAGATCCCTTTCCAAAAAGCTGCGAATATATCCTGCACGCCATTCGACACTCTCCCGCAGCGAGGCCGCCAGGTAGGAGCGGGGCAATCCGCCGCGCAGCCAAAGACGGTCCATGTTTTCGACTCCCGTCTCGTCGAGCGCAAAGCCTCCCAGCTCATGATAAAAAATCCGTCCGGCCAGAGTTTCCGAACTCTGGCGAAGCAGTTCGGGCGATGCGGAGCCCAGAATAAGGAACCGTGCGGGAATCGGCTTGCGGTCGGCCAGAACCCGCAGCACCGGAAAGAGTCCGGGACTGCGCTGCACCTCATCAATGACCACCAGCCCCTTAAGTTCTTTCAGGGCCAGCATCGGTTCAGCCAGGCGGGCCGCATCGTCCGGATTCTCAAGGTCAAACCGGTGGGTTGGCAAAGAGACGCTTTTCAGATATTCATCCGCCAGCGTGGACTTGCCGACCTGCCGCGCACCGATGATTCCGACCATGCGATGCCTTTTCAGCAGGCCGTCAAGCGTTTCAAGCTCTTTGCGTCTTTCAATCATGCCTCCTATTTACCTTGAAATTTGAAATCGGTCAACTCATTTTTCAAGATTATTCATAAACTCTGAATGGGCATTTTTTGACGTTTTTTTGGCCATTTTTCGCGTTTTTTGAGCGTTTTGGGCCGATTTTTTCGTGTTTTCAGCGGTTTTCGGGCGGAAAAACGGCGACGGCGAATTTTTCAATCGCGGACCAATATTCGCCTCCGGTATGCCATCCGGCCTCGTTGTGGCCTCCGCTGAGCTCGCAGAATGTTTTGGGCTCGTTTGCGGCTTCAAAGATTTTCCGGCCCTGCTCATAGGGCACCAGGTCATCGGTCCGGCTGTGCGCCACGATGACCGGAATTTTCAGTTTAGGCATTTTGGAAGCCGTGTCGAATCTGGACCGGATCAGGACCGCGGGCAGGGCGGGATACATCACGCGCGCCATGTCGGGCACGCTGGAGAAGGAGCTCTCGATGATGAGACCGCGGCAGGGCTTGTCGAGCGCGAGCTGCGCGGCCACCGCGCCGCCCAGCGACTGCCCGTGCAGGATCACAGGAGGATATTCCGCGTCGTCATATTTTGCGCGGACCACTTCGTAGGCCGCGCGCGCGTCGCGGTACAGCCCCTTTTCGCGGGGAAGCCCCCGGCTGAGACCGTATCCGCGCCAGTCAAACAGAAACACATTCAGCTTCAGCCGGTTCAGGTCCGCCGCGATCCAAATGCGGCTGCTGATGTTCCCGGCGTTGCCGTGGAGATGGATCACCGTTCCGCGCGCTTCGGGGTGGGGGATCCACCAGCCGTGAAGCCTTGTGCCGTCCTCGGCCACGAACCATACCTCCTCGTATTCGAGACCGGCATCCGACGGCAGTTCATCCATTTTCCGGTCCGGATAATAGAGGCTTTTCCATTCAAACCAGCGCAGGCAGAGCCATGCGCCCGCCAGCACCGCCGCTATGGATCCGATTTTTCTGAGGATAATCATGGAGCGATCGCCTTTCTGAACGGGCAGAGATATTCCCAGCCGGTCCGGGTCACCACCACGGTGTCCTCGATGCGCACGCCGCCCGTGTCGCGGTAATAGAGACCGGGCTCGACGGTGATGACGTTTCCGGCCTTCAGGATATTTTCCGCCGTTGAAACGGACGGCGCCTCGTGAATGGCGAGGCCGACGCCGTGACCGGTGCCGTGGATGAATCCCTGCGGCCAGCCTCCGATGAGGCCGGTCTGAAATCCGTGACGGACGAACGTTTCGTGGACAGCCGCATGGACTTCGCACGCGCGCACTCCGGCGCGGATGCTTCCAAGCGCGGCCTCCTGCGCGGCTTTCACCGCGCGATACATCGCGGCAACTTTCGGGGAGGGTTTTCCCTTCACCACCGTGCGGGTCAGGTCGCCGAAATATCCATGCCCCCTGTGCTGCGGAAAGATGTCAATCACCACCGGCGCGCCGGCGCGCAGCGGTCCCGATCCGCGCTCGTGGGGATCGGCCGACTGCTTTCCGCAGGCGGCGATCGTGGAGTCGGCGGAGCAGCCTGATTCGAGCAGAACCCGGTCAATGAAGAGCTGGAGCTCTTCGGAGGTCAGCACCCGGCGGCCTTCGCGGAGCAGGCCTTTGCTGCTGACGGAAGCGGCGCGGAGCCGCGCGCAGGCGGCCTTCATGGCCTTCACGGCCGCGCGCTGCGATTCGCGGATGCATTCAATTTCGGTGCGGGTCTTCACGGCGCGCTCCGGAAACGCGGGGCCCTCGATCACTTCAATCCGGATGCCCCCGGCGTTGAGCTTCAGCGTAATGCCCGCCGGAAAATCCCACGGCACGCGCACGCGGCGCACATGCATCCTCTTGAGCAGCGCAACGGTCCACGCCACCGGATCCCTTCGCTTCGCGGATTCCAGATGCAGGCTGTCGGGCGTGTGCAGAATCACTCCGCATGTTTCGCCGCGGGCGCGGCCGTATTCAAGCGCGGAGACAACCAGATGAATTTCATTTCCGATGCAGAGACACACCACCGCATCCGGCGCGTTGAATCCGGCGGCATAGCGGATGTCCGGAACCGCGGCCGGAGAGCCGACCAGCAGGAGAGGATCTGTCAATAACTTTTTCACAGCGGCATCCTAAAATAAAAAACAAAATAATACAGCAAAAACGGGGACGGCCTTTCTAACCGCTTCGCCGCAAAAGATTTCAACAGGGTCCGCCAATATCCCCACCATATCTTGTGGGTGTTGAAAATTTTGCACCCAGAAATGGTGGGCCGCGTTTTTTTTCGGGTTATCCACAGTTTTTCCCTTGAGCGGTTTTTTTTATTGGCCTAGTTTTGCGTCACACAGATGAAAGAGACGTCGCGGAACACGCCACGTCCGACGGAGCATGTGCTGTTTGAAAGCCGGATCGCAGCCGGCCGGAAACGGAGGTCTGAACAGCGGAATGATACGCAGCATTCCGCCGGAAGGAAAACCGGATAACAGCTCCGGGCTTCGCGCGGACAGGCGCCGCCGGATAAATTTTTGGGTGAACATGAAAAAGTCAGCAGCAGCAGTTTTGTGGAACCAGGCGTGCAGGCATCTCAGTCAGGTCCTTTCGAAGGATGTCTATGACCGGTGGATCGCGCTGATCGAGCCGGGCACTCTCGCCGACGGTGTCCTCACACTGGAAGTCGCAAACAATTTCTATCTCACGTGGCTCGAAGACAACTATCTTTCCCTGATGCAGGACGCCGTGCGGTCGGTCTGCGGAGAAGACATCGCCATCCGCCTCGAGGTGAACCTGAGCGTTCCCTCCCAGACCCCGCCCGCCGAGCCGGCGGCGAAAAAAGCTTCACCCGCGCCCGCCAGAAAGACACTCGCAGACGTCCCGCTGAATCCGAAATACACGTTCGAGAGTTTCGTGGTCGGTTCTTCCAACCAGTTTGCGCACGCGGCCGCGATGGCTGTCGCGCAGTCCCCGGGCAAGGCCTACAATCCGCTCTTCATCTACGGCGGATCCGGGCTGGGAAAGACCCATCTGATGCAGGCCATCGGCCATTCCGTCCAGCAGAGCGGGCGGAACGCGGTGACGTATCTCGCCTGCGAAGTTTTTCTGAACGAGTACATTGACGCGCTTCAGCGCGGAGCCGTGGTGGCCTTCCGGAAGAAATACCGGAACACTGACGTGCTGCTGATTGACGACATTCATTTCCTCGCCGGGAAGGAGCGCATGCAGGAGGAGTTCTTCCACACCTTCAACGCGCTCTTCGACCGGCACAAGCAGATTGTGCTCGCCAGCGACCGTCCGGCGAACGAAATTCCCGGCCTCGAACACCGGCTGGTGTCGCGCTTTGAATGGGGACTGGTCACCGATCTGGAAACCCCGGACATGGAAACGCGGATTGCGATCCTGCGCAAGAAGCAGGAGCTCTTCAACATATCGCTCCCGCCGGAAGTGCTTTCCTATATTGCGCAGCGCGTGCGCTCCAACATCCGCCGGCTCGAGGGGGCGCTGATCCGCGCCGCCTCCTACAGTTCGCTCACCGGAAAGGAGCTCACGCTCGACAACCTGGAGCGGCTGCTGCGCTCCGTGCTGGACGAGGAGGCCCAGGACACGCTCAGCATGGAAGCCATCCAGCGGACCGTGGCCGAATACTACAAGATCAGCCATGAGGACATGATCAGCAAGCGCCGGCCGGCCGCGATCGCCTTCCCGCGCCAGGTGGCCATGTACCTCTGCCGGACGCTCACGGACCACTCGCTGCCGGCGATCGGAAACGCCTTTGGACGAAATCATGCGACCGTGCTGCACGCCTGCCGGCTCCTCACGGAGAAGATTCAGAGCGATCCGGACATCCGGCAGACCGTTTCAATCCTGAACGACCAGCTTGAAAACAAGGGATGAGGAGGGCTGTGGACGGGCTGATGATAATTTGTTGAAAAAGTGCGTGTCATTCACAGGCCGCGCTTTTATCATCAGCGGTCAAAAAATGGCGCCGGTTATGAACCCGGTTTTCAACAGGAAAAGGATGGATGAAAAGGCCGCTGAATGGCGGTGAAAAGATGTTGTTGTATTTGTTCACAGACCATAATAATAGGAATATTTAAATATATATATATCCTATTATCAGTACGGAGTGAATAACCGGAGAAAATGGGCATGAAACTCAAAGTTGAAAAAGCGGCCGTGGTCGAGGGTCTTCAGAAGGTTCTTTCTATTGTCAGCACCCGAACCACTCTCCCGATTCTTTCCAATGTGCTGCTCCAGGCCGAAGGCGGGAAGCTTCATCTGACCTCCACCGATCTTGAAGTCAGCGTCAAGACTTCCGTGGATGCCTCTGTTTCCAAAAAGGGAGGCACGACGCTTCCGGCCCGCCGGCTTGCAAGCATCATCCGCGAACTGGCCAGCCATGATGTCGAGATCACCATCGAGGACAAGGACACGGCCGTCATTCAGGCCGGCCCCTCCTTCTTCAAGCTCCGCGGCGCGAGCGAGGATGATTTTCCCCCTCTGCCGAAGTTCGAAGGAAGCCGCGCCTTCACCCTGAAGCAGGGCGTGTTCAGGGACATGCTGGTCAAGACTTCCTATGCGGCTTCGACCGACGAGACGCGCTACATCCTCAACGGTGTGCTGCTCAGCTTCCGCGACGAGAAGCTGACCGTGGTGGCCACCGACGGCCGCCGGCTGGCGCTGGTCGAGCAGGAAGTGGAGTTCCCTAAGGATTCCGAAGGCGATCTCGTCATCCCCACCAAGACTGTCAACGAGCTGATTCGCACGCTTCAGGACGACGGCAGCATCAGGATTCAGGCGTCGGCCAACCAGGTGGCCTTTGAATTCGGCGATATGCTGATCATCTCCAAGCTGATCGAAGGCGCGTTTCCGAATTTCCGGCAGGTCATTCCGTCGCAGGCGGAACAGCGGGTGACCATCGAGCGCGAGGCGCTGATGAATGCAGTCCGCCGCGTTGCCCTCCTGGCGAGCGAGCAGGCCAGCACCGTCAGGCTGACCTTTGCAAACAACCGGCTCGAAATCACGGCGGAGACGCCGGATGTCGGCGAGGCCCGCGAAACGCTTCCGGTCAAATTTTCCGCCAAGGAGATCACGGTGGCCTTCAATCCCGAATTCATCGTCGCCCCGCTCAAGACGCTTGACAGCGACGAGGTCTTCTTTGAGGTGACCGATGCGCTGAGTCCGGGAGTGATCAAGAGCAATGTCCCGTTCCTCTACGTGCTGATGCCGATGCGGATCAACTGATCCGCGGGAGGATGGTTGCCCGACTAGGATTTGAACCTAGACTGAGCGGTCCAGAGCCGCTTGTGCTACCATTACACCATCGGGCAGAAAAACTCACAGGAATCTACGGAATTCTCCGCGTAAGTCAAAAATTTTCTTTGATTCACTGAAAAAACCGGTGCTCCGGGAGGCCCTTGCGCCTTGACATTTCCGCGGAAACGGGAGCAGAATCCGTCCTCTATGTCATGCTGTTTCAAGAGGAGACCGCGCGGAATTATCCCCCGAAGAGGAGGAGGGTGCATTCATACCGGCTGGCTTCTGGTTCTTGCCTTTCATCTTCTGGTTCCTTCCGCAAGTGTTTCTGCCCGCGGGCTGGAGCCCGTGAAGCTCCAGCTTAAATATCGCCACGGATTCCAGTTTGCCGGGTATTATGCTGCGAAAATCAAGGGGTTTTATGAGGCGGAAGGCCTCGATGTGACAATTCTGGAGGCCGTTCGGGGCGTTTATCCTGTGGATGCGGTGCTCTCCGGAGAGGCCGAGTACGGCGTGATGGCTGAAGAGCTTCTCGTGGAACGCGCCCACGGCAAGCCGCTGGTGGTGATGGGGGCAATTTATCAGCACTCCCCCTATATTCTACTGGCCCTCAGGGAAAGCGGCATCCGAACGGTGGAGCATCTTGCCGGCCGCCGGGTGATGAGGTCGTTCAACCGACCGTCTCCCCAGATGGATGCCATGCTGAAAAATGCAGATGTGCTTCCCGATTCCGTTCATTTTGTTCCCCATGACTGGAATATCGAGTCGCTCATCAGCGGCCGCGCGGATGCCATGGACGCCTATCTGACCGATGAGCCGAACCTGGTCCGCCTCCGCGGCCTCGAGCCTGTGATTCTGTCTCCGATGGATTACGGCATTGATTTCTACGGCGACTGCTTTTTCACGACCGAAGACGAGATCCGCCTCCACCACCGCCGCGCAAGAGGTTTTCATTGCGCGACGCTCAGGGGCTGGGCCTATGCGCTGGAGCATCAGGAGGAGCTGATTGATTTCATCCTCACTCTTCCCGGGGTGGAGGAACGGGGGATCACCCGCGAGCACCTTCAATACGAGGCGGAGCAGTCGGTCAAACTGATTCGCCCGGACCTGATCAAGCTGGGTGAAATCAATCCAAACCGCTGGGAGCGGATGGCGAAGACCTATGTCGCGCTGGGGCTGATTCCTTCCGGCTTCAGCCTGGAGGGGTTCATTTATGATCCCGGACACGAACCCCACTGGCACTGGCTGCATATTCTGCTGATCGTGCTGGCCAGCCTGCTGATTGCCGCGGCGATCTTCTGGTCATGGAACCGTCAGCTCCGCCGGTCGGTTGCGGCGGCCATACGGGATCGCCGCGAAACCGACCGCAGAGCCTACAAGCTGTTTCACGAGGTGGCGCAGGGCGTGGTGATTGCCGACACGGACAACGGGAAGATCACTTATGCCAATCCCTCCATCGGCCGGCTGCTCGGCTATTCAAAACCCGAACTGCTCAAAATGGAATCACAGGACCTTCATCCCGCGAAGGAGTGGGACCGTGTGCAGAACGCGTTCACCTCCCAGACCGAAGGCGAGCACCTCGTGGCGTCCGAAATTCCGTATCTGCGGAAAGATGGCACGCTTATGTATGCGGATGTCACGGTGAGCAAAACCCGCATTGGCGGCCGCGCCCGCAACGTGGCCTTCATTACCGACATTACCGAGCGCCTGGAGGCGAAAAGAAGTCTGCAGCGATCCCTCGCTGTCAGCAACCGCATCCGGAAGTTCATGGTGGACATCAGCGGATGCCGCACGGTGGAGGGCCTGCTGGAACCGCTGCTTCAGGCCGCCATGGACATCTGCGGCATGGATTGCGGCGGGGTTTATATTGTCGAAAATGACGCGGCCTGCCTGAAGCATACGGTGAATCTTGACGATGAACTCAAAAGCCTTGTGGCGCGGATGCCCCTTGCCAACCCGCTCATGAAATCGGCCGCTGAGGCCCGGGAGCCTGTCTATGCCCATGATGTTTCAGAAGACATGCGCAGCATGTTGCTCTCATTCGGGATTCAGCATGCCTATTCCATTCCCTTTTTTGAGGACGGTCATCTTTTCGGCTTTCTGAATGTCGGCACCCACTGCGAGGAGCCGCCGGATTCCGTGGCAATCCACAACCTGAGCGTGCTGGCCCTTGAGGCCCAGTCGGTCATCCGCCGCATTGCGGACGAGGCGGTGCGGAACCGGATGATGATGGCCATCGAGCAGGCCGCCGAAAGCATTGTCATTTCCGGTCCTGACCACCTGATTGTCTATGCCAATCCCGCATTCGAAAAGCTGACCGGATACACACTGGAAGAAGTGCTCGGTGTGCACCCCCACATTCTCGATGCCGGTCAGCATGAGCCCGGCTATCTTGAAGAAGTCGAGGCCATGGTTACAAGGGGAGAGACCTGGCGCGGACAGTTTATCAATAAAACAAAAGACGGCCGAATCATTATCGAGGAGGCCTGCGTGACCCCGGTTTTTGATCCGGCCGGAGCGATTGTCAATTATGTCACCGTCAAGCGCGACATCACCCGCGAACTGAAACTGGAAGAACAGCTCCGCCATGCCCAGAAAATGGAAGCCGTCGGAAAACTGGCCGGCGGCATCGCGCATGATTTCAACAACCTGCTCCAGACGATTCTCGGCTATGCGGAGCTGATCATGAAAAGTCCGAACGCCGATGCCGACACCCGGGCAGACATGGAGGAGGTTTACAGCGCGGCGGAACGCGCCGCCGGCCTGACCCGTCAGCTGCTCACTTTCAGCCGCCGGCAGGTGATTCGCCCGCAGAGCGTAGACGTCAACGAACTGCTGACGAGCCTGGTCAAAATCCTCCGCCGCGGAATCCGTGCCGATATTGCGCTCGAAGTGGATCCCGGAACGGATCTGTGGCCGGTTTTCGCCGACCCCGGCCAGATGGAGCAGGTGCTGATCAACCTTTGTTTCAATGCGCGCGACGCCATGCCCGAAGGAGGCCGGCTGCTGATCGAGGCCCGGAACGAGGAAATCTCTCAGGAATTCTTCCGCCAGAATCCGTGGGCCCGCGAGGGCCGTTATGTCCGGCTCCGGGTGACCGACACCGGCAGCGGCATCGCGCCCGAAACCATGGAACGCATGTACGAACCGTTCTTCACAACGAAGGAAGCCGGAAAGGGCACCGGCCTCGGGCTCTCCACGGTCTATGGCGTCATCGAGCAGCACAACGGCTTGATTCATGTGGAAAGCCAGGTGGGCCGGGGCAGTGTTTTCGACGTCTATTTCCCCGTGGCCCGCAAGGAACCGGATCGGCCGGCCGAGCCGGCTTCGTCCCCGTCCGGAAACGGCCGTGAAACCATTCTGCTGGCGGAGGACGACCCGTCGGTTGTGGGCTACACCCGGCGCGTGCTCGAGCGGGCGGGATACACCGTCCTGACCGCCTCAACCGGCGTCGAGGCGGTGGAGTTGTTCTCCCGCAGCACGGGCCGGGTGAATCTGGTCCTGATGGATGTGGTCATGCCCGGCCTCACCGGCGTGGCCGCCCGCGATGAAATGCTGAAAATCCGTCCGGACATTCCGATTCTTTTCATCAGCGGTTACAGTCACGGTGCCATCCGTGCTGAACGGATCGCGAAGGAGAAAATCGAGATCATCCAGAAACCGTTCCGGGCATCCGATCTGCTGGCCCGGATTCGGGAAATCCTCGACCGCCGCCCCGCCTGAAAAGTTCCAATCCCTGGAACTTTCTCCCGAAAAACTTCCAATCATTGGAACTTTTCGACCGGAAACTTCCAGTCATTGGAACTTCTTGACCTTCGAGAAAAAAACACGGCGTTCGAAGTCCGTGGTTGGCAAGCCGGAATATGGATGCTAGATTCCTGCAACTATTGTCAACCATAGCAGGTTCAGCCTGTCAGGAGAAATGAAGTTATGACGATTACCGCGAAAAAGATGTTGAAAGACAACCCGATTCTGACCGACGCGCAGCTGCGCGCCGAGGTCGAGAAATGCGAATTCTGCGAAGAGAAGCCCTGCAAGGCCGCCTGTCCCTGCGACTGCTCGCCCGCAGATTTCATCATGGCCGTGAAGCTCGGAACACCGGCGGATTTCAAGCGCGCCGCCGCTGAAATCATGTCCAAGAACCCGTTCGGCGGCATCTGCGGCATGGTGTGTCCCGACACGCTCTGCATGGGCGCCTGCGTCCACAAGAAGATGGACTGCGCGGTGAATATTCCCGCGGTGCAGGCGACCATCATCGCGAAAGCCCGTGAACTGAAATCCTTCCCCGAATTCGAAAAGGTGAAGTTCAACGGCCGCACGGTGGCAGTGGTTGGCGCGGGTCCGGCCGGACTTGCCGCCGCCGCGACGCTGGCCCAGAAGGGCTACAAGGTGGATATATTCGAGCAGAACGAAAAGAGCGGCGGGATGTGCCGTCTGATTCCCGAGCACCGCCTCTATCGCGAAATGCTGGAGAAGGACGTTGATTTCTGCCTCGGCATGGGCGGCAGCCGCATCAAGATGAAAACCGGCAAAGCGGTGTCGGATCCGAAAACGCTCCTGAAAAAAGGCTACAAGGCGGTGATTGTCGCGGCCGGCCTTTGGGAACCCGTCATCTTGAACATTCCAAACAAGGACAAGGCGATTGGCGGCATTGAATTCCTGCAGAAGCCCAAATCGTTCGGCCTGCGCGGGAAGAAAGTGGCCGTCATCGGCGGCGGCGCCACGGCGCTCGACTGCGCGGTGGCGGCGAAGCTTTCCGGCGCGAGCTCGGTCGAGATGATCGCCCTGGAAAACGTCGGCGAAATGCCGCTCACCCCGCGTGAAAAGCAGGATCTGGTCGAGCACGGCATTGACTTCAACGGCCGCATGCGCGTCACCGAAATCTGCGCCAACGGCGACAAGGTGACCGGCCTCAAGACGATCAAGATCGCACTTCCGGCCGGCGAGAAATTCAGCGTCAGCGCGCTGAAGGACATCAAGGGTACCGAGCAGACCCGCGCGGACATCCAGATTGTGATCATGGCCATCGGCGCGCGTTCCACCATTCCGAAAGTGGATTCCCGCGGCGTGTTCTACGCCGGCGATATCGCCAACGGCCCGACCTTTGTGGTGACCGCCTCCGCGGCCGGAAAGAACTGCGCCATGGTGGTGGATGCCGCGCTGAACCAGCAGAAGGCCCCGGTCATCAAGGATCCGAAAAAGAGCACCGTGCTGGTGGAAGGCTACAACATGGTCCCGGTTTCACTGGAAACCGATTTCTTCGGCCGCAAGCTGATCAACCCGTTCCTGCTGTCGGCCTCGCCGGCTTCGGACGGATATGAGCAGATGAAGAAGGCCTATGAGGCCGGCTGGGCGGGCGGCATTATGAAGACCGCCTTTGACAACCTGCCGATCCATATTCCGGCGGCCTACATGACCTGCTTCAACGACACGACCTGGGGCAACTGCGACAACGTGTCCGATCATCCGATTGACCGGGTCTGCACCGAGGTCAAAAAGCTGGTCCGGGAATATCCGGACCGCCTGACCGGCGCGTCCACGGGAGGCAATGTCTCCGGCAATGACGAGAGCGACAAGAAGAGCTGGCAGAGCAACACCCGCAAGCTGGAAAAAGCCGGCGCGATGGTGATCGAATACAGCCTGTCCTGCCCGCAGGGCGGCGAGGGCGCCGAAGGCGACATCGTTTCGCAGAACGCGGCCCTGACGGCGAAGATCATCGGATGGGTGCTGGAAGTCGGCGATCCCTCGGTTCCCAAGCTGTTCAAGCTCACCAGCGCCGTGACGGACATCAAGAGCATCCTGAAGGCGGTGAAGCCGGTCTTTGCCGCGTATCCAAAGGCAAAGGCGGGCGTCACGCTGGCCAACACCTTCCCGTCGCTGGCGTTCAAGCCCAGCCCGGCAAAGAAGGTCTGGGAAGACGGTGTGGTTTCCGGCATCAGCGGCGAGGGCATCACACCCGTGAGCTATCTCTGTCTGGCCAGCGCCGGCGGCATGGGCGTGACCATCTCCGGCAATGCCGGTCCGATGAACTACAAAGCGGCGGCGGACTTCCTTGCGCTGGGCACCAACACAGTCCAGTTCTGCACGGTGGTTGAAAAGCACGGCTATCTGATCATTGACGAACTCTGCTCCGGTTTGAGTCATCTGATGCAGGCCCGCAAGATCAAGTCGGTCAAGCAGCTTGTTGGTATTGCCCAGCCTGAGCCGATCCGCGGCTTCATGGACCTGGACGGGACCAAGCAGATTTCGACCTGCAGCACGGACCTGTGCGTGCAGTGCGGCAACTGCACCCGCTGTCCGTACCTGGCCATTTCGATGAACGCGGACAACTATCCGGAAACGGATGCGTCCAGGTGCATCGGATGCAGCCTGTGCGTGCTTCAGTGTCCCGCAAAGGCCCTGAGCCTGCGCGACCGGACAGCAAAGGAGAAGAAGGCGCTGCATGCCTGACCGCGATTCCCGCGTCGGGCGGCCGGAAACGGACCGCCCGCCGTGTCCGGAAAAATGACCTTGCTCTGGACCGGTGCAGGCAGTAACTTCTCCCTGTTTTCCATCGGAATGCTCGGGTGGTGAAATGGCAGACACGCCAGGTTGAGGGCCTGGTGGCCGCAAGGCTGTGCGGGTTCGACTCCCGCCCCGAGCACCATGCGCGCTATTTCATGAAGCCATGTCGGATCCAGCGTTCCCGCGTCCGGTTTCTGATCCACCGCGCGGTTCCAATTCGATCATCGCCGGTCAGGCCGGCCGCCCGCGCATAGGCGCGCCAGAAACACACCCGGTCAGCCAGAGACGGTTCGCGGTCTGTATTGAACTGCATCAGATTGTGATTTCTCTTCCGGCGGGGGAGCGTCCGATATTTCCGGTTGCGCTCGTTGTCCAGCCAGATGAATTCCCAGCCTTCGCCGGTTTCGCGCGAAAGGATGTTGTTCGTCCGAAGATCCCCGTGACAGATTCCCGCCGCATGCAGGCGCGCCGCGGCCTCCGCCACGGCCCGAAGGAAGGCAAAGCGTCGGGATGTTCCGGCCGCAAGCCCGTATTGCGGATCCATCAGCCGTTTTTTCACCGAAACCGCATTCGACACCTCGTCCGTGATCAGCATGCTTTCACTTCTGAAAAATCCGGCCGGCCGGATCAGGCAGCGGACATGCGGGGCGGAGAACCCGGACTTCTCCATCAGCAGGTCACCCCGCCAGGCCCGGCCCGCCCTCGAGGTTCTGAACATCCCCTTGAAGGCATCGCGCCATCCCCGGAGCAGGAATTTCTTCAGATAAACCGCTCCGGTCTCGCTGCTCAGCGCTCCGCGCCGAACTTTGGAATACGGAGAACAGGTGACCGGCTCAAAACCCGGAAGCTTCATCTCCCAGCAGTCCGGCGCCCGCGCCGCCCAGGAGGCCTCGCCATCCCGGAAGGTGACCTTCAGCCGGCGCCCGCCCGCCGCAGGAACAACCTGCGTGATCCAGATGCGGTTTGTGCTTCGTTTCATGCGGGGTACTGTGTAATGATAACCGCTGTTTAGCAAGTCAGTTCGGTTGAAGGACGACAGGCGTTGAGCAAAACTCATTTCATAAAGTCCACCGCCATTGTGAGCGGTTTCACGGCCCTGAGCCGCGTGCTTGGACTGGTGCGTGACATGCTCATGGCGGGAGTGTTTGGAACCTCCCTGTATATGTCGGCTTTCGTGGTGGCGTTCACCATCCCCAACCTGTTCCGCAGGCTGTTCGGCGAAGGCGCGCTCTCCGCGTCCTTTATCCCTGTATTCATCGAGGTCCGTCACAAGGAGGGCGAAGGCCCCGCGTGGATCATGGTGCGCAAGGTGGTCACTCTGCTGACACTGACCCTGCTGGCAATTGTCATCGCCGCCATGCTGGTCGTGACCGCCGCGTCGTTGTGGATGGATCTCGGCGAAAAAGCGGCGCTGGTGATGCCGCTGCTCAGGATCATGCTCCCCTATACCGTGTTCATCTGTCTCGCCGCGCTGTCCATGGCGATTCTCAACTCCTATCATCACTATGCCGTTCCGGCCTTTACGCCCTGCCTGCTGAATTTCGTGTGGATCGTCGCCGTGCTTTTCATCTGTCCGAGGTTCACGGGAGACCCGATGGGGCAGATTGGCGCTGTGGCCTGGGCGGTGATTGCGGCCGGAGTGCTTCAGCTCGGCGTGCAGATTCCGCAGCTGGTGAAATACGGATATCGCCCGGGTCTGTCGTTCGACTGGAAAGACCGCCGCATGATTCGCATCCTCACGCTGATGGGGCCGGCCGCGCTGGGCCTTGCCGTTACCCAGTTCAACGTGGTGATTGACCGCCTGCTCGCGATTTGGATCGGCCCGTGGGCGCCGGCCGCCCTGTTCTTCAGCGAACGGCTGATCTATCTTCCGCTCGGCGTCTTTGCGGTGGCCCTGAGCACCGTGCTGCTTCCGACTTTTTCGGGCCATATGGCCGTCACGGACACGGTTCGAATGAAGAGCACCCTCAACCGGGCGCTGCGCAATCTGCTGTTTGTGATGATCCCCGCCGCGGCGGGGCTTCTGATCCTTTCCGGCCCCATTGTGGAGATGATATTCGAGTGGGGCAACTTCACCCGGCAGTCCACCCGGCTGACGGCGCTTGCACTTCAGTTCTATGCCCCGGGGCTGGTGGTGTTCAGCCTGGCCAAGGTTTTTGTTCCGGCCTATTACGCCATGCAGGACACCCGTACTCCGGTCCGCATCGGGCTCTATGCCGTCCTGCTGAACCTGATTTTAAATGTCACGTTTGTTCTCACCTGGCCGCTGTACTGGAAGCATGCGGGCCTTGCGTTCGCCACTGTGCTCGCGGAAGGTTTCTATGCCCTGGCGCTTGCCGTGGTGCTTCATCGGCGCATCGGGTCGCCCGGCTGGCGGTCCATCGGCTCGAGTGTTTCCTTATGCGCCGCCTGCACCGTCATGATGGGGCTTACGGTTGTTTATGTTCACTCCGCGCTGACTCTGCATCCGGGCATTCTTCCGCTGGATGGAAAACTGATGCAGGTTGCAAATGTCCTGATTTCCATTGCCGCGGGCATGGCCGTCTATTTCGGCGCATCGGCCGCGCTGAAATCCTCCGAACTGGCTGATGTGGCGGCGGCCCTGCGGCGCCGGAAGCCTCAAACCAGTTCGACAAACACCTGATTGGATACAAAAAGCGCCGACTCCGTCAGTTGCAGAAAATCCCCATCCTGTTTCAGCAGTCCGTCCGCGATCAGCTTCTCAATGGCCGGTCCGCACAGCGCATAATAGTCAAAACCCGTCTGTTTCCGGAAAAGGCTCTGCGAGACACCGCGGATTTTCCGGAGGCTCATCACAAGCGTCTCGCGCGCCCGGGCCTCGGGCGCCAGCCGTTCCTCAAATGCCCGGCGCGGCCCGTGCAGGATGTAGTCCTGCGTGTCTTTCTCGTTTGCCCGGCGCGTGCCGTTCCAGTGGGAATGGGCCGAAGGTCCGCAGCCAATGTATTCTCCGCCTTCCCAGTACAGCAGATTGTGGCGGCATTCCCGTCCGGTCCGGGCGAAATTTGAGATCTCATAATGCTCATAACCCGCCGCCCCGAGCGTTTTTAGGATGAGCCGATACTGCGCCAGCGCCTCTTCATCATCGGCTTCGGACACGCTCATGCGCGCGAGCGCCGTGCCGGGTTCGATGGAAAGGCAGTAGCAGGAGATGTGTTCCGGGCCCAGTTCCAGAAGCCGGTTCAGGTCGTTTTCCACCTGCCGGGTGCTTCCGCCGGGAAGCCCATAGATGAGATCCGCGCCGATGTTCTGGAATCCGGCGGTTCGCAGCGCCCGGAAACTCTTCAACGCCTCCTCTCCGGTCTGAATCCGGTTCAGAAACTTCAGCAGCTTTTCATCAAACGTCTGAATGCCCAGCGACACCCGGTTGACGCCGCCGTTGAGCAAAACCTGAATTTTTCCTTCGGTCAGTGTTCCGGGATTGGCCTCGCAGCTCCATTCCTCAACACGGCCTGTATTCACGCGGCCGCGCACCGCGCCCAGCAGTCGCGAAAGGACGTCCTCAGGCAGCGCCGTAGGTGTTCCGCCCCCGATAAAAATTGTGGCTGGTGAAAAATCCTCCGGCAGGCTGTCCAGTTCCGATTCCAGCGCATCGGCAAACGCCCGGGTTTCCCCATCCGTCATGGCCTGCGAATGGAAATCGCAGTAGCTGCATTTCCGGAGGCAACAGGGCACATGAATGTACAGCCCATAGTTCATGCCGCGGATCATATCAGAAAGTCTTGAGAAGGCACCTCCGGATATCGTATGTTTCCCCCTTTCGGCCGGCGAGGCCGGGGCGGTCAGCAACAGAGAGAAGCTATATGAAGAAAAATTATGTTCTGGACACCAACGTTCTTCTCCACGATCCCAATGCCATCAACAGTTTCAAGGACTGCAATGTGGTCATACCACTCACCGTTCTTGAGGAAATTGACAATTTCAAGCGCGAGCTGACCGAGCGCGGCCGGAATGCGCGCCAGCTGTCGCGCCAGCTTGATGAGCTCCGGCACCGGGGGCGTCTTTCCGAAGGCGTGGCCCTTGACAACGGCGGGGGCCTGCGCGTCCTTTTTCACGGGGACCTGGAGGCCTTTGCCGAATCGCGCAAGAACGACGACATTATCCTGAACGCCGCCCTTGATTTGAAGAAAAGCGCGACTGAGCCCACCATCCTGATTTCAAAAGACATCAACATGAGGCTCAAGGCCGACGCCATTGGACTGGATGCCGAGGATTACGAATCGGGACAGGTCAAATCGCCAGAGTTTCACTGCGGCTACATTGAGCTTGAAGTGGACTCGCAGTCATTCAGCCGGTTTGAGCATGAGCACAAGCTTCCGATGGAGGGGGAAGAGCTGAACCCGAATTTGTATATCGTGCTTGAAGAGGAGAGCAATCCCGGACATCAGGCGCTGGGCCGTTATGACGGGAAAACGAAAAGCATTGTTCCGCTGATTGCGCTGCCTTCGCAGATGCATCCCATTCATCCCCGCAACACCGAGCAGCGCTTTGCGATGGATGCGCTGATGAACGACGATATCCGCCTCGTGACGCTCACGGGAAAGGCGGGCACCGGAAAAACACTGCTGGCGGTCGCCGCCGGTTTCTTCAAGACCGTGGACGAAGGCACCTACACCAAGCTTCTGGTTTCGCGCCCCACGCTGCCCATGGGCCGCGATCTGGGTTATCTTCCCGGCGATCTTGAGGAGAAGCTGAACCCGTGGATGCAGCCCATCCAGGATGCGCTTGACCTCGTGCGGACGGGGAGAAAAGCCGGACAGAAATCCGACCGCGACTTCACCATGTTCGGCGACAAGATCAGCGTGGAACCCCTGACGTATATCCGCGGCCGCAGCATTCCCGGCCAGTTTATCATCATTGATGAAACCCAGAACCTGACGCCTCTGGAGGTCAAGACCATCATCACGCGCGTGGGTCACGACACGAAGATCATTCTCACGGGCGATATTTATCAGATCGACAATCCCTATGTGGATATTCTGTCGAACGGGCTCAACGCGGTCGCGGAGAGGTTCCGTCCGCACGCGGTGGCGGCCCATGTGATGCTGAAAACCGGTGTTCGCTCGGAACTGGCCGAACTGGCTGCGAACATCCTGTAGGAGATACCCATGAAGAAAATCATCAGCATTGCGCTTCTGGCGGGGCTGCTGCTCTGCCCGGCCTCCCGGGCCCGGGATGCGGCGCTGGTCCGGCAGCAGTACGACATGGTCAAATCCAGACTCGATGACGGCGGCGATCTGATGATTGTCGCCAATGTGGACGGGCTGGTTGAGGCGGGCGTCCAGAAACTTGTCGAGATGGCTTCGATGGCCGCTTCCACACAGCCGTCTGCGCCGGGCCTGCCTGCCGCGCTGGAAAAACTGCCCGCTTTTCTGAAGGCGAACGGATTTTATGCCGTCACGGCCGTTGGATTCAGCGCGGTGCCGAAGGACAATGGCCTGAACACCATCAAGGCCTTCGTTGGCCGAGATGCCGCCGCCGCCGCCCTTCCTCTGTGGCGCGGACTTTTCGGGCTGCAGGGTATTGAAATGATCACGCCGGCCTATCTGCCCGCCGACACCGAGATCGTCCGGACCTTTGCCGCCGATCCGGAGCAGCTCTGGAAGCTCTCGCGCGAGGCCGTGACCCGCCTGGGAACCCCGGAAGGCGCCATGGCGTTTGAACAGTCGCTGGCAATGTCCACCATGATGCTGGGCGTACCGCTGGACACCTTGATCAGCAGCCTGGGCGGCGAAGGCTTCCTTTCCATGCAGCTGTCAAAGACCGCAAGTGCGGAACTTCCGCTCGGCGGCGCCGGGAAAACCATGACAGTCGCTGAACCCTCGGTGCTGCTGGGTTTCACCGTGAAGGATGAAACGCTCGCCACGCTGATCAAAACCCGTTTCTGCGGCGAGGGCCTCCCGGCCGCTTTGACCGAAAAAGACGGAGCGGAAATCATTACTATGAGCATGAAGCTTCCGTCGCCGATCCCGATGCAGATCACGCTGGCGGTTAAGAGCAATGTGTTCCTGATCGGGTCGAATCCCGGCGTGATCAACCGCGCGCTGGCGGCGGCAGAGTCCGGCGAAGGGCTGCTGGCCTCCGAAAAATTCAAAACGGCATTTGGATCACTTCCGATGAAGAACAACGGAATGATGTATTTCAGTCCCGAATGCGCGGAATTCTTCAAGACCATTCAGCAGGCCGCCGTCATGAACGACAGCGGAGCGGATGCCGACATGAACGCGGCCATCATGAAGTTGTTCGGAAGTGACGAGCCCCAGCAGAGCGCGATGGTCATTCTGAACACAAGAAATGGAATCCAGCTTCAGGGAAACACCACATTCAGCGGCCGGGATGTGCTGGCCGGAGCCGTGTTTGCGCCCGTGGGCATCGTGGCGGGGATGATGCTGCCGGCCGTCTCATCGGCCCGCGCGAAGGCCCAGACCGTCGCCTGCATGAACAATCTGCGGCAGATCCAGGCCGCCAAAGACCAGTGGGCCATTGAAAAAGGAATGGAACGCGGCGCGCCGGTGTCCCCGTCCGACATAGAACCCTATTTGAGGGAAATTCCAACCTGCCCGGCCGGAGGAAGCTACATTCTGAATGCCGTGGGTGAAGAGCCAACCTGCGACCATCCGGGCCACGGAATGAAGTGAGGCGCCCATGTTGACCGGCGGATATTTCATTTTTTTCATTCCCGCGATGATCCTTTCGATGATCGCGTCCGCGATGACCAAAGGAACCTTCAGGAAATACGCGAGGGTGGCGGCTTCGTCCGGCATGACCGGGGGCGAGGCGGCCCGGCGTCTTCTGGACTCGCAGGGCATTGACAGTGTCAGCGTCAACCACATCGGCGGCTTCCTGACCGACCACTATCATCCGCTGAAGAAAGAACTCAACCTTTCAGACGGGGTCTACGGGTCCAGTTCACTGGCGGCCATCGGGGTGGCCTGTCACGAAGCCGGCCATGCGCTGCAGCACGCGCACGGCTACGGCCCGCTGATGTTCCGCTCGGCCATGGTGCCGGTCACGCAGTTCAGCAGCAGGATATCCTATCTGGTCCTGATTCTCGGCCTCGCCATGAACTTCCGTCCGCTGGTGGACATTGGCATCATCCTGTTCTCGGTCGCGGTGCTGTTTTCACTGGTGACGCTTCCGGTGGAGTGGAACGCGAGTTCGCGCGCAAAAAGACTGATGGTTTCATCGGGCATTGTGACCGCGGCCGAAGAAGACGATGCCGGCAAAGTGCTGAACGCGGCCTTCCTGACCTATGTCGCCGCGGCGGTGTCGTCCATCATGACGCTTCTGTACTACATCTCGCGCCGGCGGTAGTTCTCACAGCAGGCCGGTTGCGTAGGCGATCAGAACGGGAATGGAGAAGATTCCATCCACCTTCGCCAGTCGCTCGCCGGTATTCGGTTTCATCAGGTAGGTGCCGTCAAACTTGAAAAGACGTTCTCCGGTGTTGGGTTTCATAATGTAAGTGCCGTCCCACTTGTACAGGCGTTCACCGGTGTTGGGCCTCATCAGGTACTCCCCATCCCACTTGTAGAGCCGTTCGCCCGTGTTGGGTTTCATGATGCAGGTCCCATCCCATTTGTACAGCCGTTCGCCGGTGTTGGGCTTCATGAGATAGGTTCCATCCCACTTGTAGCGGCGCTCGCCGGTCGTCGGGGATGTAATGTATGAATCCGCAATCGCGCTCACCGCGACGATCATCGCAAACAATGCCAAAATTAATCTTTTCATGGCTTCAGCATAAAACTCCGGCCGGCACGAGTCAACCGGCGCAAAACAAAACTTCCAATGATTGGAACTTTCTGTCAGATTTTTTCCAATGATTGGAACTTTTTTCCGTAAAACTTCCAGCCATTGGAAGTTTTGCAGTCAGGAGAGATTATGCTGGATTTCAGGACATATCAGGAGCGGGCAAGAAGCACGGCGGTGTATCCCGGCATGGGCGAGGGCAACTGGATTTATCCGGCGCTGGGACTGGCCGGCGAGACGGGCGAAATCTGCGAGAAGATCAAGAAGTGCATCCGCGACGACGGCGGAAAGATGAAGCCGGAACGGCTCGCGGACATCGAAAAGGAGCTGGGGGACGTGCTCTGGTACATCGCCGCGCTCGGCAGCGAGCTCGGCCTTGACATGGAAACCATTGCCGAGCGCAATCTTGCGAAACTCGCGCACCGCAAGAAGAACGGGAAAATTCACGGGGACGGGGATCATCGCTGATCATGAAGATTGATCTCCATGTGCATGCCTCCGAGCGTTCCGCCTGCAGCGTATCCGGCGAAGAGGACATGATCCGCGCCGCCGCCAGACGCGGCCTCGACGCGCTGGTCTTCATGGATCACCACTGCCTGGTGCCGGTGAGCCGCCTGCAGGAGCTGAACCGGGAGTTTGCCCCTTTCCGCATCTTCGGCGGCGTTGAAATCACGCTCAGTGAGGAGGAGGACATTCTGGTTCTGGGTGTGCGCGATCCAAGGCTGGAACAGCGCAACTGGACCATGCCCGACCTGCACTCTTTCGTCCGCGACCGCGGCGGCTGGATGGCGCTTGCGCATCCGTTCCGCTACAGGGATAACGTCAACTTTGACATGGAAAAATATCCGCCGGACGCCATCGAGGTGCGCTCCTCGAACATCGCGGCCGGGAACCTGAAGCGAATTGAAGCGCTGCTCGGACTGACGGGCCTGCCCGCCATCTGCACCTCCGATGCCCACATTGCGAACCGGGCGGGTCTGTACTATGTGGAGCTGGACCAAACCCCTGCGGACGAGACGGAGCTTGCCCGCCTGCTGCGCGCGCGAAAGTTCTGCGCATGACCGGGGATGAAATATTTCCGGTGGTGGATGAAAACGGAACGGAAATCGGCCGCGCCCGGCGCTCTGAATGCCACGGAAATCCCGCCCTCATCCATCCGGTTGTGCATGTGATCGTGCGCAGCCGACGGGGCGAAATATTTCTCCAGCGCCGGAACATTCGACGTGATGTGCAGCCCGGAAAGTGGGACACATCGGTTGGCGGGCACATGCATCCCGGAGAGGAGGCGGCCGGGGCCGCCCAGAGGGAAATGCAGGAGGAGCTCGGTGTTCGCCCGCCCCGGCTGCAGTTCGCGTACCGTTATTTGTGGCGCTCCGAAACGGAGTCCGAACTGGTCCACACGTTTCTTGCGGAACATGAAGGACCCTTCATCCTGCAGGCCGAGGAGATTGACGAAGGGCGGTTCTGGACTGAGGGTGAAATCAGGGCCGCTGTCGGATCGGGAAAGCTGACCCCGAATTTTGAGGCGGAATTCGAAAGGCTGGTGAAACATGAATCTTGACCGGGAACTTGGGGTGGCACTGGAAGCGGTGAAGGCGGGATGCCTGCTTTCCCGCGCAGTGCAGCAGGGAATCACTTCTGTCGCAAAAGAGGACCGGTCGCCCGTGACCATCGCCGATCTCGGCACGCAGTGCGTGATTTCCATGCGCTTGATGAATCATCTGCCCGGTGAAACGCTGATCGGTGAAGAGGACACAAAGATATTTGAGGGGCGCGAGCAGTTGAAGTCGCAGGTGCTGGAGCTGGTTCGCCGCTTCGAGCCGGATACGGATGAGGATCAAATGATGGGGGCGATCCGCTTCGGTTCGCAGCCCGCGGTTCCGGAACGGTTCTGGGTGCTGGATCCGATTGACGGCACAAAGGGTTTTCTGCGGGGCGACCAGTACGCCATCGCCCTCGGGCTGGTAGTGGACGGCCGGGTTGTTCTCGGGGTCCTGGGCTGCCCGAATTACGGCGAAAGAATGTTCTATGCCGTGACGGGCAGGGGAGCCTTTGCAGTCCATCTCAATGGCGGAGATAAAAAGCAGATCAACGTGGATGATGTTGCCGACCCGTCACGGGCCGTATTCTGCGAGTCGGTTGAATCGGCGCACGCCGCGCACGGCGACCACGCGAAGATTTCAGAAATCCTGGGCATGACGCGCGCGCCGTTCCGGATGGACAGCCAGTGCAAATATGCGGCGGTGGCGCAGGGCGATGCCTCCATTTATCTCCGGCTCCCCAGCCGCAAAGACTATCAGGAGTGCATCTGGGACCATGCGGCGGGATCCATTCTTGTTGAAGAGGCGGGAGGCAGGGTCAGCGACTGCGACGGCAAGGCTCTGGACTTCACGGCCGGCCGCCGTCTTGTGAACAACCGCGGCATTATCGCCACCAACGGCCGGATTCACGATGCCGTGCTGGCCGCCATCGCTCAGCTTTGATTTATTTGTTCGGCACCGGGCCGACGATCCACGGCGCAGCTTGTGGATCGTCCGGAAGAGTAATGCGGAGAGAACCCTGAAGGTCTGTGCGCCAGCGCTCGATGTTTCGGGAGTCGAGCCGTTGAACAACTGTCGGAGAGGGATCGCCGCGCCGGTTGTTTCTGCCGACGGAAATGACCGCGAGGCGCGGTGAAACTGCCGTGAGCCATTCATCTGATGTGGTCTTTTCCGATCCGTGGTCGCCCAGGACCAGAATGCCTGCCGCGGGCTGGATTCCGGCCTGCAGCATGGCGCGCTCTTCGGATATTCCCGCTCCGCCCATGAACAAAATGGCGGCAGCCTTGCGTCCGAACCGCATGACCAGCGAGGCCTCGTTGGCGATGCGGAAGTTTTTCGTTCCTTCCGGTGAAAACACCTCCCAGACCACGTCGCCCGCGGCCGTTCCCCGCAGGCCGCGCTCCAGCCGACGGACGCGGATTCCCCGCGCACGGACTTTTTCCAGCATGCGTTCGTATCTTTCAGACTGTCCCTTGAAGGGGCAGACCCAGACTTCGCCGACCTCAAAACGGTCCATGACGGCCTCGGCGCCGCCGGTGTGATCGGCGTCGGGATGTGTCAGGACAACGGTTTCCAGGCGATCCACCCCCTCGGCCTGCAGATGGCGGATGACGCGGTTCGCGAAGTAGTGCGGCCCGGTGTCGATAAGGATATCCCCGTCTCGGGGAAGATTCATGAAGACCGCGTTGCCTTCGCCGACATCCAGCACGTCAATCGCCACATCCTGCCGGTACCATGCGAGGGAGAACGCCGCCAGCGAGGCGATCAATATTCCACAGAAAAAAATCTTTCTGAAACCCATCCGCATGAAAACCAGCGCGGACAAAGTGATGTACCACAGGAGCATCAGAAGCGGGGAGGGCGACTGGACATGGCTGTGTCCGTGCGGGATGCTACTCATCAGGCGGACGATCCACAGCAGGAGGTCCACAAAAACACGGTTGGCATGATTGAAAATCTCGGCGCACACAGGGAAAAGCGATCCCGTGACCAGAGAGAGGCAGCCGGTAAGCACAACGAGAAACGATCCGGGAACGATGAAGATGTTTCCGAGCAGGCCGATGGGAGAACACAGATTGAAGTAATAGGCCGTCGTGGGGGCCGAAACCAGCCAGGCGGCCGTGGAAACAGCGGCAAGATCAGCCGCCTTTTCCGCGAGAAACCGGCCCCAGCGCTCCAGCCGTGGGCGCGGTCCTGGAATCCACCGGGGTTTCCGGAGCGGAAGAGTGTAAAGACGCCGGAAGACCGGATAGAAAAGGATGATGCCGGCAACCACGCTGAAAGAAAGAATGAAACCGGGCGAGGCAATCTGTCGCGGATCGGCTGCGAGAATCAGGATGGCGGCCGCCGCGAGGGTGGAGCCTCCGTCCGGCCTTCTCTTGAACAGCGGGCCGGACCAGTATAGAAGAGCCATGATGCACGCGCGGGCCGCACTGGCCTTGAGGCCTGTGCCCATCACATAAAGGATGAGAGCCGGCCCCAGCAGCAGAATCCAGTACTGTCGCGAGATTCCCAGCATCTTGAGCACGGCAATGATCAGAATGGCCATCACGCCGACGTGAAGTCCGGAGATGGCGAAGATATGCAGCGTTCCGGTCAGGGCGAACACATCGCGCAGGTTGTCGGGAAGGGCGCTTCGATAGCCGAGCAGAAGGGCCTCAAGCAGCCCGCGAATATCCGGATAATTTTCCAGCCCCCGGGAAAGAACGAGAGAAAATCGCGCGCGGCCGGCATAGCACCACCCCTTGAGCCGGCTGCCGTTTCCGCCGGAGAGGATGCGGGTCCTTCCGTCTTCGCCCTCCATGGTTACAGGGGGGAGCCAGGCCCTGGGTGATGCCAGGTTCTTCAGCAGGCCTTCAACGATCAGCCGGTCGCCGTAGCGGAGAGGCGGATCGGCTTCTGGAAGCGATATCCTGACGAACACCCTGCCGCGGGCGGCCTGCCACTGCTCCCTTCGACGAACGCCCTCCAGCTTGAGCGTGAAGCTCCAGCTTGTGCTGAAGCGGCCGAAGCCGGGTTCGGATTCAGGATCGTCGGTGACGACCCCCATGAGCTGAAGATACTCGCGGGAATGGCGCATCATGCTCCGAACATCTCTGCGGGAGGGGCTGTGATGCAGAAGCGAAGTATGCGCGGCCGCCGTTAAGACCAGCGCCGCATAAACGGCGGCGCCCGCCGCCGGATGTTTCCGAAAGACCATCGCCGCCACGGTCAGGACGAATGCCGTCACGGCCGGAAGCAGGAAACAGGGGGGACCGCGCAGGCCCGCGAGACAGCCGGCCATCACCGCGACAGCCAGACCGACCAGCGGCCGGCGCGGGCCCGGCAGATATTCGGAAGGCGGCGAAGACTTCATTAAGGCGTCAGAGTCCGGGGCGGGCGTCGCGCAGGTTCAGCGGGGTGTGCGGCCCGATCCGGTAGGCCCGGTTCAGGGCATCGGTCACAAAGGACTGCGCGGTGCGCACGGCGTCACAGATCAGTTCGCCGCGCGCCAGCAGCGCGGTCAGGGCTCCGGAGAATGCGCATCCGGCGCCGTGTTTTTCGGCCACATGAATGCGGGGCACGGGGAAAACGTATTCTTCGCCCTCATCATAGAGAACGTCATAAACCTCCTCGCCCGGAAGGATGCCGCCCTTCACGACGCAGGCCACATCGTATTTTTCTCCGATTTCCCGAGCGGCGCGCTGGAGGTCCTCCAGCGACGAAATGGTATGCCCGCACAGGATTTCGGCTTCATGCAGATTGGGGGTGACCACACGGGCCTCGTGCAGAAGCTCATTGCAGAGTATTTCGATGGCATCGGCCTGGAGCAGGCGGACGCCCGTGCGCGACACCATGATGGGATCCACCACAAGAATGGGGATGCCCTGGCTGATGTCCGCATCCACGACGGCGCGGATGATGTCAGCGGAATAGAGCAGGCCGGTCTTGGCGGCCGCAATGGGAAAGCTTTCGCAGACCATTCGAATCTGATCCAGCACGAGTTCGGGCAGGAGGGGAACAACCGTTCGCACCTCGGTGGGGCTGCGGGCCGTGATGGCCGTGACTGCGCAGGTTCCGAACACGCCCATGGCGGAAAAACTCATCAGGTCGGCCTGCAGGCCGGCGCCGCCTCCGCTGTCGGAACAGGCAATGGTGAGCGCGGCCACCGCGGTGTTATTTTGACTCATGGTTCCTATCCTCCATACATCCCATCTGTGCGCATTCTAGGCACAACGCGCGGGCAAAATCCATTGCATTTTTCCTATTCCCCGCCGCCGGTCACTCCGGCCCGCATGCGCTTCTTTTCTCCCTGATGCCTCTTGTCCTCCAGCATGCGCTGCTTTTGCCTCCGGCTTCTGCGCCGCTTCTGTCTGCGGATTTTTTCCGCCGCCTGCCGGCGGGCTGACTTCCGTTTTTCCCGCTGCTCTTCGAGGCGGTCGCAGAGTTCTCTGCGGGCCAGGTGGCGGTTCAGGGCCTGCGAGCGTTCCCGCTGGCATTTGACTTCAATCCCGGTGGGGCCGTGAATCAGATATACGCAGGAGGAGGTTTTGTTGATTTTCTGTCCGCCCCTTCCCGCGCCGCGGACGAACTTTTCGGTCAGGTCATCGTCACGAATACCGAGCGCCTGCATCCGTTTCCGGAGCAGCTCTGCCTTTTCTCTGCTGACGGGCGATACAGTCATATTTCTCACCGGGTCCGGCCTGGTTCAAATAAATCCGACGTAGGGGCGCGAAACGAGCTTTTCCGGAATTTCTTCGACGAAGCGCGAAGTGATGCAGAACTGCGTGCTGCCGTCCCGCCCCCGGCGCACTTCCGGAACGCAGAGGAACAGTTCGTCCTTCGCGCGTGTGGTGGCCACATAGAACAGCCGCCGTTCTTCGGACACGCCGCCGGGAACTTCCAGCGACTTGGCTGACGGAAACATGCCGTCGGCCAGCCACAGAATGAAAATCACCTTCCATTCGAGCCCCTTGGCCTGGTGAATGGTGCTCAGGCGAATCACCCCCTTGCCGTCATCGGCCGGATGGTCGTCTTCCGCATCGAGGTTGGAAAGCAGCGCCATTTCGCTCAGAAAATCATCCGGAGTTGCGAACTGCGACGCATAGTTCATCAGTTCCTGAATATCCTCCTGCCGGCGGTTGTAATTGTCGAAGGTCTCGACGGCGTATTCGTCATAGAACCCGTCCACGAAGGCCTCCATGTAGGCTTCGGCGCCCGCGCCCTCCGGATCGCGGGTGATTTCCGTGATGACGGTTTCGATGGCCTGCCACGATTCCCGCGCCGGCGCAGGCAGTTTGGCGCGCACGGCCGCCAGCGCCTGTTCGGACGCGTCGAAGCGGCCGCCCAGCGACTCCCAGATTTTCGCGGCGGAACGGCGTCCGACGCGCGGAAGAAACTCCAGGATGCGCAGGAAGGAAAGCTCGTCAACCGGATTGCGGAGGAGGCGGACAATGGCGCAGACATCCTTGATGTGCGCCTGCTCGAAAAACCGCGCGCCGGAAGTGATGACATAGGGGATGCGCTCGCGGGTCAGTTCCATCTGCAGTTCCATCGCGTGGAAATGCGAGCGGTAGAGCACGGCCATCTCGGAGGTTTTATATCCCGACCGCTTCAGGCGGGCGATCTGCTCGATAATGTAGCGGGCCTGCGCGCTGCCGTCACGCAGCACGGCCACGGAGGGCACCTTGTAGTTTTCCCGGACAGACCGCAAAGTTTTCTGGAACTGCTCGGGATTGCCCGCGATGCAGGCGTTGGCCACGTTCAGAATTTCCGGCACGCTGCGGTAGTTCGTCTCCAGCTTGAAAACCTTTGCGCCCTGATAGCGTTCGGGAAAGGAAAGGATGTTCCGGAAATTCGCTCCGCGCCAGGAATAGATGCTCTGAAAATCGTCACCGACGACGAACAGGTTGCGGTTTTTTGACGCCAGCAGGTCCACCCATTCCGACTGCAGGTAGTTGGTGTCCTGGTATTCATCCACAAGGATATGCTGAAACTGCTCCTGATAGGATGCGCAGATTCCGGGCTCCTGCCGGAACAGGCGCAGCACGTTCAGCAGCATGTCGTCAAAATCCATGCCGTTAAGCCTGCGCTTGCGTTCTTCATAGGCTTCCGCCACGGCGATGACCTGCTCGGGATTGATTTCATCGTGATACTTGAAGCGCTCCTCGGCGACAAGCCGCAGAGATTCCCCGGTGCTGGCCGCGTAGCCAAACAGGCTCAGCAGCACATCGGGCTTTGGAAAATGCTTGCCGGCATAGTCCAGCTCCTCCGAAATGGCCTTCACCAGTTTGCGGGAGTCGTCCTGGTCGAGAATGGTGTAATCCAGCCCGTAGCCCAGCCTGTCCGCGTGCCGGCGCAGGATGCGGTTGGCCATGTGATGGAAGGTTCCGCCCCAGAGGCCGCCGACAGCGGCTCCCACCAGTTTGGCCGCGCGTTCCAGCATTTCGCGTGCGGCGCGGTTGGTGAAGGTGAGCAGCAGGATGCGGCGCGCGTCTATGCCGCGCTCCACAAGATGGGCCACGCGATATGTCAGTGTGCGGGTCTTGCCGGTTCCGGCGGCGGCGATCACCAGCACGGGCCCGTCGGGCGCCAGCACGGCGCGGCACTGCTCTTCATTCAGTTCACTGCTGTAGTCAATCAGACTCATAGATATTTTGTGTTTGTAAAAATTTCCTGCGGAGCCGGACCGGGCTCAAACCAGCCCGTCAATCAGATCCAGCACCGATTTGTTTTCCAGTCCGGCTTCGAGGGCGCGCCCGTAGCGGGCCATCACGGCAGGAACCTTGCCTTTCAGACGGTCGAGCCCCAGATATTCGGCGGAAACGCCGGCATCCATGATCACGTTGATGACGTTCTTCAGGAGAAGCCGCTCCGGCGCTTTCAGGAGCACATAGGCATCCTCGCGATCCGCCACGGGCGACAGCCAGCCGGCCTCGGTATAGAGCTTGACGACATCATACAGCAGGCGCACGGGGATGAGGTGTTCGGCGGCGAAGTCCTTGATCACGAGGCATCCATCGCCCTTTTCCAGCCGCTCGGCGGCGGCGGTGATGAGGGCCATGCCGAGAGTGGCGCGTGCGCGCAGGCTGGCCCTTTCCGATTCGCGCTCGATGTGATAGGTGTCATGGTGCTGCACCGCGAAGGCGATTTCCGCGCCGAGCAGGACGATCACCCAGCTGATATAGACCCACGCGAGGAAAATCGGGATGGAGGCGAAAGTGCCATAAATGGCATTGTAGCGGGCGACGCCCACCTGAAGGGAAATATAGGTCTTCTGCCAGCCGAGCCAGAGCAGCGCGCCGATCAGGCTGCCCCAGAAGGCGGGCCAGGCCTTCACGCGCGTGTTGGGCAGAAAAACATAGAGGAAGCTGAAGGCCAGCCACGCCGAAAAAACGGGAGAGAGTTTCAGGAACCCGGTATACACCGGGCCGATCGAGCCGAGGTTCTGTATCACGCGTTCGCTGTTCAGCGTGGCCATGACCGTGCCCGCCACGCCGATCAGGATCGGCACCACCACCAGAATGCTGATGTAATTGGCCATGCGCCGGATCAGGTTGCGCGAAATGGCGATGCCCCAGATGCGGTTGAAGGAGGCCTCAATGCTGCCCAGCACCGTGATGGTGGCCAGCAGCAGCACGCCGAAACCCGCCCAGCCGAGCGCCGCGAAATTCGTGTTTTGGACGATGTCCATGGTTTTTACAATGAAATCCTGAAACTGCTGCGGCATGGTGGTCTGCCACTCCATGAACCGGTCCATGCCGGCCTGTCCCGCCCCGAAACCCTTGAGAAGTGAAAAAACGATGGCCAGCATGGGCACCAGCGACATCAGCGCCGTGTAGGTCAGGGCCGAGGCGCGAATTGAAAGCTCGTCATCAATGAACCCCTTGATGACGAGATGGCCGATGCGATACACTCTCACCGGGATGGCGCGCAGCGCGGGCAGGGAGGACACTTCCATGTCCCACACATCGCGGAAGGCGAACTGCTTCAGCCGCCGGCATTTCTGCTTGAATTCGCTCATGTTCATATTGTCTCCCATCAGGGGTTCGGGAACATTTTCTCATACAGCAGCCAGGCCGCAAGCGTTTTCGCGTCCTCGACGGCGCCGCGCCGGATCATATCCGTGATTTCGCCGGCCGAAAGAACAACCGTTTCCACATGTTCATCATGATCAAGGCGGGTGGCCGCCGGCCCGTCAGCAAGCCGGGCATAGAAGAGCTGAATATGCTCGTCCATGCACCCGACGGACGGGCAAACCGTTCCGAGGCGAACGAGTTCTTCCACCTCATGGCCGGTTTCTTCGCGGACTTCGCGCCGCGCGCAGGCTTCGGGGGCCTCTCTCTCCTCCAGCAGCCCCGCCACGATTTCCAGCACCTCCCGTTCGACGGGTTTCCGGAACTGGCGAACCAGGACAAAGCGCCCGTCGGGAAGCCGGGCCAGTACCGCCGCGGCCCCGCGGTGCCGCACGACTTCCCGGGTGGAGCGCACCCCGTTTTCCAGCTCCACATCCAGCACGTCCACCGTCAGCAGGCGTCCCTTGAAAACTGTTCTGCTTCCGATTGTTGTTTCGCGCATACTTTCTGCTCCCGAACGGATTGAATCACAAACCGGGGCGAAACTTCAATTCGCGTCTTGTGAATCCGAAAAAAACTTGCTTTTCCCATTGTATGACCGGCGCGTTCCGCCTATATCCAGAGAGTCGGAGATTCATCATGATAAAAGAAACGATAGCCAAACTTGTGGACGGGAAAGAGCTGACCCGTCAGGAATCCTATGAAACGCTGAAGGAAATCATGTCCGGGAATGCAACCCCTGCGCAGATCGGATCCTTCATCACGGCGCTGCGCATCCGCGGCGAGTCGGCGGATGTCATTGCCGGCGGGGTGCAGGCGATGCGCGAGAAGCTGATCGCCATTGCCACGCCGGAGGGCAACGTGGTGGACATCGTGGGAACCGGAGGCGACCAGCAGCACACCTTCAACATATCTACCACGGCGGCGTTTGTGGTGGCCGGCGCGGGGGTCATGGTGGCCAAGCACGGGAACCGGCGCGTATCGAGTTCCTGCGGTGCCGCCGATGTGCTGACGGAGCTTGGGGTGAACATTGAGATTGGACCCCCGCAGATGGAAAAATGCATCCGCGAGGCGGGGATTGCATTTCTTTTTGCGCCGGCGCTGCATCCGGCCATGAAATACGCCAGCGCCCCCCGGTCCGAAGTGGGCATCCGGAGCATCTTCAACATTCTCGGTCCGCTTTCCAATCCCACCGGCGCTCGCCGCGGGGTGCTGGGGGTCTATACGCGGGATCTGGTGAAGCTTTTTTCGGGCGCGCTGGCGCAGCTGGGTTCCGTGCACATGTTCGTGGCCCATGGTTTGGACGGTCTTGACGAGATCACCACCACCGGCAAAACCGCGATGGGAGAAGTTCGTGGCGGAGACATCCGGCTGTTTGAACTGGACCCCCGTGACTATGGAATTCCGCTGACGGATTCCGCCAGCCTCAGGGGAGGGGATTCGGCGGCGAATGCGCTGCTGGTGAAAGAGGTTCTGTCGGGGAAAACGGGTCCGAAGCGGGACATTGTGCTTCTTAACGCGGCAGTGACCATCATGGCGGGCGGCGGCGCGGAGACAATAGAGGCGGGTCTGACGGCCGCCGCGAAATCCATCGACAGCTGGGCGGCGATGGAAAAGCTGGAGAAACTCGTGGCCCTGACCAACGAGAAATAGAATCTATTTCTTCGAAAAATTCGCCTCTCGCAAAACCCGATTATCAAATTTGAGAATATCTATCATTTTCTAAAATATGATTATATTGTCTTCCTGCGCTTGATTTTCTGAAATATTGTGCTTTCTTCAGGTAATGGGCGGGTTGTCCTAATGATTTCGCGTTTTTTTATCCGCCGATTCCCCGTTGGCATGCATCCTGCTTAAAAGTACATCGATGCGGCTGTCTGATGGCAGCGGCAGAGTGAATGAAGAGTTAATAAAAAGTTATGGAGTATGAAAATGAAGAAGAGTGGTTTCACGCTTGTTGAAATTATGATCGTGGTCGCCATTATCGGTCTGCTGGCCGCTATTGCGATCCCGAACTTCGTCAAAGCCCGCCAGTCCTCGCAGCAGAAGTCCTGCATGAACAACCTCCGTCAGATTGACGGCGCGAAGGATCAGTGGGCCATTGATGAAGGCAAAACGTCCTCGGACACCCCGGGAAAGGCCGATCTGGAGCCCTACCTGAAGTCCTGGCCGATTTGCCCGGCTGCCGGCGAATACACCATCAACGCGGTGGGCACGGAAGCTTCCTGCTCCATCCATGGAACGCTGCTGAGCCCGTTAACCCTGTAAGGGTAATTGTTTGAACAGGCGGCCCGGAGGAAACTCCGGGCCGCTTTTTTTCCGCTTTTTACTTTTCTGGCCGCCTCCGGCCGCGCTACATTCAGCGCAACAGGAGGAAGCTGCATGAGGGCTCGGGGGTTCACTCTGGTCGAAATCTTGATTGTGGTCGGCATTGTCGGTCTTCTGGCCGTTCTCGCGATTCCCTCTTTCATGAAGTCGCGTGAAAAATCCCAGGCCAAAACCTGCATGAACAACCTGCGGCAGATCTACTACGCCAAGGAGCATTTCGCATCCCAGAACGGCCTGAACGCGGGCGATCCCGTCACGGAGAACGACGTGGCGGTGTTTCTTAATCACGGACTGCCCGTCTGTCCGGCCGGGGGAGCCTATTCTGTGAATCCCGTCGGCTCTGATCCATCCTGCACCGTTGCCGGCCACATCTGTCCCTGAATACGCAATCAAAGAATGGACACGCGCACACGTTTCTTCTAGGCTCTGCATCTGGAAAGTGGTTATGAGAAAGGACATTTTCATGAAACGCATTGCCCTGACCGCGGTTACCGTGCTTCTGTGCCTGTCCGCCTCCGCCTATGATACGGATGCGGTCAAATTCAAGGACGGCCCGCACGCCGGTTTTTCCTTTGGCGGGGATGTCCGCAGCGAGGACTTCGCCTGGGGCTGGCAGGCCGCTTACGAGCACAGCGACTGGCTTTCCCTGGAAGCCTCCATCACGGCGCAGAACGACGAACTCGAGCAGAGCATCAATGACGTGGCCATTCCCCAGCCGTTTGGACTTGAACTGGATGTCTATGCCCTCGCCTTCTCCGCGCGCGCCGGCATTCGCCCATGGTCCCGGCTGCACCTCTATGCGCTGGCGGGCGCCGGCTACTATATTATGAAGACCGATGCCGAAGAAGCCCGCGTCATCATTGCGGGTGCCGAACCCTCCCCGTCCGGGGTTCGCCTGTCCGGGCTTACAGTGGATGTGGAGAACAGCTTTGGTCTGCATGCCGGCGCCGGCCTCGAGATCCGGCTGTCTGAACGGTGGGAAATCTTCGCCGAGTTCCGGCAGGTGTTTCTGGAGGCGGATGCGGATCTGAAGATCACCGAGGAGTGGCCGTCCGGTGTTCCGAACAATCCCCGCATGATGCAGACGCGGATGGTGGACGACAAGCTCCCCTATGATCACAGCCTCGTGCGCGCGGGCGTCAGCTACCGGTTTTAACCCGTCCGGTTACAGGTCCAGAATCCGGTTGGTCGGCAGGTCGGAATCTCCGGTGGTGCTGATATAGCGCGTGGTGCGGAATTCCTCGACTTCCTTCATCTTGTGCAGGATTTCCGCGATGCGCTCGGCCGCCTCGCAGCTCAGGCCGATAATTTCTGAAAACACTTCGCTTTCCCGGAACTTGTCCTGCTTGAGCATTTCCAGATTGGCAAGCAGCACGGTGGCCGGCTGCCCCAGGTGATGGCAGGCCGCGCCGAGGCTGGCCAGCATGGCCCGGTGCTGTTCGGCCAGCCGCATGCCTTCTTCAGCCCGCTTGCGGTTGGTGATGTCTTCCACCGACAGCACCATGCCGACCAGGTCGCCCTCGCTGTCGAAATTGGGCGTGGCCGAAACCTCGGATTCAAAGGAGGAGCCGTCCGCCCGCACGGCGACCATCTCGCCGCGCCAGGAAACCAGGTCGTTCAGGACGGCCCGCACCATCTCGCCGGCGTGGGTGTCGTTCTGCCAGAGCCGGACCAGGTCGGTATGAAGCACGTCATTCTGGTCATGAATGCCCCACTGCCGCAGAAAGGACGGATTCACATAGGTGAGGCGGCCGTCCACGTCGGCGATGGCGATGCCCGTGCCGGCATTCTGGATGGCGTTGAAACTGGTTATCATTTTCTCTTCGGCCTCTTTGCGCAGCGAAATGTCGCGCAGGAAGAAGCACATCAGGGGATCGGCGAATTTCAGCAGGTTCACGGCGATTTCTGCGGGGAAGAAGGTGCCGTCCCGGCGGATGCAGTAGGCCTGGATCAGGGCAAAACGCTCGTTCTGGAGATTGTCCCGAAGAGCGGAGAGCAGCGTTTTTTCGGCCCCGGCCAGAATATCCACCACGTTCATCTGCAGCAGTTCATCCCGGTCGTGGCCCAGGAAGTCCAGCGCGCGGATGTTCACATCGGTGATTTTTCCGGAGAGATCCGCAATCAGCACCCCGTCATAAATGCTCTGCAGCAGGTGCTGGTACTTCGAATCCATGATCTGGGTGGATTTCTTGGAGCGGACCTTGATGCCGGTCGAGGTTTTGACAAACGACGCGGCCCGGTCCCGCTGCTGCACCAGGTCCTTGAGCGCAGCAGGGGAAATTTCAATCCGCATCGTGCTGGATAAATTTTTCTCCGTTGCCATAAAACAAAACCCATCCACCCTCTTCCGGCCCCCCGGCCGGGCAGTTACTCCTTCTTCGGATAATAGCACACCGTGCTGTTTAGAACAGCAGTTTCTGTGCCATATTCGGCGGGAAAGGTTTTTTCCCTCAGGATCCTGCGCCGGTGTTGGGGACGAACTCGACATTTTCGAAAAAAGCGCCGGGCACGAAGAGCATCGGGGAAACGGGCTCATTGACGGCCAGGCTGCTGATGCGCACGGTTTCCGTGAGCTGCAGGCCCATGTCGCTGAACTCGCCCCGGATCAGCCCGGCAAAGAACACGCCCGGCAGGGGCTCGGAAAAAGAGCTGTATGCATAACGGCCGATGCGTTCATCCATGGCCGACGTTCTGTAAAATTCCACCTGAACCAGACGGCTTTCGCCGTCCGCGCAAAGCACGACGAAATTTCGCGCGGTCTGATAACCGGCCCGCACCGGAAACTCCGGTGTGCCGGGAAGGGGCTGCTCCTCCACACCCTTCAGGCGGAGCAGGTGATCCATCGCCGTGCCGGGCAGTCGGCGCAGTTCAATGAGCTTGTCGGCATCCAGTTCGGAAACGGGCCGGGAGTAGCCCCGGGGTTCGTCCTGCTCGTGGATATAGAGCGCTTTGCCGTCCGAAACGATTCTGCGCCGGCCGGTGCCCAGCGAGGGCATCACGTTTTCAATATGGATCAGGTCGGGCTTCTGGCAGAACACCCGGCTCAGCATTCTGGATTTTCCCTGCGCGGACTCGGTGTCCCGCCGGACTTCGCAACTGACCGTTTCAACTGCGTCATAGGCGGCCAGCATCCTCTCGGCCAGCGTGTCCGCATGCAGGTTTCCCGCCAGGGCCAGCAGCGCGGCGGCTGTAACTGTTTTCTTCATTTGCGTTCCTCGTTAATAATCAACCGCAGACCGATAACATATTCATGCGGGTTCGGGAACAGCATTTTCGCCGCCGGGCAGGTCCGCGCCGCAAAAGAGCCGACAGAAAACTTCCAATCATTGGAACTTTCAGGTAAAAAACTTCCAATGATTGGAACTTTTTCCCGAAAAACTTCCAATGGTTGGAACTTTTTGCGGGCGAACTTCCAGTGATTGGAAAAAAGACGGGCGGACGCATGGCGGAAAACGCATCGAATCCTGTAATTGCGGCGGCGGACCTGAAGAAGGTGTTCCGCGATTTCTGGCGCCGGCCGAAGGTCCGCGCGGTGGACGGCATTTCATTTGAAGTGAGCCGGGGCGAGGTGTTCGGCCTGCTGGGGCCCAACGGTTCCGGAAAATCCACAACCATCAAGATGTTGCTCGGCCTGCTGTTTCCCACGAGCGGCCGCCTGCGCGTGCTGGGGGAGTCGCCGCGGCATGTGAAGACCCGTTCCCGCGTGGGGTATCTGCCGGAGCATTCATATATTTATCCGCATCTGACGTCCGAGGAGACCCTTGATTTCTACGGCCGGCTGTTTGACCTGAGCCGCCGCGAGCGCCGCCGCCGCATGGAGCAGCTTCTGGAGATGATCGGCCTGCAGCATGCGCGTCACCGGATGGTGGGCGAATTCTCCAAGGGCATGGCGCGCCGCATCGGCCTCGCGCAGGCCCTGATCAACGATCCCGACGTGGTGGTGCTGGACGAGCCGACCTCGGGGCTGGATCCGATCGGATGCCGGCAGGTGAAAGATTTGATCCTGACGCTGGCGCGCCGGGGTAAAACCGTGCTGATGTCGTCCCATCTGCTGGCGGACGTGGAGGATGTCTGCGACCGGATTGCGATTCTGTACAACGGTAAAATCCAGGCCATGGGACCGGTTCGCGAGCTTCTGGAGGAGAAGGGGCGCAGCCGGATCACGCTCCCCGAGCTTTCGCCGGAGGCGATGGCGCGTGTGCTCGAACTCCTGCGGAAGGAGTTCGGCGAGGAGCCGGAACTGGAGCATCCGCGGCGCGATCTCGAACAGTTCTTTCTCGATGTGGTGGAAAAGGCCCGCCGCGGCACGCAGGCTTCGCCCCCGAAGAAGGAGAAACTGGCCGGCTATCTCGAGGGCGAAGATCTGCTGCAGAAGCTGGCCGCGCCGTCCACGACGGAAACGAAACGGGAGGAGCCTCCGCCGTCCGCGCCCCCGCCCGCGGCCCGGACGGACGCCAGGCTGAGCCATCTTCTCCAAAACGGTCCGGACAATGAATAGGGTGCTGTCCATTGCGGCCGTTACGCTGCGCACCGCGGTCCGTTCAAGGATTGTGGTTTTCATGATGCTCCTGCTCGTTTTTATCCTGACGGGTCTCCCGTCCGCCATTCGCGGAGACGGCACCCTGACGGGATACGTGCAGGTTCTGCTGAGCTACACGCTCGGGTTCGCCGGATTCATTTTGTCGGTGGTGGCCGTCTGGACCGGGTGCACGGCGGTCTCCTCCGAAATCAGGACGCATCAGATGGATCTGGTGGTCACGAAGCCGGTGCCGGCCGTTCAGATCTGGTTCGGAAAATGGCTGGGCATTCTGGCGTTGAGCCTTGCGCTGCTGCTGTTCACGTTTGCCGCAGCCTACGGCGGTCTCCGGTGGGCGATGATTCACCGCTCCGCCAGTGAAGTGGATATTCAGAAGCTGCGCGAGCAGGTGCTGGTCGCGCGCGAAAAAATCGCTCCGCGCGACGAGGGGCTGGAAGAGCGGGCCGAAAACCTCTATCGCCTGCGGCAGGCGGAAGGGGCCGTGCCGGAAGGAGTGGCGCCCTCGACCGCCAGAAGGATCATCGCCGACGACCTGCGCCTGCAGGCCAATTCCGTGCCGCCGGGATACGGCCGGCGCTGGATTTTTGATTTCGGCTCGTCCGTGAAAGACCGGCCGCTCTTCCTGCGCTACACCTTCTCCGCATCGCGGCCCGAGATTGAAGGACTCTGGACGGCGGGCGAAAGCGGCAGCCGGGATCAGGCGGTCCGACGCGTCACGGAGGCCTCCGGCGGGGTTCGCACATGGCGCATTCCCTCCGCCGCGGCCCGCGACGGTTCGCTCACCATAGAATTCGGCAACATCCATGAGGAGCCCGCCACGGTGATTTTCCCGCCGGAAAATCCGCCGGTCCTTCTGCTTTATCATGATTCTTTTGAAATGAACTTTCTGAGAGTGTTCTGTATTGCCTTTATCCGGATCGCCGTGCTGGCGGCCATTGGACTGACGGCCGGCACACTTTTTTCAGAGCCGGTTGCGCTCTTTTTCTCGGCATGGATGGTGCTGCTACTGAACATCGGCCGCTATATCCGCGCCATGGCCGCCACGGATGTTTTCTTTCCCGTCCATGACGGCCCCGCGCGCATCCCGGGCCTGCTGGACCGGCTTCTGCATCTGTTTTTCGCAGCGCTGGACGGACTGGTCCGGCCGCTGCAGAGCCCGGATGTGCTGGGCGCGATGGCGGCCGGAGAATGGGTCTCCTGGGGCCTTGTCGCGGCTGAATTTCTTGTGAAGGTGCTGATCTTCTGCGGCCTGCTGGCCGCGCTGAGTTCGTTTGTGCTCAAACGCCGGGAAGTGGGGCTTCCGGCATGAACAGGCTGGTGAATATTCTGCTTCTGCTTGCGGCGGTCGGCCTGATTCTTCTGGCCGGAGCCCGGCATGAGGAACTCCGGCGTCTCAAGATGGAATATGAGTTCACGCTGGTGGATCCCGTTGAGAACGCCAGTCCGCTGGTTGCGTTCACAACAGTGGCGCTGGGCGGCTTCCGCGGCCTCGCGGCCGATGCGCTGTGGCTGCGGGCGACGCGCCTTCAGGACGAAGGCCGCTATTTTGAGCTGGTGCAGCTTTCAAACTGGATCACGCAGCTTGAACCGGGCTTCGGCCCGGTGTGGGCTTTTCACGCGTGGAATCTGGCATACAACATCAGTGTGAAATACAGCGAGGCGGAGGATCGCTGGCGCTGGGTGCAGAGCGGCATTCAGCTTCTGCGCGACAAGGGGCTTGTCTACAATCCCGCGAGCGCGGAGCTCTACCGCGAACTGGCATGGATCTTCCACCACAAAGTGAGCGGAGTTACCGATCAGGCGCACTGGTTCTACAAGCAGCAGTGGGCCGACGAAATGGAGCGCGCGCTCGGAGGCGCCACGCCCGATTTCGAGGCGCTCGAAACCCGCGCGGACGCGCTGGACCGCTATCGTCTCGAACCCGCCTTCATGCAGCAGGTGGAAAACACCTACGGACCGCTGGACTGGCGGCTTCCGCAGGCGCACGCGATTTACTGGGCCGCAAAAGGCCGGCCGTTCGCCCGGGGTTTCTACGAGGTGGCGCTCGACCGGATCATTTTCGATTCCCTTGCGGAGGCGTTCCGGCGCGGAAAGCTTTTCCGGGACGATGAAAGAGGCGTGTTCATCAACTCGCCGAACCTGGACCTTCTTCCGAGAGTGCAGGCGGCGTACGCCAAGGCGCTGGCAGATTATCCCGAAGAGGACAGCATTCGGCGGGGTCACGAGAATTTCCTGCGCGAGGCCATCATGATTATCTACAGCCACAACCGTGTCCGGCAGGCGCGGGAGCTGTTCGCGGACCTGAAGGAGAGGTACGGCTCGCACATTGAGGCGGATACGCTGGAGGAGTTCATTCCAGCGGCCACGGCGGACTTTCTGGACAAGCGCGCGCCGCGGGAGGCGCTTCCGCTGATCGAGGGCGCCCTCTATCAGAGCGCCCTGTGGAGTGCGCTGGGGGAGGCGGATTTGGCGGCGGGCCACCGTCAGCTGGCCAAACTGTACTGGGATCACTTCATGGAATCGGCCGTTTCGGAGGAATGGATCGAGCGCATGGCGCTGCCTCCGCTGGAAGAACTGGCCGCCAAAGCCGAAAAGCAGGCGGCGGACTACCTGCAGCAGATGCCATAGCGCCGGAACACCGCCTGTCCTTGCCGGGACATCAAACGGGTCGGCGCGGCCTGTTAAAAAATCGTTTTTTCTTCTGGAAATGTCGGGCTGTCGCGGATACGTTACGTGACCTGAGCTCGATTCACGGCGCGGTAGCCAAGTGGTAAGGCACGGGTCTGCAAAACCTGTATGCACCGGTTCAAATCCGGTCCGCGCCTCCAGCTTTGTCCGAGGAAACAGAAAATGAAGGTTCCGGAACATCTGCTCTACACCCGAACGCATGAATGGATATCCATTGAGGACGGCCTTGCCACCGTGGGCATCACCGGCTTTGCGGCACAGCAGCTTGATGATGTGGCGTATGTCGAACTGCCGGCCGCGGGCGACCGCTTCATGCCCGGGGACGAGGCCGCGGTGGTGGAGTCGGTGAAAGCTGCTTCGGACATCTATGCGCCCGTGGCGGGCGCGGTGGAGGAAGTGAACGGGGAGCTTCATGATCATCCCGAACTCGTCAGCCAGGATCCCTATGGCGAAGGCTGGCTCTTCAAGATCCGGCTTGCGGTTGAGGACGACCACGACGGACTTCTCAGCGAGGAAGAATACCGCAAGCTGATTCCGAATGCCGGCCAGGAAACTTTCGATGACGGCAGTGGCCCTGTATTTTGACGAGCTTCAGCCCTTTGGGCCGGTCTCCGATCTTCAGTCCAGGCTTGTACAGGCCCGGCACACAGGCGCCATTCCAGACACGGTTCTTTTTCTGGAGCATAAACCCGTCGTGACCCTGGGTCGTCGCGGCCGCGACCGGTTCCTGAAGCTCCCGTCCGAAGAATATGCCCGCCGGGGCATCGAGCTGATGACCTCGCCGCGCGGCGGAGACGTGACCTGGCACGGCCCGGGCCAGCTGGTCATGTATCCCGTTATCAAACTCGGCGATCGCGAGGCGGACACGCACGGCTATCTGCGCAACATGGAGGAGATCGCGATCCGGACCGCGGCGGATTTCGACGTGAAGGCGTTCCGGCGCGAAGGAAAAAGCGGCGCATGGACCGAACAGGGCAAGCTGGCGGCGATCGGTTTCCGGGTGTCGCGCTGGGTGACCAGTCACGGCATGAGTTTCAACGTGTCTCCCGATCTGTCGGGATTTGACACCATCGTGCCCTGCGGGCTGGAGGGAGAAGCTGTCGCGTCGCTGAAATCCATCCTGGGCGAAAGATGTCCGTCACTGTCGGCCGCGCGGGATGCCCTGAAGACCCGCTTTGAAGAGGTCTGCGAGCGTCCGCTGGAAGTATTTGCCTCGTGCGCGCCGCCCGCGGAGCTCGCCGGATTCATGAATTTCTGACAAGCCGCGCGGCAAAAGCGCCGTCGGTTCCGCTGTCGGGCGGAAAAAGCAGCCGGCTTTCGTCGAGCCGGAAATCAGGATGCGCGGCCAGCCAGTGATTCACCATGAGGGTGTTTTCTTCCGGTTCAAGGCTGCAGGTGCTGTAGACGATGCGCCCTCCGGGCTTCACCAGTTCGGCCTGATGGTCCAGAATCATGCGCTGGGTGCGGCAGAGTTCTCGCAGCCGCTTTTCAGAAAAGCGCCATTTTGCGTCGGGCCGCCGTCGGATCACTCCGGTGTTGCTGCAGGGAACATCGAGAAGAATGCCGTCAAAGGCGTCGTCGCGCGGCGACATTTTTGCATCGCCCTGAAGCACCCGGATGAAATCTGCGCCGGTGCGGTTCATGTTTTCCTTCAGGCGATCCAGGCGCTCGGGATACAAGTCCATGGCCGTCAGTGATCCTGTCCGCCGCATGGCCCCGGCGATCATCAGCGCCTTCCCGCCCGGCGCGGAGCAGGCGTCCAGGATTTTTTCGCCGGGCTGCGGGTTCAGCAGGGAAACCGCAAGCGTGGTGGCGGGGTCCTGAACGGTGAAATTTCCGTCATGGTATCCGGGCAGATCGCGGACGGGGCATCCGGGGGGGAGCACTAGAAAATGCTGCGGGTCGAAAGGATGCGGTACCGCGGCGATCTTTCTTTTCTCCAGTGCGGCCCGGATGGAATCCATGGCCGCCGGGATGCAAAGAACCGTTCGTGCCCTCCGGTTGTTCCATTTGCAGAGCCGCACCGCATCCTCCCGACCCCATTGATCTGTCCAGCGGCGAAAAAGGTCTTCGGGGCAGGAGAGGCGGATCTCCGGTTTCTGCCGGGCCACTCCGGAGAGCAGTTCCCGGCGGCGGCGGAGCGCATTGCGCAGGACGGCATTGACAAACCGCGCGGCTTTTTCGGCGCCGGCGGCGCGGGCGGCGTCCACGCATTCGCTGACCACGAAATAGGGTTTGGCGCTGTTCATGTAGAGCAGCCGGTAAAGGCCGGTCAGCAGCAGCGCGCGCAGGCGCAGGGCCGGCGGCCGCGGGGCCAGTTCGCGGATCATCCATTCCAGACTTGCGCGCCAGCGGATCGCACCGTAGACCAGTTCGAGAAGAAGTCCGTGCTGCTCCCGCACGGAGTCGAGGAGGCGGTCCGGGAAGAGGCCCTTCTCCAGCTGTGCCTCGACAATGGCGGCCGCCTGAATCTGAATATTGCCGTCGGCTGATTGCATGCGCAGAGATTCGGTCACCCCCTGCTTAAAATCAAACGCAAAGTGCGGCCGTTTCCGGCTTTCGCGCGGTCCGGCAATAATCTCATATAGGCAATATTGCCGTATTATTAAAAAAATATTTCCTGCGCGGAAGGGAGAAATAAAGAGCGCAGTTTTGAAAATGATCTATTTATTACGGCACACAAATGCCATAACATTTGTGCAAACATTAATATGGAATAAAAAGCGGGGTATAAAGAAATGAGCCCAAAAAAGAACGAGAGCAAGAGCGAGGCCCGGGAGATGCTGACGGACATCTACGGGGAGAATGTGTTCAGCCTGAAGGTCATGCGCGACTATCTTTCGGATGCCGCCTTCAAGTCGCTTTCCGGAACCATTCGCAGCGGCGCAACGATAGACCCGAGAATTGCCGACGAGGTGGCCGATGCAATGAAGATCTGGGCGCTGGAACGCGGGGCCACTCACTACACGCACTGGTTCCAGCCCCTGACCGGCACCACCGCCGAAAAACATGATTCGTTCATTGTCCCGGACGGCGAGGGCGGAGCCATTGCCAAGTTTTCGGGCGAAGAGCTGATTCAGGGCGAGCCCGACGCCTCCAGTTTTCCGTCGGGCGGCCTGCGGGCCACGTTCGAAGCCCGCGGCTATACCGCGTGGGATCCCACCAGTCCGGCGTTCATCAAGGAGGATGGTCAAAGCCGGACGCTCTGCATTCCCACGGTCTTCTGCGGATATCACGGCGAGGCGCTGGACAAGAAGACCCCGCTGCTGCGCTCCATGAAGGCACTGAACACGCAAATCTGCAGGCTGGCAAAACTGTTCGGGGTGAAATCGGACGGCTGCCGGGTGATCACCACGCTTGGTTCCGAGCAGGAATATTTCCTGATCGACAAGGAACTTCACGAGGCCCGGCTGGATCTGCTGCAGTGCGGACGCACACTGTTCGGCCGCTCGCCCGCCAAGCATCAGCAGCTCGAAGATCACTACTTCGGCGCGATCAAGAGCCGCGTGGTGGCATTCATGACCGATCTGGACCGCGAGCTCTGGCGTCTCGGAGTGCCCGCGCGCACCCGGCACAATGAGGTCTGTCCCGGACAGTTTGAAATCGCGCCCATGTTCGAGGAGCTGAATCTGGCCGTGGACCACAACATGCTGACGATGGAAATCATCCGCCGCGTGGCCGAAGAGCACGGCTTTGCGTGCCTGCTCCACGAAAAGCCTTTTGCGGGCGTGAACGGCTCCGGCAAGCACAACAACTGGTCCATCTGCGGTCCGGATGGGAAGAACTGGCTGAGCCCCGGCGACGATCCGCATGAGAATGCCAAGTTCCTGACGGTGATCTGCGCGCTGATCAAGGCGGTGGACACGCACGCCGATCTGCTGCGCGCCGCCGTTGCCTCTCCGGGCAACGATCACCGCCTCGGCGCAAACGAGGCGCCCCCGGCCATCATCTCCATCTTCCTGGGCGAACAGCTCACGGATATTATTGACCAGATCGAAAAGGGCGGCGCAAACCGTTCGCACAAGGGCGGCATGATCGAGCTGGGCGTGGATTCCATTCCCCCTCTGCCGCGCGGGAACACGGACCGCAACCGGACATCGCCCTTTGCGTTCACCGGGAACAAATTTGAATTCCGCGCGGTGGGATCGGAGCAGAATCCTTCGGCCGCGAACGTGGTGCTGAACACCATCATGGCCGAGGCACTTGATGAGATCTGCACCAAGCTGGAGAAGGCGGGCGCGGAGGAATTCAATGCCGCCCTGCAGAGCATACTCTCCGACATCATCCGGAAGCACAAGCGGGTGCTCTTCAACGGGGACGGCTATACGGACGAATGGGTGGCCGAAGCCGAGCGGCGCGGCCTCCCGAACCTGAAAAAGACGCCCGAGGCCCTGGCTTCCTACCGCACCGAAAAGGCAAAGGCCCTGTTCAGCAAATACCGCGTGCTGAGCGAGCGCGAACTGGCCTCCCGCTACGAGGTGTACATCGAAGCCTATCATCGCGTGGTCAAAATAGAAGCGCGCTGCGCGGTAACCATGGCCCGCACGATGATCGCTCCCGCCGCCATTCGCGCGCAGACCGAACTGGCGGGGAACATCAAGTCGGTCAAAGAGGCGGGCGGATCTGCCGCGGGCGCCCAGTCGCTTCTCGAGGAAATCTGCCGGCATACAGAAATGATGCTCTCCGCCATTAAGTCGCTGGAGAGCCGGATAGCCGAAGACGATGTGTCGGGCATGATTTCCGCCACTCTGGCGCTCCGGGAGCCCGTGGATGAGCTGGAGGGACTGCTTCCGGATGACGCATGGCCGCTTCCGTCCTATGCCGAAATGCTGTTCATGATGTAGGCTGGGGAATCCCATGCAAACGATCAGGAAGGAGAGGGACGACGTCCCGGTTCGACAGTGCAGGAACTGTTTTCCCGCGCCGCAGGGCCTTTACGATCCGCAGAGGGAACACGATGCCTGCGGCGTGGGTTTCCTGGTGAACATTCAGGGAGAGAAATCGCACCGCATCATCGAACAGGGCATCACGGTGCTCAAGAACCTGCTGCATCGCGGCGCCACCGGCGCCGATCCCGAGACCGGTGACGGGGCGGGGCTGTTGTTCCAGATTCCCGACGCGTTTTTCAGGAAGGCCGTCGCTGCGCAGCGCATGGATCTTCCGCCCGCGGGGGAATACGGGGTCGGCATGCTGTTTCTTCCGCGCGATCCGGAGCGCCGCGACCTGTGCCGCGCCGCGGTCGAGCGCGCTGCGGAGGATGAAGGCCTGCGGTTCCTCGGCTGGCGCGATGTTCCCGTGGACAGTTCCGTGCTCGGCCGGAAGGCGCTGGAAGAGATGCCTTTTGTGGCGCAGTGTTTTGTTTCCGGGGCCTCCGGCGAAACGCTGGAGCGGAAACTCTGCGTAATGCGCAAGCAGGCGCAGGGAAAAGCCGGGGCGGTCCACGCGCCGGGTGACCTTTTTTACATTCCCAGCCTGTCTTCGCGCACCATCGTGTACAAGGGGCTGATGCTTCCGAAACAGATTGCGGCGTTTTATCCCGACCTGAACGACGAAGCCCTTGTATCCGCGCTGGTCATTGTGCATCAGCGCTACAGCACCAACACCTTCCCTTCATGGGCGCTGGCGCAGCCGTTCCGCTATCTTGCGCACAACGGCGAGATCAACACCCTTCAGGGCAACCGGAACTGGATGGCTTCCCGCGAGAACAACCTGCGCTCGGATGTGCTGGGCGATGACATCCGCAAGGTCCTTCCGGTGATTGAACCGGGCGGGAGCGACTCCGCCGCCGCGGACAATGTGCTGGAACTGCTGTGCCGGGCGGGCCGGTCGCTTGATCATTCGGTGGCGATGATGATTCCGCAGGCCTGGGGCACGAAATATCCCATTGGGCCCGATCTGAGGGGTTTCTTCGAGTACCATTCGGGCCTGATGGAGCCGTGGGACGGCCCGGCGGCCGTCGCGTTTTCGGACGGCCGTTTCATCGGCGCAGTGCTCGACCGGAACGGCCTGCGTCCCGCGCGGTACACGCTCACCCGGGACGGGTTCATGGTGTTCGCATCCGAAGCGGGTGTGCTGGATATTCCCCCGGAGGACGTGAAGGAAAAAGGATCCCTCAGGCCGGGCGAAATGATTATGGCCGATGTGCAGACCGGCCGCCTGATGAAAAACATCGAGATCAAGCAGGGCCTTGCGCGCCGGCAGCCGTATCGCCGGTGGGTTGAGGAGAACCGCATCGACATTCATGGTTTCTTCAGCGCCGTCAACCCCGTCACCGCCGACGAAAAGAACCTGAACTTCCGCGAGAAGCTTTTCGGCTACACGCGCGAGGATTTGACGGTCATTCTGGGGCCGATGGCGGCCACCGGCCACGAACCCGTCGGTTCAATGGGTTCCGATCAGCCGCTCGCCGTGCTGTCCGAGAAACCGCAGCTTTTGTACTGGTACTTCAAGCAGATCTTCGCGCAGGTCACCAATCCGCCGATCGATCCGTACCGCGAGGAGCTGGTGATGTCGCTGATGACCTTTCTGGGGAACACGGACGACATCCTCAGCGAAAGCCCCCAGCATGCGCGGCTGGTGAAGCTGCAGCATCCGATTCTTTCAAATGAAGACCTCCAGCGGATTCGCGAACTTCCGCACGAGGATTTCCGCAGCGTGACGCTGAAGATGGACTTCTTTTCGCGCGGAAGCGGGCGGGATCTGGAGGATGCGCTGGACTCACTCTGCCGGCAGGCCGAGACGGCCGTGCGGAGCGGGGCCCGGATTGTGATTCTCAGCGACCGGGACCTGGCGGGGGACCGCGCGCCGATACCGGCGCTGCTGGCCACGGCGGCAGTCAACCGCCACCTGATCGGGCATGGCCTGCGCACCCGGACGGGACTGCTGGTTGAAACAGGCGAAGCGCGGGAGGTCATGCATCTGGCGCTGCTGCTGGGCTACGGGGCGTCGGCGGTCAATTTGTACCTCGCCTATGAGATTATTGCCGATCTCGCGGTGAAGAAGCAGCTCCCGGTGAATCTGCCTGTCACGCGCGCCACTAAGAACTACTTCGTCGCCCTTCAGAAAGGCCTGCTGAAGATCATGTCGAAAATGGGAATTTCGACCCTGCGCAGCTACCGCAATGCGCAGGTGTTTGAAGCGGTTGGCCTGAGCAGTGAGCTGATCAGCCGGTATTTCACGGGCACACCTTCGCGCGTGGAGGGCATCGGGCTGGATGGCATCGCGCGCGAGGCCCGGGCGCGATATGATTTTGCGCAGGACCGGCCGCTCTACGGGGACGTGCTGACCAGCGGGGGACAGTACGCCTTCCGGAAGGATGGAGAGCGGCACCTCTGGACCGCGGACACCATCACCCTGCTGCAGCAGGCCGCGCGGGAGAACGACCGGGAGAAATACCGGCGCTATGCGGAGCTCATTAACAACCAGACGCAGCGGCAAAGCACACTGCGCGGCCTGCTCGGGTTCCGCGCGCAGAATCCGGTTCCCCTGGAGGAGGTCGAGCCGGCCGGGGAAATCATGAAGCGCTTTGTCACCGGAGCGATGTCGTTCGGATCCATCAGCCGGGAGGCGCATGAGACGCTGGCGGTGGCGATGAACCGCATCGGGGGGAAAAGCAACAGCGGCGAGGGCGGAGAAGACGCCGCGCGCTACCGGCCGCTGCCGAACGGGGATTCGCGATGCAGTGCGATCAAGCAGATTGCCAGCGGGCGTTTCGGCGTGACGGCCGAATACCTGGTGAACGCAAAAGAGCTGCAAATCAAGATCGCGCAGGGAGCAAAACCGGGCGAGGGGGGGCAGCTTCCCGGACACAAGGTGAACGCGGAAATCGCGCGGGTGCGCCACTCCACGCCGGGCGTCACGCTGATTTCCCCGCCGCCGCATCACGACATCTATTCCATAGAGGACATCGCCCAGCTGATTTATGACCTTCACTGCGCAAACCGCGAGGCGCGGGTCTCCGTCAAACTTGTCTCTGAAACCGGAGTGGGCACCGTGGCCGCGGGTGTGGCCAAGGCCAAGGCGGACATGATCCTGATCAGCGGCTATGACGGAGGCACGGGCGCCTCGCCGCTGTCGTCCATCAAGCATGCCGGTGTGAGCTGGGAGCTTGGACTCAGCGAGGTCCAGCAGACGCTGGTGCTGAACAATCTCCGCAGTCGTGTGCGCCTGCAGGTGGACGGCCAGCTCAAGACCGGCCGGGATGTCGTGATCGGGGCGCTGCTGGGAGCGGAGGAATTCGGGTTTGCGACCGCGCCGCTGGTGGTCTGCGGCTGCCTGATGATGCGCGACTGCCATTTGAACACCTGTCCGGTCGGCGTGGCCACTCAGGATCCGCGCCTGCGCAAATGCTTCCGGGGGAAGCCGGAGCATGTGGTCAATTTCATGCGCTTTGTGGCCGAAGAGGTTCGCGAATACATGGCGCTGCTGGGCGTGCGCCGGCTTGATGATCTGGTCGGCCGGACGGATCTTCTGCAGATGAATAAAGCCGTTGATTTCTGGAAGGCCTGTGGAATAGACCTTTCACGGGTACTGTATCAGGCCCCGGGCCCGGAACGGGACAGGCGCTGCACGCAGAAGCAGGAGCACGGCGTGGAAGATGCCCTGGACCTCGAGATCATGGATCGCATTCGGCCTGCCATCGAAAAAGCCGAGCGGGTGGATTTGACTCTGCCCATCCGCAACAGCCGGCGCACCGTGGGCGCCATGATTTCGTCGGAGATTGCCCGTCGCCGCGGAGGACAGGGCCTGCCGGATGACACCATCACGCTGCGGTTTTCCGGTTCGGCCGGGCAGAGTTTCGGCGCTTTCTGTTTGCGGGGGATGACCCTGATTCTGGAAGGGGAGGCCAATGATTATGCGGGCAAGGGCCTGTCGGGCGCAAAGATCATTATTCGCCCTCCGGCCGGCTCGGCCTTTCCCCCGTCGGAGAGTGTAATTGCCGGCAACGTGCTTCTTTACGGGGCGACCTCGGGCGAACTGTACCTGAACGGCCGCGCCGGCGAGCGGTTCTGCATCCGCAACAGCGGCGCGATTGCCGTGGCCGAAGGGGCAGGTGATCACGGATGCGAATACATGACGGGCGGCCGCGTGGTCATTCTGGGTCCAGTCGGTGTGAATTTCGGCGCGGGCATGAGCGGAGGCATTGCCTACGTGTATGACGAAACGGGAACCTTTGACGAAAACTGCAATCTCGACATGATTGATCTTGAATCCGTCAGTTCGGCGGAAGACGAGCAGGAACTGAGGGGCATGATCCAGAAGCATTTCGACTGCACCGGGAGTTCCCGTGCGGCGGAAATCCTGCGCAACTGGGATTCCGCGCGGGCGCTGTTCGTGAAAGTGTTTCCGATGGAATACAAGAAGGCGCTGGGGCGGCTCAGCCGCGAGGATGCGGAAACCGAACGCGCGGAGGTGGTCAATGACTAAGCGCTTTGGTTTTCTGGACCGGCGCAGGGACCCGGGCTATCGTCCGGCGGTTGTGCGGGTTCAGGATTTTGAGCCGGTGGAGCAGACGCTTACGCCGGAACAGATGAGGGAGCAGGCGGGCCGCTGCATGGAATGCGGCACGCCCTTTTGTCACGGCCACGGCTGCCCGCTGGCCAATGTGATTCCGGAATGCAATGAGCTGGTTTATCAGGGACGCTGGGCGGATGCGCTGGAGCTTCTGCTGATCACCAATCCCTTTCCGGAGTTCACCGGCCGCATTTGTCCCGCGCCGTGCGAAACATCGTGCATCGCGGGCCTGCATGGCGAACCCGTCACCATTCGCGAAATGGAGCGCGCCGTAATGGACTACGGCTACGAACACGGGCTGCTGTCCCGGAAGCCGCCTGTGCGAAAAAATCAGCGTGTGGCCGTCATCGGCTCGGGCCCGGCCGGTCTTGCCGCGGCCGAAATGCTGAACCGGGAGGGCTATCGGGTGACGGTGTATGATGACGCGGAGAAACCCGGCGGCATTCTGCGCTACGGCATCCCCGGTTTCAAGCTGGACAAGGCGCTGGTGGATCGGAGAACCGGCCTGATGAGAGAGGCCGGAATCGTTTTTGAATGCGGAGTGCGCGTGGGTGAGGATGTGGCCTTCCGGTATCTGCGCGACCGTTTCGACGCGGTCTGCCTCTGCTTTGGCGCCCGGAAGCCGCGCGATTTGGAGGTTCCCGGCCGGGAACTGGCCGGCGTTCATTTTGCGATGGACTATCTTGTGCAGCAGAACCTGAGAGAAGACGGTCATGCGATAGACCCCGGGGCGGAGATTGCCGCATACGGGAAAAAAGTCGTGGTGATCGGTGGCGGCGACACGGGATCGGACTGCCTGGGAACCGCCCTGCGCCAGGGCGCGGCGAGCGTGCTTCAGATTGAAATCATGCCGCAGCCGCCCGCGGACCGCGCACCGGAGAATCCGTGGCCCGAATGGCCGCGCATTGTGCGCGCAACCAGCAGCCACAAGGAGGGCGGGACCCGCCGCTGGTGCGTGAACACGAAGGCGTTTCTCGGAAACCGCGGGCGCGTGTGCGGGATGCGCTGCGTGGAAGTGGAGTGGTCCGGCGGGAAATGTTCTGAAAAGGAGGGATCAGAATTCGAAATTCCCGCTGATCTTGTTCTGCTGGCCATGGGTTTTACCGGTCCGGCGGAAAACCGGCTGGCCGCCTCCATTGGCCTTGAACTCGATGCGCGCGGAAACATCCGGACAAACGCGGACCGGCAGACCACCGTGGATGGTGTCTTCGCCGCCGGCGATGCGGTCAGCGGCCAGTCACTTGTGGTGCGCGCAATTGCCGACGGAATGACAGCCGCCCGCGGCATTATGCGTTATCTTGAAGCCCGTCCCTGAAAAAGAGAAGCCGTCCGGTATTCGGGGGAGGGGGGCACCGGACGGCTCCAGCCGCCGCGTTTCCGCAACGGCGTTTTTAAACTATTTATGGTGTTTAACCTAAAGCCTCTTCAAATAAAAAGTCAATACCAAATTGCTGTTTATTTTTCAGGAACTACTGGGCAGCAGCAGGCCCCTCATCAGCGGGAACTTCCGCATCAGCCGGCTCTGCGGGCGCGGGTTCAACCGCCGCGGGTTCTGCCGGGGCCGGTTCTGTCGCGGGGGCCCCGGCCACAATCATGCCGTCGGAACCAACCGGCCAGTCGGGACCCCAGTGGTGAGTGAGGCTCCAGTAGGCCTTCTCGTCATCTCCAACGGGTTCTGTCTGGGGCGCATAGGCTAGCTGCATCTGCCGGGCGTCGCGGCCGAAGCGTTCAATGATTTTCAAAACCGCATTGTTCATCACGCGGCCGTAGCTGCTGCTCAGGCGAATGATGCCCGCTTCACGCTCGAAGGTGCTGGCTTTTGAGTTCTGCACAATCTCGTAGGCCCACCAGCACTGGACCGTGGGCTCGGCCCGCCACCGGTCAGGAGTCTTGACTCCGTTCCATTTCACCTGCAGCGCCAGTTCGGCGGCGGTTTTCAGGTCCTGCAGAATGGAAAACGCATAGCGCGCCGACCGGGCGGAGGGGGTGAGGAAGATCACATCGGTCTTTCCGTCCTTCTGCCCCAGATAGCCCTTCATGATCACGGCCTGGATATGCCGCTTGAGCTGCGGGGGAACGATGTGCTGGGGGTCGGGGAATACAAGAGTGAAATAGATTGGATCATCGAGGCTTTCCACAAGCGGCATGATATCGCCCCGAAAGATGGCCGCAATCAGTTCCTGATGGGGACCGATGGTTTCCTCCTGGGCAAAAAGGACCATGTCGCGCCCGAGGACGCCGAGCGCGATGTTGCCCGCATCCCACAGATGAGAGTCCACCATTTTCTTCATGTAGCCGTCGCGGTGGAATCCGATCTTTCTTGCATCGGGCGGAAATCCGCCCATCACATGAACCACGACATCGCGCGGCTGCCCGTCATCGCCTTTCCGGTGCGTCACCATCATGGCGGAGACTTCGCCGAGGTTCAAAACGGGAGTTTCCTCAAGCCCCTTCGCCACAACGGTTCTCAGCTGATGAAAAAGCTCGGGATCTTCGCCGAAGATGCTTTTCAGATAATCAGCGTCGAATGCATCTGATGCGGGCACTTCGCCAATGGTTTCATCTCCGGCCGTCAGATAGCGCAGCTGCGCGCGCATATCCTTTGCGACATTCCACACCCGGTGGGCGCGAAAAGCCAGTGTGCCGGCCGCTCCAGTCAGCAACCCCACCGTCAGCACCGATCCCCAGAAAAATTTTGATCTCTTGCTCATCCCAACCCCGCTATGTCCGGTTCAAGGGCGTAATTCATCTGCTGAAAAACATACCCCATCACGGCATTCCCGGCAACAGGAAATCCGGCTATTTGGCCGGAGGGGTGTTCTGGCGTCTCTGTTTGAACACGCTCGAAATTATTATTATGAGTCCCGCGGCTCCAATGACGGCCAGCACAGCAATGGCGCCCTTCCGGTTTTCCTCCTTCGGGCTTCGCGCCGCCCGGCCCACATGAATGGAGGCGGAAGATATCTGCCTTGGCGGAGGGGGAATCTCGGGCCGTCCGGCGTCCACCCATGCCGTGTACCAGACGCTGGACAGGTCGGCCGCCGCCCGGCTGATCTGCCGGAGGAACACATCCTGCGACTTTTCCCACAGCTGGAAGAAGTAGTACTGCGACTCCACGTTGTTTCTGCTTGCCCAGCGCGCCTCGTTGTCGGCCTGGAGAATATTCGCGCAGAGCGGCCAGGCTTCCATGATCCAGCCGTTGACGCAGTTCCACAGGTTGGTGATATAGACCGCCGGTTCCGGACTCGTGACGGTTGCGGCCGAGCCGATTCGCCGGGGCATTTGAACCTCCCAGCGCAGATGAATGCCGGCGTTGCCCGTCTGGTAGCCGTCATAATTCACGGTGCAGTGCAGGGGCTGGTGGGTGTCGCCCACATAGTGCCCGATGGCGGCCGCGATGCGGGCAGCCTGATACCAGTCCTTCTCCCGCATGGCTTCGGTCAGCCGCTCCATCGTATCCATGATTGCCCAGGGCGCTTCGCCCTCCCGCCGGGCGCCATTCTTCAGCGGGGAAAGATTTCGCGGGATTTCAAACGGCGGCGTCCCGTAATGCTCAAGGTCAATGAAATGCCGAACAGGTTCCGCGGGATCATCCCTCTTCCAGAAATCCGGATCCGCGCCGTGCTCGGCAAGGAGCGGGGCGTAGGCGCGCCATGCGCTCATTTCCTCGGGGACATTCTGGGCGGCCGCCTCATTGATCACCGCATGAATTGCGCCGCCCCAGCCCGAAACGGAAAAGGTCATGCAGATGAAGAGGAGCGGGAACAGAATAAGTATTCGATGTTTCTGCATAGATATGGTTACCATTAAATCCAGATATTTCAAGCCGGCCAAGTATGACAGGGAGAATGCGCGGTATGAAGCATTATTTCGTTTATATTACATGCAGCGACGCGGAGCAGGCAAAGCGCATGGCTCTTGCGCTGGTGGAAGAGGGTCTGGCCGCCTGCGCGAACATAATTCCGGGCATGCGTTCAGTGTACCGGTGGAAGGGCGCCGTCGAACAGGCGGAAGAAGCGGTTCTGATTGCCAAGACGACGGAGGATATGGCTGGTCCGCTGACTGACCGCGTCAGGGATCTGCACAGCTATGAATGTCCCTGCATCGAGATGCTGCCCGTCGCGGACGGGAATCCGGATTTTCTTCGCTGGATTGAGGATTCGGTTAATAAATCCTGATCAGGCCTCGCGCAGGGGGCGTCCGGCCTCATAGAGCGTGATATTTTTCTGGATTTCGCCGGCAAGCTCCGACTGGCCCTCCTTGGCGGCCTGCTTGGCCGCGCTCTGGGCCACGCCGATGGCCTCCTTGAAATTCCCGTTCTCGGCGCAGGCCGCCGCCAGCGTCTGCATGACGCGCACGTCGCGGCCCTTGGAAAGTTTGAAGGCCTGCTTGGCGATTTTCAGGGCCTGGGCCCCGTCGCGGATATGGCTGTCCACGCAGGTGGACATCACCCACGCCATGGTGTTCAGAGCCTCGACATCGCTCGGGTTTTCCTGCAGCCGCGCATGCGCCTCCTGCAGCAGAGCTTCGTGCTGGACGCCCTCGCTGTCCGTTCCCTGAAGGTCCAGCGTGAATCCCGCCTCGGTGATCTTCTTCAGCACTTCGATTTTGTCGATGGCCTTGAGATAGGCCTCCTTGGGAGTGATGACTCCGTCGCGAATCAGGCGGATCAGCTCGTCATTGAAGACCTGCATGCCCTCGCTCTTGCCGGTCTGCATGGCGCTGGGGATGTGGTGGGTCTTGCCTTCGCGGATGTTGGAGGCGACGGCCGTGTTGATCACCAGCACCTCCATCACGGCCACGCGGCCGCCCTGCCGGCGCTTGCAGAGTGTCTGCGCGACGACGCCTTTCAGCGAGTCGGCCAGCATGGTGCGGATCTGGTTCTGCCGGTCGGGAGGGAATTTGTCAATGATGCGGTCCACGGTGCTGGCGGCCGTGGTGGTATGCAGCGTGCCGAACACCAGATGGCCGGTTTCGGCGGTTTCGATGGCGATTTCGATGGTCTCCAGGTCGCGCATTTCTCCGACCAGCACCACATCCGGATCCTCGCGCAGCGCGGCCCGCAGCGCATTGGAGAAGCTTCGTGTGTGCTTGTGCACCTCGCGCTGGTTGATCAGGCACCGCTTGGTCGGGTGCACAAATTCAATCGGATCCTCAATGGTGATGATGTGCTCCCGGCGGTCGTTGTTGATCATGTCGATCATGGCGGCCAGCGTGGTTGATTTTCCGCTTCCGGTCGGACCCGTGACCACCACAAGCCCCTTTGAAAGATAGCAGAAATTCCGCACGGACTGCGGAAGGCCCAGCTTGTCGGCATTGGGAATCACCGACGGGATGATGCGCATCACGCCGCCGAGTCCGTTGTGGTCCATGAAAATATTCACGCGGAAACGGCCGACCCCCTCCAGCTCGTAGGCGAAATCGGTGTCCCATTTCTCGGCGAACACCTTCATGTTGTCTTCCGGCACGAGGGGAAGAAGATAAGTCTCGGTGTCCTTCTGCGTCAGTTCGGGGTGGTCTTCAATCCGCTGCATGGAGCCGTGGATGCGAAGATAGGGTTTCAGTGAAGTGGTCAGGTGGAGGTCACTTGCTTCATGGGCGACCATCAGGCGCAGGAGTTCATCAATTTTGTTGGCCATAATACATCCCCGGGGTTGTCTATTTCACCATCTGGCTTCGAAGGACCTGAAGTTCGTTTTCAACGCGCGCCAGTTCCTCTGTGGTTTCCTTGAGCCGGCGGGAAAGCACCTGCGCGCAGATGTGGTGAATGACGGCGAAGCAGGACCGCTGTTCCTGATCATTCAGCATTTCGAGCCGCTGGGTGTGCACGGAAAGGCAGTAGCAGGGGGTGACGGCCTTCACCGTCGCCGCTCTCCGCTCCTGGTTCAGGATCGGGTCCTCCCCGAAGATTTCCCCATAGCCGCGAATGGAGGCCACCGGCACGCCTTTTTTCGTCACGGCGACCTCGCCCAGCAGCAGAAAAAATATCTGGTGGCCAAACTCGCCCTCCTCAACAATGGTCTCCCCTGCTGCGAAATCGCAGAGCTCGCTGGCGCGGAACAGCTCGTCCAGGTACTTTCCCCGGAAATCTTTCAGGTGCGGAATATGCTGCAGGGTCTGCTTGTAGGTCTGCAAATCATCCAACGGAAGAAACTGGCCCATATGTCATCCTCGCATCCGGTAAAACTTGAAAACTCACTGCAGGCATAGTAGCGGCGTCCGGCGGTCCGGAAAAGAGAAAAAAGGAAATCATCCCGCCGAAAACAGGCTGCGCACTTCCGGGCTTACGCGTCGCGGCCGGTCGGTTTCAGCGTCAATGGGGCACCAGAGCGTGCGTGCGCGCGCCAGCAGCCTTCGGTCGGCCGCCCGCAGAATCTCCGTCCTGCGCTCAAACTGCAGCCCCTTTGCCGAGCCCACCCATGTCCGCGCGATGACGGTTTCGCCCGCGCGCGCAGGCGCCCTGTAGTCGATTTCGTGGCGTATCACAACCCATCGCAGGTGCTCCCGGGCCTCTGCCGGAGCGATCTTTGTCCAGTGGGCCACGGCCGCATCCTGAACCCACCGGAGATACACCGTGTTGTTCACGTGGCCCAGCTCGTCAATGTCCTCCGCCTGAACCAGGATTTCCACTTCAAAAGGGCTTGCCGCCGGCATGTCAAAGGCCTTTCTTCCAATCAAAAAAACGCGCAGCCGCCACTTTATCCTCCGTGCCGGCCGCCCGGCAACATCAAACTGTGCTGCGGCCTCCGCCGGGCTGATTCGCCGGATAAAAAACTGGAACCTCCCGCGGCCGACGGTTATGCTCTGTCCTGTGAAGTGCGGCGGCCGGATTAAACAAGGAGGCGGCGATTATGGAACAGCTCTCTCTCCTCTCAAAAATCAGCCTGTATGCGATGCTCGCGTTCATGGGGCTTTACACCCTGCTTCTGCTGGGCTGGCAGGTGATGATTCTCCGGGGCCGGTCGTTCAAAAACCCGGACGGGTCGGCCGATGACTGGCACGAGCAGAAGAACTTCTACGGCATTGCCTTCGCCGACGTGTTTCTGGCCTGTCCGGCCAATCTCATCGGCATTGCCCTTGTTTTCATTGCGCCGCGCTGGGGATTCTATCTGCTGGCCCAGGCCGCCTTCTGGTGGGTTTGGGCCAACGTGATGACCACGGCAACCAGCATTCGG
>JAKQHR010000026.1 GCA_029557905.1 Verrucomicrobiota bacterium
TCCATGCCCTCAATTCCGTTCTGCTGTACCTCCTGCTGTATGCCTTCTGCAGGAAGCCCTGGCGGGCCCTGTTTTTCGCAGCCATCTGGGCGCTGCATCCCCTGCGGGTTGAGTCGGTTGCATGGGTCACCTCGCGCAAGGATGTGCTGTCCACCTTCTTCGCACTGCTGTGCATACTGGCCTACGTGCAGGCCTGGACCGCGAAACTCAGGGAGAATGGATCTGCACGCGCGGTCTCTGCATTGCATGTGACAGCGTTCGTGTTCTTCATCCTCGGGCTGCTGGTTAAACCCATGCTGGTCACAATCCCGTTTCTGCTTCTGCTTCTGGACATCTGGCCGCTGCGCCGGCTGGAGGGGATGCCCCGCGCCTCTCTTTCCCCCGCACTCCTCCGCGTGCTCCGCGAAAAAATCCCGTATTTCCTTGGCGCGGCCGGTGCGGCGATGGCCGTTTATCTCACCCAGACAAAAGCTATGTCCACTGTCCCACTGTGGGTGCGGCTCTACTGCATTCCCTCCAACTACCTTTTCTATCTCTACAAATTCCTCTATCCGGTCCGTCTGTTTGCCATGGTGCCGCGCCAGCCTGTTGCCCCGGCGTACTTCCTGCTGTCCACCGCCTTTCTGGGCTCTCTCACTGCCTGGATATGGATGCGTCGCCGCGAACAGCCCCACATGATCATCGGCTGGCTGACCTTTCTTGGCCTGCTGTTTCCCGTCATTGGGATTGTTGTAATCGGAATATATCCTGTCGCCGACCGCTATTCCTACTTTCCCTCCATCGGGCTCTCCGTCGCCCTGCTGTTTGCCTTCTCCTCAAAGGCCCTGCCGAATCGCGGGGCGCGCGCCGGACGAAACGGGCTGGCGGTCTGCGTGCTCCTGACACTGGCCCTCCTCACCCTGCGCCTTCTCCCGTCGTGGAAGAATGACAGGAGCATGTATGCGCATATCGCACGGCTTCATCCGGATCATTATGCCGCTATTCATTATCAGGCCAGAGAAGAGCTGTTTGCGAACGGGAATATTGTCAAGGCCGACCGGATGGCCAGCCAGATGCTCGAAATCAAACCCTGCGTTTCCTTCGGCCTGGTGCTCAAAATCATATGTCTCTCACAGCTTCAATCAACAGAGGCCGCGCTTGAATTTGCAAGGGAGAATTATCCGCCCTGCGACAATCTGGGCAATCCGGGCATTTATGAAGGTTATCTGACCACACTGAACTTTTTCGCCGGGCAGTATGAGCAAGCCAATCATTTTATGGAGGAGACCTTTCGCCGAAGCGTGTTTGAGCCGAAAACGCAGGAACAGCTGCACGCCATCGCCATGCTGCTGGCTCATCAGCAGGGAAATGACGCTGCCGCGCTTGCGTATGCCGCCAAGATCACCGCCCTGAAAGACAAAAAGCGGCTGCTTCCCGAAGATTATTTCCTGTCCTATACGGCGCTGTGGTCCAGCGGTTTGTATGTTCAGGCGCTTCCGTTCTTTCAAAAACTCGCGCAGAGTTCCGCCGGTCGGCCCGACATCCTCAACAACATCGCCTGGCTGCTGGCCACCACGTCGGGCTCTCCTGCGGATCCGGAAGAGGTCATTCAAATGGTCAACAAGGCGCTTGAGGCATCTCCCGGCCATCCGGTGATCCTCGACACGCTGTCCGTGGCGCAGGCCAATGCGGGCGATTTTGATGCGGCCCTGCGGACGGCGGAAAAGGTGGCGGCTTTCCTCAAATCTTCAACGGCCACCGATGCCCCCCAGATGCTGCGCAAAGTGGAAAAACGCATAGCTCTTTATCGGGAGCGCAAGCCTTTTCGGGAATACTCAGCCACCCGGCTTCTTTATGCCCCGTGATCAGGTTACCGGCGCAAACGGCGCGGCGCAGGCCATTCATTGTTCAGCAAGAGCGTTGACTTTCTGTCTGCTGGTGCGCGAGCCGCCGTTTTCGTCCTTGAACTCCGTCTCCGGTTTTTCATCGCCGGCACCTTCGCGCCCCATCCGTCTTCATAGATAAACGTACCGCTGTCCGTTGCTGTCGGTGGGGGGGAATTCAAATACCTTATCTCGCAATAGAATCGGCCATCGGAAGTCCCAGCTTCATCAAAACCAAACCAGTAGTGATAAGCATTCAAGCCAATAACCAATACCAGATGTACGCTGTTGGCCCTCGCCAGTTCCTGCCCTAAACTGGAAATGCTTCCGGATTCCACCGGCGCACCATCCTCCACTCGGGCCCAGATCCCGGTCCCCCCTGCAAAATCAAGCCAGTACTGATAGTCCACTCCCGTGTGCGCCACGGCGATTCTGCACTTATCAGAAAACAGACTGGCCGTCATTTTCGGATAAACCGCCTGTGAACCGTAAAGGAAACCCAGCCCGTCCACGAGACCGGGAACATACGCCAGTGGGACACTCATCCATGCCTGATTGGTATCGCTGTTCCAGTTGCCCGGCATGACAGACCAGCCATCCTTCATCAAATTAGATGAGACGGCAAGGCAGGCCTGACTTTGCGGGAGCGACCAGAACAAAACCGTGCGAGTCCCGTCGCCTTCGCGATTCAATCCCAGCGGCATCTCTTCCATAACCGGAAGGTCGTTTCTGGCCACGGCCAGCGCCTGGGTTTCCTGGGGAGTGATTCCGGCATCGCGGATTGTGATTTGGGCGGCCACACGGGTGTCGGCATTTGTCACCTCGCTCACGATGGCATCCACCACGGCCATTCCCGCACCGGTCACCATTCCGAACGCAGTCCATCCGCTGCCCAGATAAGCATCATTGGTCAGCATCACGGCCAGTTCTCCGCCACCGCTGTGCGGGCCTTCAAATTCCGGCATGGCCAGAACACCGCGGGCCAGATCCACGCCATTGGTCACTTCATCCAGAATGGTATATCCCGGGCCTTCCCAGTATTCAGTCCCCGTGGTGCCGGTATAGGAGCGCAATCCCCCCAGCAAAGCAGCCTGTCCTGCCGTTGCATAGAAGCGCATTCCATCATAGAAGGAGGAATCCCCGGCCTCTCCGCCCCTGACAGCTCCCGTCACGGGATCCCGCCAGGTTTGTGAACCATCCGCCAGGCCCAGAAAATTGGCCGTGGCGCGAGGGGCGTTCAGCACGTCCAGTTCCACCGTGAACGTTCCATGAGGGGTTTCAAAATCGGCGTAAACCGCACCATGCGCGGAACCGGCCGCCAGCAGAATGGCCGCGCACAATCCAAATTGCAGAGCAATTGATTTCATTGCTTTAATCTACAGCCTCTTCCGCATTCCGCAAGCCGAAACAGACAGATCTGGGCCGTGTTCTGCCCAAAAGAAAAACCCCGCATTTCTGCGGGGTTTTTCGTTTCTATCTGTTGAAATTATTTCAGCATCTTGCGACGCACGGCCAGAATGGCCAGTCCGCCCAGACCCAGCAGCGCCATGGTTCCCGGCTCCGGGATCACCACATTGCCGTTCA
>JAKQHR010000046.1 GCA_029557905.1 Verrucomicrobiota bacterium
GCCGACTCGCTGTGATTGACCGGGAATCGCCGTTCAGATACATTTGCAGGTGCTCGTCAGCACCGTCGCGTTCGGCTGTGATTGACCGGGAATCGCCGTTCAGATACATTACGCGGCCCGCAAGCGCTTCTTAATTGAGAAGTTTGCGGGCCGCCTGCGTTTAGAAAAATTCCATTTGAGCAGGCGCTGTTTCTGTTTCTTTGCGTTTTTTTCCAAGGAAGACCTCCATTTTTCCAAACTGGCGGTCTGTGAGGGTCACAACACGCACCTGGCCTTCCGGCGGGAGAGACAGTTTGATGCTTTTCCGGTGCGCGACACTGGCATCCTCACTGGCACAATAGCGTGCATACACACTGAACTGGAGCATCACGAAGCCGTCCTTCAGCAAAGCCTTCCTGAAACGGGCATACTGCCTGCGCTCGGTTTTGGTTACCACGGGCAAATCAAACATCGCCACCAGCCACATGCCTCTGTATTCCGAAAGGCTCATCCGTCTTTTCAGGACGGGAGCAGAATTTCCCCGGTCTGGTTTTCAAGCGCATCCGCAAGTGATGAGGCCGCGCGAGCCATGACGGGGAAAAATCCACGCTGCACGCCGCTGTCATCATATTCGACCGTAAACGGATAAATCAGGCGAGCCTTGGTTTTTCTCTCAAGGGGTGCCTCTGGCCCCATTTGCTGAACTATGTCATAGACGGCCTGATCCACCAGCGGACGAAAGGGTTCCATCAGGTCATCCGCCAGCGCAAAGGAGTTGTACTGGTTGTGGTGCTGAAGGCCCATCGCGGCATAAAGGCCGCTTGCCGCGAGAGCACGGGCCGCGATCGCGCGAAGAACGGTGTATCCGTAATTCAGCAAATGGTTCGGCGGATTGCCGTCCGGATCACGGCTGAATTCCAGCGGCTTGAAAAGCTCCTGCCAGTAGCGGCGGGCGGCGCGGGCTTCATAATTTTCTGAATCTCCGGATTTGACTCGCTCCGCCATTGCAGGAAGCCCGCAGGCGTCTCCGTGTATCTGCAGCAGGAGGTTTCCCTGTGCCATGATTTTAGCTCTGACAATCTGCTGCCAGAGCCGCTTTTTTACAGTCAACTTTGCTGAAGCCTGCACGGCGGCGCGCTTCCCCTGAAGGGCATGATTCGGCAGAGGCAGGAGCATCGCGACCGGCATGCATTTGGCATTGCAGGCCACAAGCATGGCGCCCTTCTCAGCAAGCCGGCAGAGTGCGGCATGGGTGTACACCGTGCCTTGACTGGCCACCACCAGAACGGCGATGTCCTCTGTCGGGATGGTCACATCCGCAACGCCTTCGCGGGCAATTACCAGTTGCTCGTACTTCAGCGAAAGCTTAACTGCGTGATCTGAAACATCTATGATCCGGTTAGTCATTGGCCGGATGAATTTCACCTAAAGGTGTTACTGCGAGTTTCTGAATTTGAAATTCCTTGTGCAGTTTAGCATCGCTTCGGATTCTTATACGGTCATCTTTGCGCTCTTTTGCCATTCGTGCATCATTGTGCAGTTTAAATAGGTAATCGGGGGCTGGAACATTAGAAACGGCCTGCACGACAGCAATTACCTCTTCCCCCTGACACATCATTTTCACCGTATCGTTGATGGCCAGGCTGAACACAAGCGGTTCACCTCGTTCATTGGTTTTACGCACGGCGTCTTCGGCGGAGGCAACGCGGCGCTTGACTTCGAGAAGGGGAACCACCTCGCAGTTCCACACCTCCTCGCCCTTACTGTTTTTGCCCGCATAGATCGCCAGATGATGATTGTTCCCAAGCGCCATATGCCTGGGCGGAACGTCTGAAATCTCGAC
>JAKQHR010000047.1 GCA_029557905.1 Verrucomicrobiota bacterium
ATAGTACGGCGCATTGGTGGGGATAACTCCTTCGTATGCATGCTCATAACCACCGTTAACCGTGTAGACGGTTACCGGAATATGTGCATCAACGGGTACAAGGGCAATATTGTTGCTTATAGTATTAATCCAGTTCGCACCAACACGATTTGTTGTAACAAAAATGGCAAAGGGGTCACAATACATTGACCCAGAATACTCCGGATACTCTTCAGAAGCATAGACATATCTGAATTTCAGCAGACATGCGTTTGTTGAAATAACATCGAATTCCAGGATTGCAGCGTCCTTGCTATCCGAGCCGCCGACGAGAAGATTCAGGTCGGCATCAGGCGGGCCGCCCACAGTATCCCCTTTATTGTCAACATCATTGGGCCCAGCCGCATCGGTTATATATCCCGAAGAGAGAATCACGCCTCCCGCGATCGGCAGGCCGCAACAATTGCCGTTCGCGAAGATCCCTCGCGCGACGGCGGCGCCGGTGTAATTAACGTTTGTTACCGTCACCCAAGGCGGAACCAGCATTTCGGCCATCTGCTGCGGCGTGACATTGGTCGTGACGCTCAAGTCACAGTTGGTCGTTGTTTCTCTCGCCATAAAGAACGCTATTTCATCGGGCATGTATCGCGCATACACATTGGTCTGCCCAATGATATTTGTGGGACACCGCATCAGAAATTTCCAATCCGTCTGCCAATCGAGAGAGCGCGCATAATACAAATCCCAGCTGGCGCTGGTACTAGTCTCGGGGGTATGGAGCGTCAAATCGGCCGTGACATCGGTGCGTCCATTGACAACAGCGTTGATTGTAATCCAGAGGTCGTCGCTGGAATAATCCCGGGAGATCATTGGATATTCGCCGGACGCGTAATTCACGGCTTCCATTGATTCTGCAAAGGCCTCGTAGTCAAAGTCCGCATCGGCAAGCAGAAAGCAGCCATTGCCCAGGGCCCATGCAGGCAGATCATGCACATTTGCAGGGAAAGGCGGCCAGTCAGGATGCTGTGCCGAATAGAAGGTTCCGATCGTCGAGAGCTGAGATGCGGGAGTCGGCGAAGTGAACTGAAGCGTCGCAGGAGCAGCCAAATCCTCAGCACGCAAATCCAGTAGACCGACCATTATAGAGAAAACACAAGCCGCAATCAGAAAGGTTACAGGGGAACACATTCGCCCGATACAAAACCGATGCCTCCTGCGCTGACGTATGCGACCACCACAGCCAATGGACCAGAACAGGCTCATGAACTGACCCTGCTACCAAAAAACGGGTCAGTCAAGCAGAAATACAGGCAACGAGAATTTGCTGGAGGCCGGCAACGTTTCGGCCAATGGGAACTACATCACCTACAACATCTCCGTGCGCGTGGATTCCCGGGAAATCATGGACAAAATTGACACCGAAGTCCGCAGCATCGAAGGCGTCAAGCTGGTGCTGTGAAGAACATATTCATTTTCAACATGCTCTAGACTTGCGCCAGATTCCTGATCTCCGAGAGGAATACGTCCAGTGAAGCATGCATAATTGAACGCGTCAGCGGAGCCGTCTTTTCCGACAGGGAAACCAATTTACCGGGTTCCGGATTCAAATCCTTGAACAGTTCGCCAAAACGCTCCAGCGAGCTGCACATGGCAGGCTTAGGCGTGCTTGAGAATTTGAATTCAAACGGACACAGCCGGCCGTTAATGCCCTCGACCAGCAGATCAACTTCCAGTCCGTTATGAGTTTTCAGGAAATACAAACGGGGCGGAACCCCTTTTGAAAGCATCGCCTTCAGCGCTTCTTGAACGCAGAAATTTTCAAACAGAGCGCCAGCCAACGGCCCGTTAATGACATGATGCCGATCCCGCAAGCCCGTCAGATAGCACACCATGCCGATATCCAGAAAATATACCTTCGGGGCTTTGACAATGCGCTTGCCCAGATTCCTGTAATAGGGAGGAAGCAGATATATAATTCTGCAGGCTTCGAGAATTGAAATCCATTTCTTGATGGTATTGACCGCCACCCCGGTATCCGTCGCAAGAACGGTAAGATGGAGTTCCTGCGAGCATCGCGCCGCAAGCAACTGCAGGAACCGTTCAAATTCACGCAAGTTCCCGATGTCATACAGGGTGCGGATGTCACGTTCCAGATAGGTCTGGACATAGGAGGCATACCACCGGGGGACATCCATTCCGGAATTCATGGTTGGCTCGGGGAACATGCCTCGCAGGCAGGCCCGCTCAAAACGGGCCAGAGAACCGGAACTTGCGCCGGCCCGCGAAGCTTCCTCAACGCTGAATGGAAGGAGCTCAAGCAAGCCAATGCGTCCGGCCAAAGACTCCCCCAGGTTCTTGATCAGGGCAAACTGCTGCGACCCGGTCAGAATAAACCGCCCCTTGGCGCCCCGGTTGCGGTCAATCCGCATTTTGATATACGGAAGCAGTGATGGAGCGTATTGAATTTCATCCAGAACAACCGGTTTGTCGCCGTTTCCCAGAACCAGTTCGGGGTCGTTTAGGGCCTGCTGAAGCGCAACGGGATCGTCGAGCGTCACGTAGCGGGCCTCCGGAAGCGTTTTGAGAAGCAGTGTGGATTTCCCGGACTGACGCGGACCGGTGACAGCCACCGCCGGGAACTGCTTCAGCAGGTTCTTCAGGACGGTCTCGAGGCTTCGATGAACATATTTTTTCATGACTTTACCTATGCCACGCATCCCCGTTTTCAGTCAAGACATATTTGCATTTAAAATGCAAATATACATGATGCTGTCAGCGGCTGGATCACAAGCAGCCTCTCCGTGCGCGTGGAATCCCGGGAAATCATGGACAATTTTGACGCCGAACTCCGCAGCATCGAAGGCGTCAAAATGGTGCTGTAAACGCGTGATAGTTCCAGCAATTGGAACTGTTAGAGGGGATTTTTCCAATGATTGGAACTTTTCGCGCAAAAAGTTCCAATCATTGGAAGTTCTGCATCAGGTCGGATCGTCGCCGCGGGCCATGACGACCTTGCCGGTCCGCACGAGCTCGATGATTTTGTATTTCTTGAGCAGGCCGGTCAGCGCGTCGAGCTTGCTCGACCGGCCAGTGCACATGATGATCATCGAATTTTCCGTGAGGTCCAGCGTCTTGGCCGCAAAGTGCTCGGCGACCTGCAGCGCCTCGGTGCGCTCCTCGGCGGTGACGCCGATTTTGATGAGCGCCAGCTCCCGCACGACGACATCCTGGCCGGTGTGGTCGAAGCAGTGGATCACGTCCACCAGCTTGTTCACCTGGCGGATGACCTGATCCAGCATGTCCGGATTTCCGGTCGCGGTGATGGTCATGCGCGAGAAATCTCCGTCAATGGAGGACGACACCACGAGCGAGTCAATGTTGAACCCCCGGCGCGAGAAAACCTGCGCCACGCGGGCCAGCACGCCGGGCTTGTTGGCGACATAGGCGCTGAGGGTGTGCACCCCGATCGAATTGTTCAATTCTGTGTTTGCCATTGCAGTGACTCCTTTTTCGATCACGTGGAACCGGTCGGCTTTTCAAGTTTGTGCCGCGGAGGTTCAATCAGCATGTCCTCCAGCGCGGCGCCCGCAGGCACCATCGGGAACACGTTGTCGGTCTTCTCCACTTCGGCGTTGATGAGGCAGGGCCCGTCGTTCCACTCGATGGCCTTTTTAAGGATCTTGCGGATGTCCCCCGCCCGCTTCAGGTTGAAGCCCTTCATGCCGTAGGCCTCGGCCAGTTTCACGAAGTCGGGGTTGCCCTCCAGGTCCACGCCGCTCTTGCGGTCGTCATAGAACATCTCCTGCCACTGGCGGACCATGCCGAGATAGTGGTTGTTCAGGACGATGAACTTGACGGGGAGCTTGTGGACCACTGCCGTGGTCATTTCCTGATTGCACATCTGGAAACCGCCGTCGCCGGTGATGCAGACCACCAGCTCGTTCGGCCGCCCGAACTGGGCGCCGACGGCTGCGGGCACACCGAAGCCCATCGTGCCGGCCCCGCCGGAAGACAGCCAGTTGTTGGGATAGTCCGTTTTATAGAACTGCCCCGCCCACATCTGGTGCTGGCCCACGTCGGTGGCGACAACGGCCTTGCCCCCGGTGATTTTATACAGCTCCTCGATCACGTGCTGCATCTTGAGGCCGCCGCCCTTGCGGTACTTGAGCGGATATTTCTTTTTATACCCGTCCAGTTTCGCCAGCCACTCGCCCGTATTCAGGTGCCCCACGTGCTTTGTGAGCTCATCAATGAAATCCTTCGCATCCGAGACGCAGTGGATGTCCGGCCTGATCATCTTGCCGATTTCGGCCGGATCAATGTCCACATGGATTTTGACTGCGTCCTTGCAGAACAGGGCGGGCTTGCCGAGAATGCGGTCATCGAAGCGCCCGCCGATGTTGATCAGCAGGTCGCATTCGCAAAGCGCCTTGTTGGCATAGGCCGTGCCGTGCATGCCCGGCCAGCCCAGCGAGAGCCTGTGCGTTTCCGGGAACGCCCCCTTCCCGAGGAAGGTGGTCATCACCGGTATGCGCATTTTCTCGGCCAGGATTTTCGCGGATTCCGCGGCGCCGGCGATCAGCGCGCCGTGCCCGAGCATCATCACCGGCCGCTCGGACTTGCTGAGGGCCTCGGCGATTTCGAGCACGGTTTCCTTGTCGGGCGGATCGGGCAGCTTGTAGCCGGGCAGATCCATTTCCGCGGCGAGGTCCGCCGTGCAGGGCCCGGCGGTCACGTCCTTGGGCAGATCAATCAGGACCGGGCCCGGGCGGCCGGTGTTGCAGATATGAAACGCCTCGCGCATGATCCGCGGGATGTCATTCGTGTCCTTGATCAGATAGCTGTGCTTCACGACCGGCATGCACATCCCGAAGATATCCGCCTCCTGAAAGGCATCCTTCCCAATCATCGGACGGATGGACTGGCCGGTCAGGACGATCATGGGGACACTGTCCATGTGCGCGGTCATGATGCCGGTGAGCGTGTTGGTCGCCCCCGGGCCGCTGGTGACCAGCACCACGCCGGGTTTCCCGGTGGCGCGCGCATAGCCATCGGCCATGTGGGCCGCACCCTGCTCGTGGCGGGTGAGGATCATTTTGATGCTGGTGCTGGTGGTGACAATCGCGTCAAAAATCGGGATTGCCGAACCGCCGGAAATGCCGAACAGAAATTCCACGCCTTCATTTTCAAGGCATTTAATCACTGCCTGGCCGCCATCCATGGTTGTCTTGGTCATATCGTACCTCTCTTCGAGCTGTCACTCAAAAGTACTTGCATATTTACCACAGAATCCGGAGTGTGCAAGAATAATATTAAAAATATTTTGCTATTTTTTCATTATTTTATGAATTCCGCAAAATCAGCATAAAAATATCGGCGATTTTCGATATTTTCATATTTTTCTTGACAATATTCTGCCATTTTTTGCGTTTTTTCTGTTTTTTCGCTCATTTTTGGCTATTTTTTGCCATTTTTGGCCATTTTTGCCGCTTTTTTGGTGTTTTTTGACTTTTTTCGGCGGTTTTTGGGGACCATCGAAGACCGGTGAAGCCGCGAAAAGGAGAAGGCCGCAAGATGGCTCGCGGAGCGTGTTCAGTCAATCGCTGTGTATGCGCGAAACTGGCTGACGCGCTTTTCGATTTCAGCCAGCGTCAGATGCCTGAGCGCATCCAGACTGAACGCCTCGATGCCGATGGAAGCCACGACCGCGCCGCAGCGCATGGCCCTGCGAAGATTTTTTTCGCTTATGCCCCCAAACCGGGCCAGCGCGCCGAGAAACGCGCCCGCAAAGGTGTCCCCCGCCCCGGTCGGGTCCACCACCCTCTCCAGCGGAAACGCGGGAAGCACAAAAAGATTGTCGCGCGTGATGAGCAGGCTTCCGTGCTCGCCTTTCTTGATCATCACATATTTCGGGCCCAGCTCCAGCAGGTCGCGGCCCGCGCGGATCAGCGAATAGCGCCCGCCGGTCAGCGCGCGCGCCTCCGATTCGTTCAGGGTCAGCATGTCCACGCGCGAGATCAGCTTCTTCAGATCATCCGGCGCGGTTTGAATCCAGAGATCCATCGTGTCGGCCAGCACAAACTCCGGCGACTTCACCTGATCCAGCACATGCATCTGAAGCTGAGGGGAGATGTTGCCGAGGAAAATGTACGGCGCGTTCACATAGCCGGCCGGCAGTTCGGGCTTGAAGTCCTCGAACACATTCAGCGCGATCGCCAGCGTGCTGCGGTTGTCCATGTTGGCTTCGTATTTTCCCTCCCAGCGGAAGGTGTCTCCCGGAACCGTCCGCAGGCCGTCCAGATTGATCCCGGCATCCGCATAAAGTTTTCGGTACGCCTCCGGGAAATCCGCCCCGACCACGCCGACCATGCCCGTCGGCGCGAAATAGGAAGCGGCCATGCAGGCGTAGCTGGCGGAACCTCCCAGAATGGACTCGCGGCGGGCATAGGGGGTTTCGACCGTGTCAATGCCCACAGACCCCACAATGACAATATCCACTGTTCTTTCAGGCATGATGCGCTCCCGCCAACGGTTATTTGAGGATTTCTTCCACGCGCTCGCAGACCGCGTGCATGATGAACTGATGCCCCTCCTGAATGCGCGGCACGCAGGAAGTGGAGGCAACAGACAGCACATGATCCGCAAGCCCGGCCAGTTTTCCGCCGCGGCCGCCGGTGAGCGCCAAGGTGGTGACCCCCAGGGCTTTTGCCGCGTCAACCGCGCGGCAGACATTGGATGCGTTTCCGCTGGTGGAAATGGCGATCAGAATGTCGCCCTTTTTCCCCAGCGCCTGCACCTGTTTCTCAAATACGAATTCATAGCCGTAGTCGTTGCCCACGGCCGTCAGGATGGAGGTGTCCGTGCTCAGGGCGATCGCGGCATAGGGTCTGCGCTCCATCAGGAAGCGGTTGACCAGCTCTGCCGCGAAATGCTGGGCATCCGCCGCGCTTCCGCCGTTGCCGCAAATCATAACCTTCCCGCCCGCCTTCAACCGCGCGGCGATCAGCTCGGCCAGGTCTGCGATTTCGCCCTTCAGCCGGTTGAAGAGCTCGTCGGCCACGCCAAGATATTCCTCCGCCATGCGGTTCCAGTCCATGTCAGGCCCCCTGCTCCGGTTTGGATTCCACCTCAGGCGGCGGCACGGGCAGCGTTTCGGCGGCCTTCGCGGCGGCGGAAAGTTCTATAATATCGGCCCGCACCTCGCGCAGCTGCTCGATGCCCAGTTCCCCGGCGAAAATTTCCCGCACGGCCTCCTGCAGGTCCATGCACACCGTGGTCAAAGGCCGGCCGCGCTGCATCTGAAGGCGCATCACGACGGACAGCCCTTCCGAACTCCATGAAAGCTCCGGTTCGAGGCTGCGGATGGCGTCAAATTTCGCCGCGCATTCCTGGACCGTGTTCTTTGCCACCCGCACACTGACGCGGATGTCACCGCCGGGCCCGTTCAGCGGGATGAACTCCATCTCTTTTTTCCCGCGGAGCCGGATCCGGCCCGGCAGGAGCAGCAGTCCCGCCAGCAGCAGCACAAAAATAAGGGCCACATACTGCTCGCGGAAAAACGTCAGTCCGCCGCCCATGCATCCCCCGGAAAAGGGCGCATACACAAGGCATCCGATGCCCAGCGCCATCAGGAGCCCCCGCACAAGTGCCAGCAGTATTTTCAGCGTTTTCATGGTCATGATTTCAGGAGGAAGCTTTCGTTCATGAATGTTTCCAGGTAATGCGTGTTGTAGCGGCCTTTCCGGAAATGCTCATCGGTCATCAGCGCGCGGCCGAGCGGCGCGGTGGTTTCCACGCCCTTGATCATGAACTCCTCCAGCGCGCCCTGCATGCGCGCGAGGGCCTGCTGCCGCGTTTTCCCGTGAGCGATCACCTTCGCGATCATGCTGTCGTAGAACGGGGAGATGGTGTAACCGGAATAGACGTGCGAATCCACGCGGATGCCGCGGCCCGCCGGCAGGTGCACCCATTCCACCAGTCCGGGACAGGGAGAGAAATTGTTGTAGGGGTCTTCGGCGTTAACGCGCATCTCGACGGCGTGCCCCTGCGGCTCGGCCTCCTCCTGGGTGAAGGAAAGCTTCTGTCCGGCCGCCACGTTGATCTGCTCCTTGACCAGATCAAGACCGGTGACTTCCTCGGTCACGGAATGCTCCACCTGAATGCGGGTGTTCATTTCCATGAAATAGAATTCCTTCGCAAGCTCGTCGTAGAGGAACTCGATGGTCCCGGCATTGTGATAGCCCACTGCGGCCGCCGCCTTCACCGCCGTGGCATGCAGCTTTTTCCGGATTGCATCGGTCAGCACCGGACAGGGCGTTTCCTCGATCAGCTTCTGGTGCCGGCGCTGGATGCTGCAGTCGCGCTCTCCGAGGTGCACGATCTGCCCGTGCTTGTCGCCCATGATCTGCACTTCGACATGCCGCGCGCTCTCGATGAATTTCTCCAGATAAAGGCTGGCGTTGCCGAAGGCGCGCTCGGCCTCGGCGCTGGCCATCGAAAACGCCTGCGCAAGCGCCACGTCATTGTGCGCCACGCGCATGCCCTTCCCGCCGCCGCCGGCCACGGCCTTGACCAGCACCGGATAGCCGATTGAACGAGCCAGCTTGATGGCCTCGTCCTTGTTCTTCAGGATGCCCTCGCTTCCGGGGGTGACCGGCACGCCAGCCTCCATCATGGTTTCACGCGCGACGGCCTTGTCGCCCATCTTGCGGATGTGCTCCGGATCGGGACCAATGAAAGTGATGTTGCAGTTCTGGCAGATTTCGGCAAAAGCGGCATTTTCGGCAAGGAAACCGTAGCCGGGATGAATCGCATCCACGTTGGCCACGGCCGCGGCGCTGATGATGCTGGAGATTTTCAGATAGCTCTCCGAAGCGGCCGCCGGACCGATGCAGATGGCCTCATCGGCCAGCTGGACGTGAAGGGAATGCTCGTCCGCCTCCGAATACACGGCCACTGAACGGATGCCCAGCTCGCGGCAGGCCCGGATGATGCGAACGGCGATTTCGCCTCGATTGGCAACAAGAACACCTTCAAACATAGAGATTACCGGGGTTCGACTTCAAAAAGGGCCTGCCCGTACTGAACAGGGGTGGCATTGTCCACCAGCACCTTGCGGATCACGCCTTTGACATCGGCCTTGATCTCGTTCATGACCTTCATGGCTTCGATGATGCACACCACGGTGTCGGGATTCACCTCGGACCCGACCGAAACAAACGCATCGGCATCGGGCGAGGCGGAGCGGTAAAACGTGCCGACAATCGGGGACTTGATCACCGGGCCGGCGGCGGGGGCCGGGGCCGGTGCGGCGGCCGGCGCGGCCGCAGGAGCCGGGGCGGCTGCCGGCATCATTACCGGGGGCGGCTGCATCATCACCGGAACACCGCCTGCCCCGCGCTTGATATGGATGCGGGAATCCCCGTCCTGCATCTCGAACTCGGCGAGATCGTTTTCCTTCATCAAACTGAGTATCTTCTTTATCTCATTTAACTGCATGCGTCCCTCCCTGGGGTGCGTTTAAATGTCAAAATTCAGCTTTTGTTTTTCAGATAATGGATCAGGCCGTCCATGGCCAGGATATAGCTGCGGTCGCGGAAGCCGGAGACCTGTCCGATGCAGGCGCCCAGCGTCAAGTTGGCTTGGCGGAAATCTTCGCGGTTCTGGGGATTGGAAAGATGAACCTCCACGCAGGGAAGTTTCACGGCCATCAGCGCATCGCGCAGCGCCACGCTGGTGTGCGTGTAGGCGGCCGGATTGAAAATGAGGCCGTCATAGAGGCCGGCGGCTTCGCCGATCCTTGAAACCAGCGCGCCTTCATCGTTGGACTGGAAGAAATCCACCTCGACTCCGCACTTCCGGGCGTGGCCGCGCATGGACTCTTCGATGTCGGCAAGCGTGAGGCGGCCGTAGATATCGGGCTCGCGCCTGCCAAGCAGATTCAGATTAGGACCGTTGAGAACCAGAATTTTCATAGCGGACCGAGTCTATCAGGGGCGCGGGGGCCTGTCCAGCGGGAACGCAAGTTTTTGTAAAGCGCTTTACCCCGCCAGGGCCGCCATCCCAAGTTCCAGCACCGTGATCGGGTTCAGGTTCTGCTCCAGACGGCGGGACATGTCCTCCACAGCCTGCACCCGCGCGCGCGCGCTGGTCCAGGTGATATCCTGCGCCTGCCGGCGAATGCTCTCCGCATCCCCGCGGAAATGAAAGGCCTCGTCTCCCAGCCCCTGTGATGCAAAAAGAATGTCCCGCTGCCAGAGCGCAAGCTGCCGGAGCATCTCGGAACGCTCCCGGCGCAGCGCAGCGCTCACCCGCGCCTCGAATATCTCTTTCGACTTTTTGCTGTCATCGTCAGCCGGACGGTCCTCCATTTCCTGCTCGATCCGCTTCCTTTCGCGGTCTATCAGCGCCGCAAGCTCCGCCGCATGCGCGGCGCCTTCCGCACAGCCGCCCGACGGCAGAGTGCGCATGAAGGCCAGCAGATCATCCATCCAGACCGCCGTCCCCGGGCGCTCTCCCCGCTGAAGCGCGACCCGATGACAGCGCGACAGGATGGTCGGCAGGCAGTCCTCGATGGAATCGGTGACCAGAAAAAGTATCGTCCGGCCGGACGGCTCCTCCAGCGTTTTCAGGAAAGCGTTGGCGGCCTCATCGGTCATGCGGTCAGCATGGAGCAGCACGGCCGCCTTCCATCCGCCGCTGTAGGAACTTCTCGCGAGCCGGCTGTTGACCTCGAGCATCTGCTCAATGCTGATCCGACGGCTCTTCAGGACGGGTTCGACCCACTGGATGTCGGCATGCTTATGGGCGGCCACCTGCCGGCAGGCCGGGCAGTCGCCGCAGGGCTTGATCAGCCCCCCGCAGAAAAGAAAGGCCAGCGCCTTCTCAGCAAACCCGCTGCCGTCAAGGATATCCGTGCAGGCCACCAGCCACGCATGCGAAAGACGATCGCTTTCAGCCGCCGCCCGGAAATATTCCAGCGCACGGTCAGCCTGTGATGTTTGTGAATCCTTCAAGAATGCTCCACACTTCCGCCGCCACTTCATCCGGACTGCGGGCGGCATCCAGCCGCCGGAAGCGCTCCGGCCAGCGTTCCGCGAGCTGCAGATATCCCTGCCGCACCCGCTCGTGAAAGGCCCGCTCCTCCTGCTCGATGCGGTCCTTGGCCGTGTTCGTCTGCCGGTGACGCTCCGCCAGACGTTCAAATCCGAGCCCAATGTCTATGTCCAGCAGGAACGTGATATCCGGCACGGCTTCGCTGATCGCGAAAGCGTTGATGGTCAGCATGCTCTCCACCGGAAATCCGCGGCCGTAGCCCTGATAGGCCGTCGTTGAATCCGCAAACCGGTCCGAGACCACCCAGCATCCGCGCTCCAGCGCGGGCAGGATCACGTGCCGCACCAGCTGAGCGCGGCTGGCCGCAAACAGCAGGACCTCCGTCTCCGGACACACGGGCTCACCGGCGGTGTTGTACTGAAGGATGCCCCGGATCGCCTCTCCGGTCGGCGTTCCGCCGGGCTCGCGGGTGTAGATCACTTCGCGCCCAAGCCCTTCGAGCGTCTCGACCAGCCGCCGGGCCTGCGTTGTTTTCCCTCCGCCCTCGGGCCCTTCAAATGTGATGAATTTTCCGCGCATGACTTTCTTCATAATTTCCTCAGTTTCGGCCCTTCGGGCGTGTCTTTCACGGTCCAGCCCAGCGCCGCCAGCTCATCGCGTATGCGGTCGGAGGCCGCCCAGTTCTTTTCCGCGCGGGCCTGCTTCCGCGCCTCAACCAGCGCCGTCACTTCTGCGGGAATTTCATCCTCGGCAGCCGTGAGAAAGCCAAGCACCCGGTCCAGACGGGCCATTTCGTCCAGTGTCCGACGGGCTTCCCCGGCGGACAGTTCATCCCGGTCCATCGCCCGGTTCCCCGCGTGAATCATGTCGAACACCGCCGCCATGCCGCCGGAGATATTGAGATCATCATCCAGCGCCGCGGTGAATTTCCCGACCGCCTCGCGCGCCCAGTCCGGAAGTTCGGCGGACGCGGCGGCCTGTCCCGCCCTGTCCTTGAGCCGCGCGGTGAATTCGTCCACGCGCTGGAGCGCAGCGTGCGCCGCCTCGAGGCTGTCGAAACTGAAATTCAGGGTCTGCCGATAATGAGTCGTCAGCAGCACATAACGGATATCTCTTCCCGACCAGCCCCTGTCGAGGATATCCCGAAGCGTGAAGAAATTCCCCGCCGACTTGGACATTTTCTTCCCGTCCACGATCAGGTGCGCGCAGTGCATCCAGTATTTCACCCACGGCTTGCCGGTCGCGGCCTCGCTCTGCGCGATTTCATCCTCGTGGTGCGGAAAGATGTTGTCCATCCCGCCGGTATGGAGATCAAAACTGTCGCCCAGATAGTGCATGCTCATGGCGGAGCACTCGATATGCCATCCGGGTCTTCCCCGCCCCCAGGGCGCGTCCCACACCACATCACCGTCCTCTTCGTCCCACGCTTTCCAGAGGGCGAAATCGGCCAGGTTCTCCTTTTCATACTCATCGTGCGCCACGCGCGCGCCCGCGCGCAGGCCGGACAGGTCCAGATGCGCCAGCTTCCCGTAGCCCGGGAACTTCGCAATGCTGAAATAGACCGATCCGTCGTCCGACCGGTAGGCGAAGCCCTTCTCCAGCAGTTTTTCGATCAGTGCGATCATGGCCGGCACGTGATCCGTTGCGGCGGGATAGTGCTCGGCCGGCTCGATGCTGAGCGTTTTGAGATCGGAGAAAAAGGCGTCCTTGTACTTCTGCGTGTACTCGCGCAGGGGCAGCCCGGCCGCGCGGCAGCCGCGGATGGTCTTGTCGTCCACATCGGTCAGGTTCATGACCTGCGTAACCCGGAACCCGCGAAACCGGAGATAGCGGCGGAGCAGATCTTCAAACATATAGGCGCGGAAGTTGCCGATATGGGCGAAATTATAAACCGTCGGCCCGCAGGTATACATGCGGACATGGTTCCCCTCCAGCGGGACCAGTTCCTCCGCCGTGCGGCTCAGCGTGTTGAAAATCTTCATGCTCATATTCCGTGCTCCGGCCTCAGCCACTCAAAAAGCGCAGATTATACCGATCAGCGCCCGCCGTTCAATGTTTCATTCCCCGAAAAGCAGCCGGTAAAAACTTTTACCTGCGCTATTGACCCCGACGGCAAGCGGGGGTAGTCTTTCTGTCAGGTAAACACGCAGGCAGACTGAGTTAGTATAAAATATTTAAGGAGTATTCGGCTGTTCCGAATATTTTTGATGCTGGTTATGAGAATAATAGTCATGCCTGCGGCCCGTCGCCGCGTTTTCTGCACCGTTGCCGTGTCTGCGCTCCTGCTCTGCCTGTCAGGCCTGGCCTGCTCGGCTGAAATTCCCCCGGAAGCACAGGGCTGCCCGAATTTCAAGAGCCCTCTTGCGGATGTCACCTTTGTCGCATTCGACACCGAAACCACGGGCTATGCGGGCGGAGATCACCGCATCGTCGAACTGGGCGCCGTGAAATTCCGGAACGGGGAAATCATCGAGGAAAAAACCTGGCTGATCAATCCCGAGCGCTACATCCCCTACTTTGCGCGGCAGGTGCATCACATCAGCAACGACATGGTGAAGAACTCGCCGACCTTCGCGCAGGTCTATCCTGAATTCATGGAATTCATAGACGGGGCCGTGCTTGTGGCCCACAACGCGCCGTTCGACGTGGGCTTTATCCGCGATGAAGTCATCCGGAACAGTCTCTCTGTTCCCACCAATCCGGTCATCAACTCGCTCAATCTTTTCCGGAGCTGGTTCCCGGAGGCGGGAAGCCACTCCCTCGAGCCGCTGACAGAGCATCTGGATCTGCCAAAGGGAACCTATCACCGCGCGACGGACGACTCGCGCTACCTTGCGGAAATCATTCATCACAAGGTCCAGAACCGCAAGGGCCGCCAGATGACCTTTGGCGACGTCTACAAAGCCGCCCACGGCGTTGTCCGTTTCTGATCCGCGCCGGCCGCCGGCGTTTTAAACTTCCAATCACTGGAAGTTTTGGGATAGGATTTTCCAATCATTGGAAGTTTTCAGTGAAAAAGTTCCAATGGCTGGAAGTTTTTACGCGAAAAGTTCCAATGATTGGAACTTTTCCCGCCGGGATTTCCAGCCGCTGGAGAAAGGCGGGCGGAATGGAGAATGCGGCATACTACAAGCAGACGCCGATCATGCGGCGGATTCTCGAATACACCGACGGGGCCGTCTCGATTTCCGGAACGAATCCGCTGAAGAAGGACGACAAGTTCTTCCGGCGCTATGACGATATTCTCGAAGCCATGGGCGACGGCTGCGACCTGTACCGGAGCATGCTGGATTTCAAGGGGCCCCTGCTCGCGCTCGACCTGGAATACGGAAACTCGGCGCACCCCGGCGAGATTTTCCACAAGACCCTCGAAACGTTCCAGAAGTTCGAACCGACACGCCTCGCCGCGCGCAACATCCTGAACGAGCACGGCATCGAGCATGTCGAACTGATGACGGGCCAGGGCTACAACTATGTCATGCGCGTGCCCCGCACCTCGCCGACCTACAAGAGCCTGCTCACGATCGGGAGCAAGCTGCATGTGCTCAACCGCTCCACGCTGGACGCGCTGGAACAGAAGGAGCGGCAGTTCGGCAACGTGCCGCTGGTGACCGACAGCATCGTGTTTGCCGCGTTCGGCCGCGTGACGGATTACCTGGTGGAGGAGATCAAGACGCGCTCCGAGCTGCTGCTGCGCACGACAGACCTTTTTGACAGCGAGGAAATCGCGATCTTCGACACGACCCTCTACGGCTATCTGTTCAACCGCCGGTCTATCCGAACGGCATTTTCACTGCACCAGAAGACGCGGATGAAGGAGATCTACAACTATGACGGGCCGGCTATTGTCGCGATCCCCGTCGCGGGTGTGCCGCTGGAGGAGCGGCTGAAGATCCGGCAGGACGAGCGCGAGCACTACCGGCGCGCCGTGCAGTTCGCCGACGAGGTGCGGTGCGAAATCCCGGCCGCCAATCTGGGGAGCCTGCTGGTCACCTACATGACATCGCCGGTGTACGACCGCCATCTCGATTTCAGCCGCCAGCTCCAGCGCGAAGACCCGAACCGCTGGAATCTGCCCGAATGGCCCGAACTGGAGGCCAAGATGAGAGGCGCAGGGCTCGATCAGGAAACGCTGGATATCCTCGCCATGCCCAATCCGCGGCTGCTCCAGCCGTGGTGGCTCCGGCACGTCATCCGCAGCCTGCGGGAGCACGGTTTCAGTTTCGCCGAGGTGGTGGGCATGATCACCACGAAATACAACGCGCAGTTCAACTGGCACGAGGATCTTGTCAAGAGCAATTCAGCCCTGCGCGCGGAGTACTGGACCCGCACGCTGTGGGAAGTCTGAACAGGAGAAGACGCATGAAAGAGAATGTTTACTGGATGAAGTTTGACGTGCTGAAGCCTTTCATGGTGGATGTGTTCAAGGGCATGGGAGTTCCGGCGGACGACGCGGAAATCTGCGCGGAGGTGCTGATTGAGGCCGACCGGCGCGGAATAGACTCGCACGGCGTCGGGCGGCTCAAGACGATTTATTACAACCGCGTGGTGAAGGACAGAATCCAGAACGCCCGGACAGATTTCCAGGTGCTGAAGGACCGCATGGCGACTGCCGTGGTGGACGGGAACCAGGGCATGGGCATGGTGATCGCGCACCGCTGCATGGAAATGGCGATTGAGAAAGCCCGCACGTACGGGGTCGGAGTGGTCACCGCCCGCAATTCCACGCACTACGGCATCGCCGCCTATTATCCCATGATGGCGGCGCGGGCCGGAATGATCGGCATGACGGCAACAAATGCGCGGCCGTCCATCGCCCCCACCTTCGGCGTTGAAAACATGCTGGGCACCAATCCGCTGGTCTATGCCATGCCCACCGACGAGGACTTCCCCTTCACCAACGACTATGCCACTTCCATTTCACAGCGCGGGAAGATTGAAGCCTACGCACGCAACGGGAAGGATCTGCCGCGGGGGTGGGTGATCGGCCGGGACGGCGAGTCAAAAACCAATGCAAAGGCCGTGCTGGACGATCTGACCCATGACCGTGCGGCGCTGGCGCCGCTCGGCGGCATCGGAGAGGAAACCGCCGGCTACAAGGGCTACGGCTTTGCCACGGTGGCAGAGATTCTGGCGGCATCGCTTCAGCAGGGCGACTTCCTGAAAAGGCTTTCCGGAACCGATGAAAACGGGCAGAAGGCCCCGATCAGGCTGGGACATTTCTTCATGGCAGTGAACATTGAATTTTTCACTGATCTGGAAAAATTCAAGAAGACCACCGGCGACATCCTCCGCGAGCTGAGGGCCTCCGCCCGGGCGCCTGGCGAGAAGCGCATTTACACGTGCGGAGAAAAGGAATACCTTGCATGGCTTGAACGAAAGGACAAGGGCGCCCCGCTGGGCGAAGTGCTCCAGAAAGAGCTGATTGCCATGCGCGACGAACTGGGCCTTTCTCAATACAAATTCGAATTCGAGTGAAACTATGAACTTTTTTGTTCCCGCCAAGGACAACACCAAACTCGCGGCGCTTCTGAAGGCCATCAACGCCGATGCGGAGCTGATGCAGCTCTGGCGCTGCGCCAACACCAACGCGGTCAGCCGCTGCGGCATCAGCGACCACGGGGAAATCCACATCCAGATCATCGCCAACGCGGCGCTGAAGCTTCTGCGCCTGCTGGTCGCGGGCGGCATCGCTCCCAGCGTCGTGGAACACCACAAGCTCACCGCCCATGAGGCCGAGATCATCGTGGTGCTGGCGGCCTGCCTGCACGATGTCGGGATCGTCATTCACCGGCACGATCATGAAAAATACAGCCCGATTATCGCCTACCCCAAGTGCCGGCAGCTTCTGGAAGGCATCTGCAGCGAACCGGAAATGACCATCATTGTCAGCGAGGTCCTTCACGCGATCGTCAGTCACAATGCCAACGAAGAATGCCTGACCATCGAGGCCGGCGTGCTGAAAGTGGCCGATGCGCTGGACATGAGCAAGGGCCGGTCACGGATCCCGTTCGAGGCCGGCGACGTGAACATCCATTCCGTTTCCGCACAGGCCGTGGACGATGTGGTCATCACCAGAGGGGAAACGCGGCCGGTGCAGATAGACATAACGCTGACCAACTCGGCGGGGATTTTCCAGGTGGATGAACTGCTGCGCAAGAAGCTCAAGAATTCAACGCTGGCGCCGTATGTGGAAGTGGCCGCCCGCCTGAAGGAGGGCGAAGGCGAACGCCGCATTCTTGAAATGGTCCGCCTGTAGCCGGTACAGGCGCGGTTAGTTTTCGCCCTGCTCGATGTTCGCAAAAGTCACCAGAACATGACGGTACAGGCTGAATATCTTTGATTTTGACACGAAGCCGACATAGCGCTTCTGCCAGTCGACGACCGGGAGGTTCCACGCGCCCGTCTCCTCAAAGGTCCGCATGACTTTCTCCATGGAGGAATCCTTTCGGATCGTGGCGGGCGGAGCGTTCATCAGTTTTTCAACCGTGAATTTCCCGTACAGGTCGGGCTCAAACATGATGCTGCGGATTTCGTCGAGTAGCACCACGCCCAGCAGCTCCCGGGTTTCCGGATGCACCACCGGGAATATGTTGCGCTTCGATGCGGAAATCACCTTCACAAGCTCGCCGAGGGTCATGGAAGGAGGCAGTTCGGTCAAATCCGTCTCCAGCACGTTCTCGGTCTTGAGGAGCGTGAGCACAGCCTGATCCTTGTCGTGCGTGATCAGCTTGCCCTTCTGTGCCAGACGCATGGCATAGAGACTGTGCTTCTCGAACAGAATGATGGTCAGATAGGAGCAGGTGGAGACGATCATCAGCGTCATGAACAGGTTGTAGCCGCCGGTCAGCTCGGCGATCAGGAAGATGCCCGTCAGCGGCGCGTGCATCACCCCGGACATCAGGCCGGACATGCCCGCCAGAGCGGAATTGCCCTCGGGCAGGTCGAACCCAAACACATTGAAAACGCGCACAACCACAAAGCCGGTCAGGCAGCCGACAAACAGGGAGGGGGCAAAAATGCCGCCCACGCCGCCGGCGCCGCTGGTGGCCGCCGAGGCAAACACCTTGAACAGCACAATCAGGCCGAGATAGGCGATAACCGCCCACGCGTGGTTGTGAAGCCCCCTGAAGAGACTCTGGTCCAAAACCGAGGCCGAACGTCCGTTGAGGAGCGCTTCAATGGTGTCATAGCCCTGACCATACAGCGGCGGGAAAAGAAAAATCAGCAGGCTCAGCACGCCGCCGCAAAGGATCACCCGCTGATAGGGTTTTCGAACGCGGCGGAAAACCGTCTCAAGAAGAACCATGCCCCTCGTGAAATACAGCGACACAAGCCCGCAAATGACCCCCAGAAGCACCAGATAGGGAATGCGGGCCACCATGAACGGCTCGTACGTTCCGAATTCAAACATGAACGACTTGCCCGACAGGATGTAGGAACAGGCTGTCGCCGTGACCGACGATATCAGAATCGGGACAATGGCCGTCAGGGTCATGTCGAGCATGAGCACCTCAAGGGTGAACACCAGCCCCGCCATCGGCGCCTTGAAAATGCCCGCTATGGCGCCGGCCGCGCCGCATCCCAAAAGGAGCATGATGGTTTTCTGGTCCATCCTGAACAGTCGCCCCAGGTTGGAGCCGATGGCCGAGCCGGTCAGCACAATCGGAGCCTCAGCCCCCACCGACCCCCCAAAACCGATCGTCAGCGATCCGCCCACCATGGAGGACCAGGTGTTGTGCAGCTTCAGGCGGCTGCGTCTCTGCGAAATGGCATACAGAATACGCGTGATGCCGTGACTGATGTCGTCCCGGACCACATACCGGACAAACAGCGCCGTCAGAATGATTCCGGTGACGGGGAAAACAAGGTACCAGTAACTGACATCGGCCCGGCTGAGATCCCTGGTGAGAAGGTGCTGTATGAAATG
>JAKQHR010000050.1 GCA_029557905.1 Verrucomicrobiota bacterium
GGAATCTTCTGCTCAATGTGCTCGCCATAATCACCGCAATATATCGTTTACCGATATATCGGAAACCGAAATATAACTGTCGGGTGGCGCTGCGACGGGCGTCCGGGTGCTGCCCTTTGAGGTCTTCTGCAGCGAACTGAACGTGACCTGATCTATGCGGCTCCGGGAACGTCGGCCTCCAGCTCGGCCACATGGGAAGGCGGGCAGAATGCCCGTGCCCCTGAAACAGCTCGCATTTGGCTTGTGGGGTGGCTGTGTTTAACAGTTGCTGTCCGGGGCCCATACACTGAAATCACTTGCCGCGATATCGCAATATATCAGTAACCGATATATCGGATACCGATATAATATACGTCGGAGACTATTATTGAGATATGCCTGGAGCAATCGCGAATGGAGGCGCGCAATGCGAGTTGGCATTACCGGCCGGGCATCCAGTGATTTCGCCCGCGGTCGGATTGGTCTTGCCAATATATCGGTATCCGATATATTGGGCGCGTGAAAATGAGCATGGATGGGCAGATGGTGAAGGGGTACACGGACCTGATTGTGCTGGCACTGCTCCGGCGGCTGGGCCCTGTGCATGGATATGCGCTCCGGGCCGAGATGCGGGATTTGTCCCATCAGATATTCCACATGTCTTTCGGAAGCCTTTATCCCCTGCTGCACGATCTTGAAAAAAGGCGTTTGCTGACCAGCCGCATTCATCCGGCAGGAGAGGTGAGGACGCAGCGCCGGTTCAGCATCACGAAGGCGGGCGAGGATTATCTCCAGCACCAGATACAGAAATGGGAGATGTTCTCGCAGGCGCTGGAATCCGTGATCCGCAAGCGGGGGAACAGGAAGCAGCTGGCGCAGGCACAGATTCGCAAGCTGTTGTGATCCGGTCATAATCCGCAAGTTGCACCCGCCGCATTCGCAATATCATTCTCCGTAAATATATCGGAAACCGATATAACGGATACCGATATATTGAAGACTGGTGGAGGCGGCAGGGGCGGAAGTGCTGTGATGGCGAAATGATCAATGCGTTTACATCCGCCGGTGCGTCAGCACGGGAAGGCGCTTTCGGGCGTCCTTTGCGGCCTGCGGGTCAAGTTCGAACGTTATGACGCAGGGTTCCGTTCCTGCCTCGGCCGCGATTCTGCCCCATGGATTAATAATCATGCTGTGGCCATAACTTTCGACCCCCGTGTCGGGATTTATCCCGCACTGATTCGGGGCAATGATCCAGCACTGGTTTTCGATGGCGCGCGCGCGCAGCAGGATTTCCCAGTGGTCCTTTCCGGTGGCCGCTGTGAAGTTTGAGGGGACAAACACAATATCCGCTTTCAAGTCCGCATAGGCCCGGAAAAGCTCCGGGAAGCGCAGGTCATAGCAGATGGAGAAGCCGCAGATCCAATCATCCAGTTCACACGTCGCCGGCTCGTCCCCGGGCGTGTACAGTTCAGATTCATCAATGCGTGTGCCATCTTCCAAATCAGCGGAGAAAAGATGAATTTTTCTGTAAACCGCCGCGATTTCCCCTTTTCGGTCCAGCAGCACGGAAGTGTTGAACACCTTATCAGCCTGCCGCTCGATCACGCTTCCCAGCAGGACATGGCATCTGTGTTCGCTGCACCAGTTCCGGGCGTGCGCGACGGCCGGATGACTGTTGAGTGTTGTGGCCGCCTTGCGGCAGTGACCGTCATTACCCCGCAGTGAGAAAACTTCCGGGAGAGCGATAAGGTCGGATGACGCCATGCCCGCAATCATTTCCCCGACGGCCTGCAGATTCCGGGACTGATTGAGTCCTGAACTGGTCTGAATTACCGATATCCTGATTTTTCCCATCAGGGAGAAATGATAGGGGAATTGATCCGGCCGCGAAAGCTCAAACCGCGGTTCAGGACCCGATTCCCGCTTCTTCGGCCAGCGGGAGCAGCACCCGGAAACGCGCTCCTCGTCCCGCCTCGCTGTCCACCACCACGGCGCCCTTGTGGCTGTGCACGATCCCCAGCACCACGGCCAGTCCCAGCCCGCGTCCCTTGGGCTTGCTGCTGAAGAAAGGATCGAAGATTCGCGGCATTTGATCCGCTGGAATGCCCGGCCCCTGATCCACGACCTCGATGCAGGCGGCGTTGCCCGCCGGCGCGGTCCCGTGCACGATGCAGTTCAGGAGATCCTCCCGGCGGAGCCGCACGCAGGACGTGCGCACCTGAATGGTTCCGCCGCGTCCCTCCATGGCGTCCGAAGCGTTGATTACGAGATTCATGATCACCTGCCTGAGCTGGGTTGGATCCGCACGGACTACAGTTGGCGTTTCAGCGGCCTCGTATTGTGTGGTCACTCCCCGGGCCACAGTGGAATTCAGCAGATGAGCCATGTCCTTCACCAGTCCTCCGGCATCCACTTTTTCCAGTGCGAACCTCCCGCGTCCGGCATACACCAGCATCTGACGGGTGAGTTCAGAGGCCCGGCTGACCAGTGATTCGATTTCCTTCAGGCGGGACTGGGCCTCCGCGTCCCGAATGTGACCATTCATTAGTTTCGTGAGCCCGCTGATTCCGGTGAGCAGATTGTTGAAGTCGTGGGCGACTCCGGCGGCCATGACCCCGAGACTTTCCATTTTCTGAAGCTGATAGATCTGATTCTGGAGCTTCTGCTTTTCCGTTTTGAGTATTTCAAGGCGTTCGTGCAGCTGAAGAAGAATCATGTTCAGGCATTTCTCCACCATTTGAATATCGTCTTCTTCTTTCACAAGGCTGATTTGATCAGGCAATTCGCCTCGAATCATCTGCTCGAGATATTCGCGCAGCCGTATGATGTTGATCGGATATTTCCGAAGGATTATAAATCCCGTCAGTCCCACCAGTGTTGCGGTGGTCAGAACAGCCAGCGTCTGCACGCTGTAGAGTGTGGCCTCGTTGCGGAAGAAGGTGTACAGATAGCCCACCATCAGGAGCGGCAGGATGGAAATAAGGGAAACGCCAATGGCAAACTGCGCCCGAGCTCCCTTTGAGATCACGGAAAGACGATAAAGCGGCACGTCATTCATAAAGCCCCCCTTCGAAGACAATCTCATGATTTTTTGTATATCAGTTTAACTCCCGGGGATCAAGACATTTAGATCGCTTCCTTCGTGCTTTGCGGCCCATCAGGAGACTCCCTTCGGTCAGTCTTGCGTCTTTACACGGCATGAGTGACCCGCTACGCTCTTCATTGATATCGAGACAGTTGCAGATACCGCCTGCGAAGAAGAAGACGGGAAGAAGGCGAATCCCTCAATGCTGGCGGGCCGGAAATCTGGAACTATGGATTGTTATGCATCAGAGTCATCATCTGTCTGCAGAGAACGGCGCGGCGCATCTCCCGGCGCGGCGGCTGTGGTCTTATGCGCTCCTTGTGTTTCTTGCGGCGCTGGCATATCGAACCGTTTTTCTGTTTGAAGCGGCTTCGAAACCGGATTTTGAACTGGTCTATATGGACATGGAATACAATCTGGAATGGGCCCGCTGCATGAGCACCGGCAGCTGGCCCGAACCCTATGCCCGCCTGCAGAATGAACCGTACTTCCGGGCTCCGCTCTACTCCATGTTCCTCGCGGCGCTGCTGAAAATATCTTCCGGAAACCTCTGGTTTATTCGAGTCGTGCAGATTCTCCTTGGATCGTTTTCCTGCATGCTGGCGTATCTGCTGGCCTGCCGCTTATACGGGCTGCGGACCGGGCTGATCACCGGTTTCCTGTGCGCAGGATACTGGGTCATGGCCTATTTCGACACGGAATTCCTGCTTCCGGTTCTGCTGGTGTTCCTCGCTCTGGCCGCATTCTGCCTCCTTTCCCTGGCGATGGACCGGCGGAGCCTTTTTCTGGCCTGCCTGTCCGGGCTGATGTTCGGGCTCTTTTCAGTCACCCGGCCCAATATGCTGGCTTTTTTCCCCGTGCCGGTTTTGTGGATATTCCTCGCTGCGCGATCCTGGCCCCGCCGCCGGCAGGCATGCTTTGCGCTGATTCTTGCGGCCGGCTTTGCGCTGCCCCCGCTGGCGGCCACCGTGCGAAACCGCGTCACGGGAGGCGACTGGGTGGTTGTGGCCTCTCAAGGCGGGGTCAATTTCTACATCGGGAACAACCCTCGTTCTAACGGCATGCAGGCTGTGGTTCCCGGCACCCGCGCCACATGGTGGGGAGGCTATGAAGACACCGTCGCAACAGCCGAAGCCGCCATGGGGCGACCGCTGCGCCCGTCTGAAGTCTCCGACTACTGGTATCGCCGCGCTCTTGAATACATCCGCAGCAGTCCCGGTCACTGGCTGAAACTGACCGCCCGCAAATGCGCGGCCCTGATAGGATCCGTGGAAATTCCAAACAATGAGCCCTATGAGGCGCGCCGGGGGGAATTTATCTCGCAGTCGGCCGTGCCGTTGAATTTCGGGGTTCTGCTGGCACTCTTCGTTGTGTCTTTCCCGCGGCTTCTGAAGGGAGAGGGGGGCTCATCGGAAAGCCGCCGCTCAATGATTGCGCTGATCCTGATGTTTATGGCCGTCTATTCCGCAACCATTGTGGCCTTTTTCGTAACCGGAAGATATCGTGTCCCGCTTGTGCCCTTCGTCGCCATGGGCGCGGCCGCCGCGCTGGTGCAATGGATTGATTTTCTGCGCGCCCGGCGCTGGGGGAAAGCGCTGTGCATGGCCGCGGTCGCAATACTCCTGTTTCCCATGCTTCAGCTTGATCTGCTCCATGTGCGCCGCGGAACCATGGGGTTTGTCCGGCTGACTGCGGCTCAGGACAGCCTTGAAGCAGGCCGGACCGATGAGGCCATTGCTGCGCTTGAGAAACTCAGGGAGGAGAATATTCTGGCTGTGCCGGAGGTGGATGTCAGTCTTGCCCGTGCCTATCTTCAGCGGGGCCGGCCTGAGGACCGCGCGGCCGTCCTGGCTCTTTCGCAGAACAGCCTTGAGCGCCATCCAGACAATGCTGAACTGTTGTGGTATGCCGCAGTCGGCCATGTCGAAGGGCGAAACTGGGCCGGGGCGGAAGAAATGATCCGGCGCTATCTGGCGCAGGAACCGAATGATGTTCGCGCCCTTCATCTGGCCTGTCTGTCCGCCCTTCAGCAGGACCGCCGTGCGGATGCCGAAGCCCTGTACCGCCGCGCCGCGGGGCTGGAATCAAATCATCCCGCTGTGCGCGACATGAAAAAAATGCTGGAAAGGGCTCGGGAGCCGTCGCCATGAAGAAAAACGAAACCGCAATGACCGTTCTGATCAGCGGAGGATCCGTTCTGCAGCATCTGCCGGGCGGAAAGGTGAATGTGCTGGAGAATCACGATGTGCTGGTTCAAGGCGACAGCATTTCCGCCGTGGAACCGGCCGGGACAATGGACCGGAATATTGCAAAGAAGATCATTGATGCCCGCGGCAGGCTGGTGATGCCGGGGCTGATCAACTGTCATTCGCATGTGCCGATGGTGATTTTCCGGGGGCTCGCCGAGGATGTGTCGCTCGACAAGTGGTTCAACGAATACATGTGGCCGCTGGAGAGCAACCTGCAGGAGGAGGATGTCTACTGGGGCATGCTTCTCGGCCTCGCCGAGATGATCGAGGCCGGCGTGACCACCGTGGCCGACCACTATTTCTTCATGGATCAGGCCGCCGAGGCCGTGAAATCCGCCGGCACCCGCGCTGCGCTGGGCTGGGCCATGTTTGGCAGCCAGGGTCCGGCCATCATTGACCGCACCTCGGAGTTCATCACAAAATGGAACGGAGCGGCTGAAGGAAGAATCACAGCATGGATGGCCCCGCATGCGCCGTACACCTGCGACGATGTTTTTCTCCGGGCGGCCGCCGCCCGCGCAAAAGAGCTGAAGGTCGGCATTCATATTCACGCGGCGGAAACGAAAGGCCAGACCGAAGCCTCTGTGAAAGCGCGGGGGATCACTCCAATACGCGTTTTGGAGGAAACCGGCATATTGGATTCGCGGGCGCTCATTGCTCATGCGGTCGGAGCCACTGAGCAGGATATTGAAATACTGCGAATGCACAGCTCGGCTGTGGCGCACTGTCCCAAAACCTATCTCAAGCTCGCGATGGGCACGGCCCCCGTTGTTGATTTTCTGAAGGCGGACGTAACGGTCGGGCTGGGCACCGACGGCGCGGTCAGCAACAACACGCTGGATGTCTGGGAAAGCATGCGCCTGATGGCCATGACGCAGAAGCAGGCGCATGAGCCGGAAGCGATGCCCATGGATCAGGTCCTGTCGGTCGCCGGCCCCGGCAGCGCTGAAGCCGTCGGCCTGAAAAATGGAATCGGCCGAATCGAACCCGGAATGCTGGCCGACCTGATCGTTGTTGATCTGGACGGCACGCATCTGCAGCCGATGCACAGCGTCAAGGCTTCGCTCATTTATTCTGTCCGCGCGTCCGATGTGCGCACCGTTGTTGTGAACGGCAACCTGCTGATGGAGGACCGCAGGCTTCTGACGATTGACAAACAGGAGGTTGTGAAACAGGTTCGGCAGTCCATGAAGCGCCTCAGCCAGCGTGTGCCCGCCAGCCGTATTCAGGTCTATAAACCATGATTTTGAAGAGACATCTGATTCTCCTGCTGATTCCCGTCACCTGCTTTGCGGCGGATGAGCCTGTGATCAGTCTGACTCCATTGACGGTGTATCCCGAAGGCGGCGCGGCCATGTCCGGCAATGCGCTGGATGGCTTTGTTCCGGTGCCGCCCGTCGTTTGCCTGAATTCCCAGGGCGGCTTCGGCCGGCAGACGGATATCTCGATTCAGGGCAGTTCCTTCAGCGGCGCCGGGCTGACCGTCGCGGGCATTGCGCTCCGCAATCCCCAGACCGAACATTTCCATGCGGAGCTTCCGTTCCCCGATTTTATTTTTCTTGAGCCTGCTGCAGCAACCGGTCTTGAACAGGCGTTGAACGGGCAGGGCTTCCTCGCCGGATCGGTGGCTCTGTCCCTGCGGGAGATTATTCCCGCAGCCCGACTGCATCTCGGCGCCGGCGACCTGAATATCAACCGCCAGGCCATTGGCATTCAGGATGCGCTTTCGGCCGGCGTCGGCTGGGGGTTGTTTGCCGAACGCATGGAGGCCGGCGGCCGGGATTATGATGACAATGACCTGTCATCCGAGGGCGGCGGCGGGCAGATTCAGCTCCGTTCAGAAATGTGGCAGGTTGATCTGCTGGCGGCCCACCGCCGGAAGGAGTTTGGCGCGCGCGGTTTTTATGGTGTCAGCCCGGCGCTGTTCGCCGAGGAGAAAACGAAGGACACACTGGTCCTGGCCACCGCGCGTCGCGCCGAGGATGAAAGCTGGATTCGCGCATCGGCTTCATGGCAGTCCTTTGAGGACGATTACCGGCTGTTCTGGACGCTTCCCGGCATTTATGAAAACCGCCATCGTTCTGATCTGGCCGCCGCACTGCTTGACGGCCGCGCCGACGGGCAGGGGAGTC
>JAKQHR010000069.1 GCA_029557905.1 Verrucomicrobiota bacterium
CCTGTCGCAGTTCGACGGAACCGGAACCGCAGCCTGCTTGAGTGATGACGACGACGGCGAACGCCGCACCGACCGCTGGGAGGCCAGCCTGCCGTGGGGTTCGCTGGGGGCGTCCGGCATTGATGATCTGGAATGGCTGACCGTGGCCGGAGCCATCGGGTCTTCCAGCACCAATGGAAAGGACCGCTATCTTTCTGCGGCATTTGTGGCCGAGCGCTCGCTGGGCGCCCGGCACCGCGCCGGAAATTTCGGTTACAGTTTTCTGACACTCCAGCCGAAACTCGTTTTTCTTGCGGCCGGCGACGCCGACGCCGACGGCCTTCCGAACCAGTGGGAGCACGAGAACTTCGGAACCTCGCTGGGCCCTGCGGCATCGGATGATGACGACGGCGACCAGTTCAGCAACTGGGGTGAGTATGTGGCGGGAACGGAACCGACCAACCCTCTTTCATATTTCATTGTATCGCCTTCCTCCCCGCAGGCGGTTAACCAAAACCAGTTCGTTCTGGAATGGCCGTCGGCGGAAGGCCGCACGTATGAGCTGCACCGCTCCACAAATGATCTGGCCTCGTTTGACCTGCTGGCTGCGAATCTTGAGACCGGCATATATACCGACATCGTCACGGGAATCGATCGCGCCGCCTACCGCGTCGGCGTGGACTTCTGAAAAGTTCCAATGATTGGAACTTTTGTTAAAAAAACTTCCAATGGTTGGAACTTTTTGCTGAAAAACTTCCAGGGATTGGAAAAACTGCGAATGTCATTGCCATGCAGCGGGTCCGGGCGTAAATTCGCGGCGCTATGTACCACGGAGAACGATTCAACAGCATCAGTCATGTGGCGGGCGCCATTGCGGCGCTTGCGGGCCTGGCGGTGCTGGTGGTTCTGGCGGCGCAGCAGGGCGATCCGTACAAGGTGGTGAGCTTCAGCATTTATGGAGTGACGCTGTTCCTGCTGTACCTTTTTTCATCCCTCTACCACAGCATACGCCATCCTTCGGCCAAGGCGATTCTGCGGAAGCTGGATCATCATTCGATTTCGCTCCTCATTGCGGGAAGCTACACCCCGTTCACGCTGGTCACGCTTCGCGGCGGGTGGGGCTGGTCGCTGTTCGGCGTGGTCTGGGGTCTGGCCCTGCTGGGGGCGATTGTGGAGTATCTGCCGGTCCGCGGCGGGCGGATACTGCCGGTGATCATTTATCTGCTGATGGGCTGGATGATCGTGATTGCCCTGGTGCCGCTGCTGAAGGCGCTTCCGCGTCCGGGTTTCTGGGGGCTGGCCGCCGGCGGCATGTTTTACACCGTGGGCGTGGGATTTTATGCCTTCGGAAGGAGAATCCGCCACTTCCACGGCATCTGGCATCTGTTTGTGCTGGCGGGAAGCGCCTGCCACTATTTCACGATTCTGCTGTATGTGCTGTAGGAGGCCCAAATGACGAAATGGTACAGTCTGTTCCGGTGGGGCGGATATCTCTGCGGCGCGGCCGGGCTGGCGCTGGTGCTGATCTCGCGGCGGATGTCGCCGCCCTCCGCGGCCCTGCAGGCGGCCGGAGGTTTTCTTCTGCTGGCGATGTTTTTGTGCTTTGTTATTACACAGGTCCTGTATATATTGTACCGCCTGAAAAGGAAAAAAGGCGCAGACCGGCCGCGTGACGCATAAAATCCGGCGATGGGGATTGACACCGGTACGGGCCTCCGTTATGTTCCGCCCTGTTTTTTTACGGCGATTAAGGAAATTGAGATGACGAAATCATATGTTGCAAAGAAGGAAGAAGTCCAGCCCCAGTGGTATATCGTGGACGCCGCCGGAAAATCGGCCGGCCGCCTTGCGGTCAAGCTGGCGGATATGCTGCGGGGGAAAGGCAAACCCACCTTCACTCCGCATGTGGACTGCGGTGACTTTGTGGTGGTGATCAATGCCGAGAAGGTGAAGCTGACCGGGGCGAAGGACACCCAGAAGATATACAAGAAATTCACGGGTTATGTGGGCGGTCTGAAACAGCACAGCGCCGCCACGGTCCGCGAGAAGGATCCGACCCGCATCATCACGCAGGCCGTTCGGGGCATGCTGCCCAAGAACAAGCTCAGCGCCCAGGTGATCAAGAAACTCAAGGTGTATGCGGGGGCTGAACATCCGCACGGGGCCCAGAACCCGCAGCCCGTCGAACTTTAACAGGCAAACGAGAGGGAACAGTCGTGGTACAGAAAGTTGTTGAATATGCAGCGACCGGCCGGCGCAAAGAGGCCGTCGCCAGAGTGAACATGGCCCCGGGCGTGGGCAAGGTGTCCGTGAACGGCAAGAATTTCGAGACGTATTTCCCGATTGAATCCGTCCGCAATTTCATCCAGCAGCCGCTGGCCCTGACCGACAACCTGAACCGCTTTGACATCGCCGTGAGCGTCAAGGGCGGCGGGAGCATGGGCCAGGCCGGCGCGGTGCGCCATGCAATTGCGCGGGCGCTGCTTCAGGTGGACGAGGCTCTCAAGCCCGCCCTCAAGGCGGAGCGCTGTCTCACCCGCGATGCGCGCATGAAAGAGCGAAAGAAGACGGGGCAGCCCGGGGCGCGCAAACGCTTCCAGTTCTCGAAACGTTAAAACGCGTACAAGCCTTACTGATCGGCCCCGGATGTTTTTCATGCGGGGCCGATTTTTTTGAGGAATTTCATTATGCATATAGAAAAAACATCAGATCCGAAAACGCTGCAGCTCCCGGCGGGCTTCCGTGCGGCGGGCATTTCCGCCGGCATCAAGAAGTCCGGAGTGAAGGATATGGCCCTGATTGTTTCAGATGTCGAAGCCGTGATGGCCGGAACTTTCACGACCAATCAGGTGTGCGCCGCGCCCGTGAAACTCTGCCGGAAGCATCTGGAGGGCCGGAAGGGGCGGGCCATCATCGTCAACTCCGGCGTGGCCAACGCCTGCACCGGGACGGAGGGCATGAAGGCGGCACAGGATATGGCCGCGCAGACCGCGTCGCTTCTGAATGTTCCGGAAACGCAGGTTTTTGTCTGTTCCACGGGAACCATCGGCAAACAGCTTCCCATGGATGTCATAGGGTCAGGCATTCAGAAAATTGTTCCGGCCGTGACGGTTGAGGGGGTTCACGATGCCGTGGAGGCGATCATGACCACCGACACGCGGCCCAAGCACTGCACCCTGCGCATTGAGGTGGACGGCAAACCCGTCACTGTTATGGGCATGGCCAAGGGCGCGGGCATGATTGAGCCCGGCATGGCCACAATGCTGTCGTTCATCCTGACTGATGCGGCCGTGGAGGCTGATGCCCTGCAGGCCTGCCTGCTGGCCGCGGTGAAGAAGAGTTTCAACCTGGTCAGCGTGGACGGCGACCGCAGCACCAATGACACTGTGCTCTGCATGGCCGGCGGTGCGGCAGGGAACAAACCGCTTTCACCGGCGCACAGGGACTGGAAGGTTTTTTCCGATGCGCTTTACAGGGTCGCGTTCGATCTGGCTATGAAAATCATCGGCGACGGCGAAGGAGCCCGCAAGGTGGTCAGAATTGAAGTGAAGGGTGCGCTCAATGATGCCGAGGCGGATATCGCCGCCCGGGCCGTGGCAAATTCAATGCTGGTCAAGACCTCGTGGGTCAAGGATTCCCCGAACTGGGGCCGTGTGATGGATGCGCTTGGCTATTCGCGGGCAAAAGTGGACGAGACTCTCGTGGACATTGACTATGACGAACACCCCGCCGTGCGCGGCGGGATGGCGTCGGGAAGTTCCGTGGCGGAGCTGAAGAAAATCGTCGCCAGGGAGTGTTTTGTGATAAAGATCGATCTGCATCTTGGAAACGGCCGGGCGGAAGTCTACTCTTGCGACTGCACGGAAGAGTACGTCCGGATTAACTGGTAAAGGGAAGTTATGCGCGCGGTGATTGAAAAAGCATCAGTGCTGATCGAGGCTCTGCCTTACATTCAGCGGTTCAATGGCGAGACGGTCGTCGTTAAGTTCGGCGGAAGCATCATGGAGGATGCGGAAGGCGTGAAGAACATCCTTCGCGACATCGCCTTCATGGCTTGTGTCGGCATGCGGCCCGTCATTGTCCACGGCGGCGGGAAGTCCATTTCCGCCGAGATGGAAAAGCGCGGCCTGCGGCCCTCGTTTGTCCAGGGTCTGCGCGTGACCGACCAGGCTTCCATTGATGTCGTGGAGCATGTGCTGAACCACGAGGTGAATCCTCAGCTGGTTTCTGTCCTGCTTGCCTATGACTGCAAGGCGCGCGGTATTCACGGGGACGACATACTCAAGGTCCGAAAGCACACGGCTGTGGATGAAAAGACCGGCCAGAAGCTGGACTGGGGCTTTGTCGGCACGGTGACCGGCGCGGATGTCGCGCCCGTGGAGGCATTTCTGCACTCCGGCATCACCCCTGTGATCACGCCGCTCGGCCGGGACGAAAAGAGGCATATCTACAATGTTAATGCGGACGAAGCGGCTGCGGCGGTTGCCGTTGCGCTCAAGGCCCGTAAACTGGTTTTTCTTTCCGATGTGCCGGGGGTATTAAGCGACAAGGACGATGAAACCACCATCATATCTTCCATCAAGGCGGGCGATATCGAAGATCTGGTGAAGCGCGGCATCATATCAGGCGGCATGCTTCCGAAAATTTCCGGCGCGGTCAAGGCCATGCAGGCCGGCGTGAGAAAAGTGCACCTGATTGACGCCATGCTCCCGCATTCGCTCCTGCTGGAGCTTTTCACGGACAAGGGCGTTGGGACGGAGATTGTGTCATGAGCACAAGAGAAGAAATTCAGAATCTTTATCAGCAGTATGTAATGACGACCTATGCTTCTGCCAGCCTGGCGCTGGTCAGGGGGAAGGGCGCATATGTATGGGATTCCGAAGGGAAGCGCTATCTGGATTTCCTCGCGGGGATTTCGGTGATGAACGTGGGGCACTGTCATCCGAAGGTGGTGAAGGCCCTCCGGAAGCAGGCGGGACAGCTTATTCATGTATCCAATCTTTATCACAATGAAAACCAGCCGCGGCTGGCGCAGGCGCTGGTTGAGCGCTCGCTCAAGGGCGGCAAGTGCTTCTTCTGCAATTCCGGAGCCGAGGCCAACGAGGGACTGATCAAGCTCGCGCGCCTGTGGGGCTCCGGGCAGGGCCGGTTTGAAGTCATCACCATGCGGAACTCGTTCCACGGCCGGACGCTGGCCACGCTGACGGCCACCGGCCAGGAGAAGGTGCAGAAGGGCTTTCATCCGCTGCCAGAGGGTTTTGTGTATGCCGATTTTAACAATCTGGATTCTGTCCGGAGCGCAATTTCGGGAAAAACCGCCGCGGTGCTTGTCGAGGCGGTGCAGGGCGAGGGCGGCATCATGCCGGCGACGGATGAGTTCATGAAGGGCCTGCGCGCGCTCTGCGACGAGAAGAATATACTTCTTCTGGTTGACGAGGTGCAGGCGGGCATGGGGCGGACCGGAACCTGGTTCGCGTGGCAGCACTACGGCATTGAGCCGGACGCGTTTTCACTGGCCAAAGCACTGGGAAGCGGATATCCGCTGGGCGCCGTGGTGGCCGGCCCGAAAGTTGCGGATGTCTTCCAGCCCGGCCATCATGCCTCGACCTTTGGCGGCACCCCTCTGGCCTGCGCGGCCGGCCTTGCGGTGGTGGAAACCATCGAAGAGGAGGGCCTGCTCGAAAATGTCAGAAAGATGGGGGATATGTTTCGGAGCGAGCTGGAGAAACTGGTTCCGAAATACAAATGGATCCAGTGCGTGCGCGGCCGCGGCCTGATGATCGGGCTGGTGCTGAACTGTCCGGCGAAAGATCTGCAGATGTCCATGCAGGAACAGGGGCTGCTCGCGCTGGCGACGGCAAATACCATCATTCGGTTTCTGCCGCCCTTGAATATTGACGAAAAAATCGTTAAAAGGGCCGCTTCCATCATTCGGAAGGCTTGCAGGAGTTTTGATAAACAAGCAGGAGTGAATAAACAATGAAAGTGGTAGTCGCATATTCAGGAGGGCTCGACACCTCCGTTCAGTTGAAGTGGATCAAGGAAAAATACAACGCCGAGATCATCGCCTTCACGGCCGATGTCGGCCAGGAAGAGGAGCTTTCGGGCATTGAAGAGAAGGCGATGTCCACCGGGGCCGACAAGGTCTATGTGGATGACCTGCGTTCCGAATTTGCGAAGGATTTCGTGTTCCCGATGATCCGCGCCGGCGGCGTTTATGAGAGCGGCTATCTGCTGGGCACCGCCATTGCCCGCCCGCTGATTGCCAAGCGCATGATCGAAATCGTTCGCGAGAACAAGGCCGATGCCATCGCGCACGGCGCCACCGGAAAGGGCAACGATCAAGTCCGCTTTGAGCTGACCGCCTATTCAATGGAGCCGGAGATCAGGGTGATCGCTCCCTGGCGTGAATGGGAGTTCAAGGGCCGGACCGACTTGATGAATTATGCGAAGCAGCATAACATCCCGGTGCCCGTGACGGTAAAGAAGCCTTACAGCATGGACCGCAACCTGCTCCATATCAGTTACGAGGGCGGGATTCTTGAAGATCCGTGGAGCCAGCCGCCGAAGGACATGTTTGTGCTTTCTGTTGATCCTGAAGACGCTCCGGATCAGGCGGAAGAGGTGGAGATTGATTTCGAAAAAGGGGATGCCGTGGCCGTCAACGGCAAAAAGATGTCTCCGCTGGACGTGATGCTCACCCTGAACAAGATGGGCGCAAAACACGGCGTGGGCCGGATTGACATGGTTGAAAACCGCTATGTCGGCATGAAGAGCCGCGGTGTTTATGAAACGCCCGGCGGCACGATCCTCTACCGCGCCCGCGAGGCGGTGGAGCAGATTTGCATGGACCGCGAAGTGCTCTTCCAGCGCAACACACTGGTTCCGCAGTACGCGAAACTGGTCTACAACGGTTTCTGGTTCGCGCCCGAGCGCAGGATGCTTCAGGCGGCGATGGATGATGCCGCCTCAACAGTAACAGGCACCGCGCGCGTAAAATTGTTCAAGGGCAGCTGCACGGTAACGGGCCGCAAGGCGAAGAAATCGCTTTACGATCCGACCATTGCCTCGTTTGAACGCGAGAACGTCTACAACCAGGCCGACGCGGACGGTTTCATCAAGCTGAATGCGCTGCGCCTGCGCGTCCGCGCCCGCGCGGGTCTCTGAAACCGCCAATGAACGCGAATGGACGCGAATATGGAAGCATTTGAATATCGAAAAGGTGAAATGTTTGTGGACAGGGTGCCGGTGTCAAGGCTGGCCGAAAGGTACGGGACGCCGCTTTATGTCTACAACCGGAGTTATTTGCTCGGTCAGTACCGGCAGCTCGTGACGGCCTTCAGTGAGATCAATCCGCAGATCTATTTTGCGATCAAGGCCAACAGCAGCGCGGCGGTCATCAGCACGTTCGCCCGCGAAGGCGCGGGCGCGGATGTGGTTTCGGGCGGCGAACTCTGGCGCGCGATTCGTGCCGGCGTGGAGCCGTCCAAAATTGTTTTTGCGGGTGTTGGCAAGACGGTCGAGGAAATAGATTATGCGCTGATGGAGGGAATCCACTGCTTTACGGTGGAATCCGAGCCTGAACTGGAACGCATATCGCAGCGGGCGCAGGTTTTGAACCGGCCCGGCCGCATTGCCGTCCGCGTGAATCCCGATGTGGATCCGAAGACCCACAAATACACCAGCACCGGCAAGAAGGAGAGCAAGTTCGGAGTGGACCTGGAACGGGCGATGAAGGCTTATGAACTGGCCGCCTCGCTGCCGGGCCTTGAGATCGCGGGCATCCACATGCACATCGGCTCGCCGATTATGACCGTTGAACCCTATGCGCAAGCGCTGGAAAAGGTCGCCCCTGTTTGCCGCGAGCTGAAGAAAAAGTATCCGAAGTTCACTCAGCTCGATATTGGCGGAGGGCTGGGCATTCGGTACCGCGATGAGCAGGAGCCTTTTGATGTTCAGGGCTTTGCCGGGGTTGTTATTCGTTACGCGAAGGAACTGGGCATGTCTGTCGGCATGGAGCCGGGACGTTTCCTTGTTGGCAACGCGGGTTTACTGGTCTGCCGGGTGCAGTATATCAAGGACAACCCGTTCAAGAAATTCATCATCAGCGACGGGGGAATGAATGACCTGATCCGCCCGGCGCTTTATGAGGCCTATCACAAAATTCTGCCGGTGAAGGAAACCGCGGATACTGTTCTGGGTGATCTTGTGGGGCCCGTATGTGAATCGGGCGATTTTCTAGCGGCTGAACGGGCTCTTCCGAAGGTGAAGCAGGACGATCTGATCGCGGTCAGGAGCGCCGGCGCCTATGCCTTTGCCATGTCCTCAAGCTACAACAGCCGGCCGCGCCCGGCGGAAGTGATGGTTCAGGGCCGCAAGGTGAAGCTGATTCGCGCCCGCGAAAAACGTGAAGACCTCGTGCGCGGCGAAAAAAATCCGGAATGGTAAATTGCGCGATGGGGTGTTCCGCTCCGTCGGAATGATTGAATAAAAAAAGAGGCCGGGATTTCCCGGCCTCTTTTTGTCACGCAGGCTGAACTTGATCAGTCTTCATCCTTTTCATCATCATCTATATCGCCGCCGGGGAGGCATTCGGCCCCGGGGCCTTTGCGGGTCTTTTTGTTCCACTTTCTCTCGCGGCTGTCCCGGCCGTCGCGGCGCATTTCCATGCGCTTGTCCGGACAGGCTTTCTGCAGGGCGTCCACTTTGTCGGCGCCCAGCAGTTCGATCACCTCGAGCCGGGTTTCGATGTTCGCTTTCAAGAGGGCCGACTGTGCGGCCGAGACGGCCTCCGCCGCCGCCATGGCGGCATCACGGCTGGGATTAGCGCTCTCCAGCACCGTGCTCAGATCCAGCTCCGCCTTGTCTTTGGCGGCTTTCAGATCAATCATATTACGCTGAACCTCTGTGGCCAGTTCCTTCAGTTTGGCGGCCTCATCATCGGTGATGCCGGCCTGCTTCTGAAGATCCGCGTCATGGGAGACCCGCATCAGCATGCCGATGCACTCGCCGCCGCGCAATCCCCCCGGTTTCCCCGGCTGCATGGGGCCCCGATGCATTTCTTCCCCCATCCGGGGCTGCGCCAGAACGCCCTGCGCGGCAAGTGCCGCTGCGATTATTGCTGCTGTCTTGTATATCTTCATTGCTCAATCCTTTCGTTGGTTCACGACTGTGATGTTCACAATCTTCCCGTATAACGGAAGCCCTCCCCAATTATTGCACGGATTCGGCGGCTCTAATTGTTTCCCGAATTCCCTGGCCGGATTCAGAAGCAGCGCTTTTTCTCCTTTTTCAGGCAGGTCCCGCCGCACTGGTAGCATATCTCGTTCTGGAGATATCCGCCGTCAAAGAATTCCTTCACGTTTTGCAGGGTGGTTTCGGCGATGCCGCGCAGCGCCTCGGCGGTGAAGAAGGCCTGATGCGATGTAATCAGCACGTTCGGAAAGGTCAGCAGCCGCGCCAGCATGTCATCCGTGAGGATTTCCGTTGATTTGTCCTCAAAGAAGTAGTCGCTTTCCTCTTCGTAGACATCCAGGCCGGCGGCGCCGATTTTCTTTGTTTTGAGCCCGTGAATCAGTGCGGCGGTCTGAATGAGTTTGCCTCGGCCGGTGTTGATGATCATGACTCCGGGTTTCATCTGTTCGATGGTCCGCGCGTTGATCATGTGTTCGGTTTCCGGCGTCAGCGGACAGTGGAGCGAAATGATGTCGGATTTGGCATAGATATCCTTCAGCTCGGCATACTGGAAGTTCGCGGATGAGGCGAAGGCAAGGGAGGGGTCCCGGTGTTTGTCGAAGGCCAGCACCTTCATGCCGAAACCCAGCAGGATTTCAATCATGCAGCGGCCGATTTTTCCCGTGCCGATGATGCCCGCGGTTTTGCCGTGCATGTCAAAACCCAGCAGGCCGTTGATCGAGAAATTTCCGTCGCGCGTGCGGGAGTAGGCCTTGTGCGTTTTCCGGTTGAGCGACATGATCAGCGCAAGAGCATGCTCCGCGACCGCATGCGGAGAATAGGCCGGGACCCTGACCACATGAATGCGCCGGAAAGCCGCCTTGAAGTCCACATTGTTGAAGCCGGCGCAGCGCAGGGCGATGAGCCGCACCCCGTTTTCGACCAGCTGATCTATGACCGCCGCGTCAATGGTGTCATTCACAAAGGCGCAAACCGCGTTGAAACCGGGGGTGAGATTCACCGTGTTGATGTCGAGGTGCGCGTCGAAATATGTGATGCTGGCGCCATACCCGCGGTTAACCGAGTCGAACGACTGGCGGTCGTAGGGCTTGGTGTCGAAAAAAGCGATATTATTACTCATCGGGGGCCTCCTGATCCTCTGCGGCCGCCGCTGCCCGGCGGCCCGCCGGCACGCATGCTTTCGAAAAACGACCGCATGGTGGTGACGTCTACGATTTTGTTCATGTACTCGACAAACTGAGCGGCCTCCATGTCGTCATAACCGAAATCGAGGGCGATTTGCCGGAACTCGCGTTCGCGCTGCGCATCGAGCAGCGGGGAAAGGACTTCAATGTTCTCGTGCATTTGCCGCATCAGCGGCCAGCGCTCCTCGCGGGGGGTGTCGGTATTGAGCTTTTCAGCGATGCGCCATGTTTCATCCAGCAGGGAAATCATATGATGATAGTTTTCCTCTTCCACCCTGCTCATGAGGGATGTGTCGCGATCAAGAAAGTGCGCGGCCTTGACGGCAAAGGTTTCGCTCATCCTGCGCCGGGCCTCCGCGCGCCGCTCCATTATTTCCTGATAGCGCTCCGGGTCCGTCGCCTTCAGTTCCTCCATCCAGTCATTCCGGTCTCGGCGGGGCCGGTCCTCGCGGGACCACCGGCTGGTTTGAGACGCCTGCAGCGAGGCAATCAGGTTCGCGCTGCTTCCCAGCTGTGTTTCGAGTTCACGGACCCTGTCCGCAAGCCCGGCATCCTGAAGTGGAGAAGGGCCGGCCGCGCCCGCTGGTCCGGAGTCGGCCGCGGGCGCGGCTTGACGGCTGGACCGGGGTGCTGTTTCCGCTTTCTGCGGATCTTCAGTTGTTTGCACCGCCCGCGCCCGATAATGAAAGGCCATGCCTGTGCCTCCTGCGGCCCAGGCAAAGAGCAGCGTCAAGATGCCTGCCTGGATGACATGGGGGGCTTTCAAGCCGGACCTCCCGCACGGTTTCGGATCAGTCCGGCTTCCCTGGGAATATGGATGCTGAAAGTGGAGCCCTGTCCGGGAGTGCTTTCCGCGGACACCTCCCCGCCATGCTGTTCGGTGATGACTTTTACCAGGCTCAAACCCAGCCCCGTTCCGTGGTCCTTCCCTTTCTCTTTTCTTCGCCGGAAAGGCTGAAAGAGATTCTGCATGTCAGACGGACTGATCCCGGGACCATTATCGCGCACGGACAGTGTTTCGGATTCCTCGTCAGAGGAGAGGGACACAAGGATGCGGCCTCCGTTCTGAGTGTATTTGACTGCGTTTGCGATCAGGTTCCCGACGGCTTCGAGCAGCAGCACCGGGTCTCCGTTCACGATCGGGGCCCGCGGGGCCGTTTCAGTCTTCAACTGCTGTGATTTTTGCGCGGCGTGCGCCGCGAAATTGGAGACGGCCTGCACAACAATATCGTTCAGGTTCACAGGCTGCCGGACGACGTCCCCCTCGGCCGTGAGCCGCTCGTAGTCGAGAAGATCCTTGATCATCGTTTCCATTCGATTGAGCGCCTCAGCCGCGGTTTGAAGGCTGCTGAACTGCTCGTCAGAAAGCGTGCCTCGTTCGATCATGGCCATTTCCAGATAGAGCGTGGCGATTGACAGCGGCTGCCGAAGATCATGCGCAGCCATGCGCCGCATGGCGTCCTTGAACGCGCTCAGTTCCTGAAGAGATTTCAGCATGCGCGCATTGCTGATGGCGATGGCCGCCAGCCCCGCCAGTTCCTGCATCCATTTCAGTTCATCCAGATCGAACTGCCGGTTCTGATAGGAAAGCGCATACAGAACGCCTAAAACCTCGCTCTCGCGTGTAATCGGCACCCCCGCATAGGCGCGAATGCTGTTTTCCGGGAGCATTCGGTTCGCAATAAACGGATCGTGCGCGGTGTCCGGAACCACGAAGGGTTTGGCGTGATCAATAATCCAGCGGGTCGCGCCGCTTGTCCGGCGCACGCGGACGGCAACGGTATCACCAACCTCCGTGGTGGATGCGCCGCGCTCGAACATCTTCTTCTTCGCGTTCCAGAGCACAATGCTTGCGTTGTGCGCGCCCGTCAAAAGCCGCGTGTAGTAGATTACCTGGTTCAGTACGTCGCTTAAATCAAGCTGCGAATTCAGCGCAAGGCTGATTCGCATCAGGGCCTCGTATATCGGGCCGGTATTGTCGGATGACAATTCTTTCTCCATGGATACGGCTTATATCATGCCTCAGAGGCGGCATTCAAGCACGGCCCCGGCCGCCAGTTGAAGAAATCGGCTGCGTTGCCGCCGAAGAGCGCCCGCCGGGTTTCGAGACTGCCCTTGAAGCAGTCGTTTGAGATGAGGAGGTCTTCGTAAAAATCCATTCCTGAATCGGTGTTGCACATGATGCGGGCGGCGCAGTCCGGCCGGACCTTGAAAATGGCCTGCAGATCCGCAAGCGACGATTTAACCGGGCTCAGGGTGATCCCCGCCATCCAGCCGTGATCAAGAACGCTTTCGATAGTCTCCGGCGTGCAGTGATCCACCACCAGCCGCCCGTGCAGTTCGTGGAAACAGTCCAGCACATCCAGAACAGTGCTTGTGATTTCCGGTTTGTTTTTTCGGGGAGTGTGTACCCCCGTCCGGCAGTTTTTCCCGGCGTCGCGCGCGGCAGCCAGCTGCGCAGTGAAAAACTCGATTTCCCGGGCCTCTCCGGTTTCGAGTCCGATTTCTCCGATGCCCAGGCAGAGAGGGTGTGCGAGAAACGGCCTGAGAAATTCGGTACACTGGGCCGGATCCATGTCGCCGGGGATGTTGCGCGGATGAATCCCCGCGAGAAAGCGGCAGGGCAGGCCTTGTTCGTTAATGGACTGGATTGTCTCCGCCTGAAACTTCAAATAGCGCGCAAGTTCCGCCGTTTCTCCTTCGCGGGGCGAGAACGCCCACGAGACAACCGCGCAGCCGTTGTCTTTCAGCCATTGGATGCGATCTGGATGACAGTGATGCACAATGTCGAGATGCATATGACTGTCCAGATACTGCGCCGGTTCGCTCATGGATAGACCAGTTCCCGGAAATATTTCACAGCGGCAAGCCCGACGGAACTCCGATGAGGACCTTTGCCTCCGGAGGTTCCTGCAAGATAGAGCGTGCTGCCGTGTATTGCGCCGCAGACCTCCTGCAGCGCAGTTTCCGCGGTTTGCAGGAGTCCGGCAAAGACCCAGTCGGAAAGACCGGATGAGAAATGAAGCTGGAGAAGCAGGGGTTCCTCCGTCCGGCGTGTTTTAAAGCTGGTTCGCGCCTGCGCGCTGATCAGCCAGTAAAGTTTTGTGTCGGGATCGAACAGGATTTGAAAGCGGGAGTGACATCCCGGCAGGGGAAGAGCGGCCCCGGCCTCCATTTTCAGGCTTCCGTCCTCCTGTGAGGACACTTTTACTGCCATGACGCTTCCCTGATGACCCTGCGAGGGCCGGAGGATGATATGACAGGTTCCTGTTTCCGTGCTGTTCAGGCTGTGATGGGGATCGGTCACGCGCACGACGTGCGCATCATGCCCCGCGAATCTTTCCTGACCGGCCGGGGATTCACCGAAAGTCCACTGCCGCGGGCTCATCAGGTTGGCTCCGCGGGCCGCCCGCATGAATACTGCGGCCTGCGGAGCGGTTCCTTTGACACCGGGACTCGTGTGCCTCATCCACACCATGGCGATGTGGCGCTCATCGACAAATATATTCGCGGGCGGTTCCGCAAAATCCCCCTCCGCATCGGAATGGGCGGTGAGGGACGATGGATCGCTCCACGTCAGGCCGCCGTCGGCAGACTTGATGATCTGGAGATTTCCGCTCTCGCCGATGAGATAAAGAATGTGTCCGTCGCGGAAAAGGCGTCCTCCGCAAAAGGGGAACAGATGGGTATCCTGCCAGGTCTTCCCGAAGTCGTTGGACACCAGGATGCGCCCCTGCATCCAGTGGCCGGTGCGCGGATGCCGCGCTTTTTTCCCGGGAAGATCCCGAAGGCCCGGGCCGGTCTGGCTGAAGGCCGCGATGATTCTTCCGCCCGGCATTATTTCGATGGAGGGGCTGCACAGCGATATCTTCGCCGCGGGGTCAGCGGAATAGACCGGCAGCGCGGCTTCCGCGAGCGGCTGAATTTTCCATTCATCCGGATTTCCGGACTTCCTCATGGTGCCGGCTCCGCATGTTCAGCATGCGCGTCGCCGGTGCCGGGCAGAATGATGTTCAAGAGCACCCCGACGAGGCCGGCGAGTCCAATGCCGCCCAGGCAGAACCGTCCGCAGGTGACGGTCAGGTCGCCGATGCCGGTCGTAAGAATCACGGAGGCAATCACCAGATTGCGCGAGCGCGACATGTCCACCCGCGCCCGCACGAGTGCGTTGATGCCAATCGCGGCAATCATGCCGAAGAGCAGCAGCATGATGCCGCCCATTACGGGAGAGGGGATCGTGCGCAGCACCGCGCCCAGCTTGCCGGCGAAGGCGAGAATGATGGCCGTGACTGCGGCAATTCGCATCAGAAGCGGGTCAAAGGATTTGGTGAGGGCCACAGCGCCGGTCACTTCGGAATAGGTGGTGTTGGGAGGGCCGCCCAGCAGTGCCGCCAGCGAGGTCGCCAGCCCGTCGCCGAGAAGGGTTCGGTGCAGTCCAGGCTGCTGCAGATAGTTTTTCCCGGTGACCGAGGAAATGGCCAGAATATCGCCGACATGCTCAATGGCGGGCGCCAGCGCGACGGGCAGCATGTAGGTTATGGCGGGAATCTCAAACCGGGGCAGGGCATAGGTTCCGTTTTTCAGAGCCTCCGCCCATGGCGCCGCGAACCAGACCGCCTCCCGAACGGGGGTGAAATCCACCACGCCCAGCAGCAGCGAGATGATATAGCCGACAATGATGCCGCACAGCACGGGGATCAGGCTGAGGAGTTTCTTCCCGTACATCACGGTGGAAACGGCCGTGAGCAGGGAGCAGGCGGCGATGAGGATGGCCTTGCGGCTGAACGTTCCCGAACCGTCCAGGCTGCGCGCCATGCAGACGGCCACCGGCGCGAGCTTGAGGCCGATGACCATAATCACCGGACCGGTGACAATGGGCGGAAGATAGCGGTTGATCATGTCCTTGCCCCCCAGCCGCACGATCAGGCTGAACAGCAAATACACCAGGCCGGCGCAGAACAGTCCGCCCAGCGCGGCACCCGTGCCCCATTCCCTGACGGCGAACTGGATCGGCGCAATGAACGCGAAGGAGCTTGCAAGAAAAATGGGGATTTGTCCGCCGGTGAGAGCGTGAAAAAGAAGTGTGCCGGCGCCTGCCGTCAAGAGGGCGATGGATGGATCAAGTCCTGTCAGCAGCGGCACGAGCACGAGGGCTCCGAAGGCGACAAAAAGCATTTGGATTCCCAGCACGCCCTGTCTGAAGATGGATGAAGCCTGCATCTTTCTCTCCTTTCAAATGACCGCAGCCATTCTAGCGTCCTTCGCCTTCGGAACAAGGTTTGAAACACGGGAAAAGTGCCGTTACTTTTCGTGATGGCGGAAGATTTCACTGCGGAAGAAGTTCACCAGCGCCTGTTTTCGCGCGCGCTCCTTGGCCTGGTGCGGGAGCAGGGCGCGCGGGGGCCATCGCAGGAGGGACATTTCATATTCCATGATTCTGCCGCAGGCGTTGTCTAGATACCATGCGTACATCAGGCCGAACAGCAGCCCCGGCGGAAGGAATCCTTCGGTGCTGTTCAGATACAAATGCCAGCAGAGGGGATCGCGCGGATCGGGGGTCATGCGGGCCAGATTCAGATAGGTCCGCAGCTGTTCGTCGTTCAGGTACGAATGCCGCTGGTTTACGGGCCGGAGACGGATTTCATACAGCCTTGCCCCGGGATACAGGCCGGCCCGGCCTTCGCGCATGCTGCGGCCTGCAATATACTTCCCGAGCAGCGATTCCCCGAGGGCAATCAGCAGGTCCTCGCGAAGGCGGGCGGGTTTGGCGAGCAGCTCCTCATGCACCTTGAGGCACTGGTCTTCGGGATCATAGAAGCCGAGAACATTATCCCAGTCGGTGCTGCGGTGCCACGCCTTCCGGGAGATGACCTTTGCGGCCCGGAAATATTTCAGGTGTTCCGGAAGAATGTCGCGGTTGTCCCACGCCAGATCCAGAAGCACCTTCTTCAGGGATGCGGGGCGAAACATCCTGCTGCTCAAAGTCCGCTCAATCTCTGACATATAACGGCAGGGCAGGGGGCTGTGCGGCGATTTTCTCCGGTTCGGAGCGGCCCCCGGCGACTTGGAGCTTCCTTTTTCCGTGTCACTCCAGTGGAGGGTCTTCCGGGCGAAAAGGATGGTCCGCAGGGCCAGCGCGAACTTTCCGGCGTCATGATGAATGACATGCGCCTGCTTCAGCTGGTCGGGCGAAAACAGAGTGGCCTCGACCGGCTGGAAACCCATGGCCGTCACGCGCGCGCGATCCAGATGGATCGGGCGTTTTCCTTCGAGGGCATAATTGCGGAGGATGTTGCCGGGCATGAGTTCCAGATTGGCGCTCAGCACAAGCTGGAACAGGTCCCGGGTTCCGCCCGGCACATTGTGATCATAGGCCTCAATCAGTTCGGAAACGCAAAACTCCTGCTTCCCCGTGCGGCTGGAAATATCCGTTTCGCCTTCCTGTATCCAGAAATTGGCGCCGAGGATTTTCAGCGCCTTTCGGTTGGCCCGGATGGTTTCCGCGATCTGCGCGATCTGCAGAACGGGGATGATGCTGGTGTATACACTGCCGGGCGCGATGACAATCATGTCTGCTTCCCGGATGGACTGAAGCACCTCTTTGCTCACAACGGGTGAACCGCTGAACACTGCCGTGAGGCGTTCGACGGGAAAATTCCTTCGGGCGGAGGCCGATTTGCTCTGTCCGAGCACTTCAACCCCGTTTGCATAACGGAACTTAAGCTGGCCCGGTGTGGATGTGGCGGGAAGCAGGCTTCCCGGCGTCACGCCGATCAGCCGTGCGACGGCATCCAGCCCCTTTTGTATTTCAGGCATTCCAGGCGGCCGGTCCGTGCGGCCTTTTGCCGCCTGAAATACGGCGGAAGTCATCAGGAGATTTCCCAGGCAGTGACTGGCGGGTTTGACCGGTGCCCGGGCGCCAAGTGATCTCAGCGCTGCGGCCAGTTTCCCGGGTACGGCTTCCCGCTGCCTGACCGGAAGAACCAGCAGGGGATCAGCCAGCCGCCGCGCATCAGCGGCTTTCTCGGGAAAGCGATAGTTGAATATCCGCTGAATGGACTGTACCAGATTGAGGGATTCTTCGCGGCTGATGCGGTAGGTGCTCTGCAGATTCTCGGAGCGGATCAGCGAAACGCAGGATTTCCGCAGGTCGCCAATGCCGATCATCGGCAGGATTTTCAGCAGGCGTCCGGTGGAGCCGCCGTCATCCGTTGTGCAGACCACCACCTTGAGGTTGGGGAATTCCTCTTTCAGTCCCACAAACGGCATTCGCGCCCAGTCTGCGCGCTGGGCGTTCCCTCCGACCACGGTTGAGAGGCCCGTCCCTCCCCCCAGAATGACCACCCGGGTTTTGGGACTGCTGAACTGCAGGGCCTTGTTCGCAAGCATTCGCATCCCCGGCGAAACGCGCGAAGAATCCATGTCGGTGTTCATCACAGCCTCGACCAAATCTTCAACGGGACTCCGGGCTCCCTGCCAGGGCTTGCGGATGGGTCTTGAAATTTTCCCTGCGCGTTTATGATTTGGCTTCATTTATGTTCCGGATTATTGCTTCAATGTCCGCAGACTATCAGGAAGTGAAATCCATTTCATAGAAAAATATGCGGGGACCGTTGTTATGACGCCGCAGGATGTTGTGAACATATTCAGGGAGTGCGGACCGCAAACCGGCGCGCAGCTGCTGGAGCGCACGCAGATGGAGGCGCTGCCGCTCTGGCAGCTTGTCCGGCGGACGCCCGGTGTGCGCTTTGAGCTGGCGGGGCGGAGGTATCTCCGGCTGGACCGCGAAGTGGCGGGCTATGCCCGGCTTTCTCCGTCCATTCGCAGGGAATTCCTGACCTACACTGTTCTCGGTCTGGAGGATCAGGCCGAAGTCATCAGGACGCGGGCGCAGATGCTGAGACAGGAAATCCGCCGCATCAGCCGGACCAAGTTCAACTTTGCGAGGGAGACGGTGGTGTCAATCGTCCAGTCACTTCCCCGGTGGGATGTATTGAATGAACGGGTTTGTTTCATCATTGCCGGAGACATCACTTATGACATGGCGCACGCGGTTCCCCGTCCCGAAACCAGCACCGGAAGAATGGTGCGGGGATCGGACCTGGACATCATCGCCGTTGCGGAGGACACGGTCCCTCAGGAGTTCCTGAAAGCGCTGGACGATGCCATCTATGAGCGCAAGCATTTCCTGCTGATGCATCCGGACTATCAGGAGGAAATAGACTACATCGTTAAAAATCTTTCCAAAGTCCGCGAGCAGCTCGCCTTTGACACCTTCGAAAACATGATCGCGGGAAAGATTCTGGATGAGGGGCAGATGCTCTACGGGAGCACGGCGGTGTTTGAGTCGGTCAAAAATTTAATGCGGGAGCTTGGCGTATCTGAAAAGATAAATCATCTTGAACAGCAGGCTTCCAGCAACCGTCTGGAAGCGGAATCTGCGCTCCTCCGTGCCGGCCCGGACTGTTTCGGCAGCGCGTACTACAATCTCTTCTACACACGCGAAGAGGGCGACGAAATATACTGATCAGCCCATCAGGCCGGTTTCGGGATTTCTGGAGAATTTCAGGTCGGCCACGCGCACAGAGGCTTTTTGTGAGCTGATATCTTCCAGTCCAATGCCGCGTTTCCGGAGTTCATCGGCGTGATCCAGAATCCCGGCCGCTGCCTCGCGGTCCAGCACAAAGATCATCCGCCCGCCGTTTTCCGACAGGGTGTGGCCGTACGAAATGGGCACGGAGCAGTCCGGCTCCATCAGCAGCGCGTCGGCCACGGCGTCCGTCTTGCGCTTTCCGTTGGCAAGCAGCAGCACGGTGCGCGCCCTGTAGATCAGCAAAGCACCCATGGATACCGCATAAAGAGGACTCTCCTCCCGGGTGGCAAAATGGCCGTCGGTTACCGCATTGGCGATGGTGTTGTCATCCAGCTTGACGAGCAGCATCGGATTGTTTTCAAAGGGAATGCCGGCCTCGTGAAACCCGACGTGGCCGCGGCCTCCGACGCCGACGATGTGAAGATCAATGCCGCCCTGCTTTTTGATTTTGGCCGCATAGGCATCCAGAATTTCCTTCTGAATCCAGCGCAGATATTCGGATTTTGCATCCGTGCCAATCTTCACGGCCTTGCCCTTGTCGGCTCCCTGCAGAGACCAGTCGGAGGGATGGGCTTTCATTTCAGCCGCGAAGCGGTCCTGGTCAATCAGCGTGCCCCAGGGCACATTTGTTTCCCGGAACTTTTTCTGCAGCAGGCCGAAAAGCTCCTGAATCATGAAGCAGCTGTAACTCTCCTTGTGAAGGGCGCGCTGCTGGGCGTTTTCGCCGGGCAGCCCGACATATTCATCGAGATTGAAGCTGGTGACTGCAGAGGCGTCGAACGCGCCGGCGTTGGCGGCCTTTGCCAGATGCTTGTAGAGGCCGGTTGGCGAACTGCCGGTGGCCAGTCCCAGCGCATAAGATGATTTCCTTGCAACAACCTGGCGAATGTCTTCTGCAACAAGGCCGGCGGCGACTTCGCTCATGTGATCGAAGTCGCGGGTGACAATAACCTGAAAAGGCATGATGAATTCCCTCCGCGGTTCAGCCAATGCTCTTTTTGACGACATCCACGAGCATGGCGGTCAGCCGGTCGGTCATTTCCTGCGTGGGGCCCTCGACCATCACACGGCACATGGACTGTGTGCCGGAATAGCGGATGAGCACGCGCCCCTTGTCCTTGAGTTCCGCTTCAGCTTTTTTGATTCCTTCCTGAATTTCGGGAATCTTCTCGATCGGCGGCTTGGATTTGACTTCCACGTTGATCATTTTCTGCGGGGCCATTTTCATGATTTTTGCCAGTTTGGACAGAGGCTGGCTGTAGTGCCGCATGGCCGAGAGGAGCTGGAGCGCGGAAATAATTCCGTCGCCGGTGGTGTGGTGATTCAGGAAAATCAGGTGACCCGAGGCCTCGCCGCCGAGCACGGCGCCTTTTTTCTGCATCATTTCCAGCACATAGCGGTCGCCCACCTTGCTCGCGCCCGATTCAATGCCCAGTTCCTTCAAGGCGATGAAGAATCCGAAATTGCTCATCACCGTAGAAATCAGAAGGTTGTTTTTGAGCAGGCCCAGTTCCTTGTACATCTTCCCGCAGATGGCCATGATGTGGTCGCCGGTGATCTCCTCCCCGGTTTCGTCCACGGCGATGAAGCGGTCCCCGTCGCCGTCGAACGCGATGCCGATATCGGCCTTGATCTCGCGCACCCTGGCGCTCAGGTCCTGTGTGTGCTGCGATCCGCAGCGGTCATTGATGTTGAGACCGTTCGGCTCGCAGTGGATGGCGGTCACCTCCGCGCCGAGTTCGGAAAAGATGGTGGGCGCGGCCTTGTAGGTGGCGCCGTTGGCGCAGTCCATGGCAATCTTCATTCCCTCCAGCGTCATGCTTTCGGGAAATGTGTTCTTGCAGAACACAATGTAGCGCCCCATGGCGTCGTCAATGCGCTTGGCCTTGCCGATCTCTCCGGCGGTAGGGCGGATATCCTTGATGTGGTCGGTGGTGATCAGGCGTTCGATCTCGTCCTCCTCTGCGTCGGGCAGCTTGAAGCCGTCGCGCGAGAAAATCTTGATGCCGTTGTCCTGGTAGGGGTTGTGGGAGGCGGAAATCACCAGGCCCGCGTCGGCGCGCATGCTGCGGGTAATGAAGGCGATGCCGGGCGTGCTCATGGGGCCGACCAGCAGGACATCCACGCCCATCGAGCAGATGCCGGCCGTGAGGGCGGATTCCAGCATATAGCAGCTGATGCGCGTGTCCTTGCCGATCACAATCGTGTGCCGGCGGCCCTTGTGCTTCTTGCAGACATAGGCGGTTGCGCGGCCGATCTGCAGGGCCATCTCGGCGGTCATGGGGTGAACATTTGCGACGCCTCGCACACCATCGGTTCCAAACATGCGTTCCATGTATTCCTCTCCTTTCAATCAAATTCAGAAGCGAATCTACAATCACCTGCCGCGAAAAAACAGAGAATCTTTCACTGAAAATAAAAAAGTGCTTCCGCAACCCCGGCGGCGCAGCGGCCCCGCCGGGTTGTCCTTCGTATTCCGGGCGCATGGATGGGCTGTTTTTCGGTTGGCGCTTGACTCTGGGATGGGGTCTGTTAGCATGCGCGCGGTTTAAGAGTGACGTGATTCAAGCGTTTGAACCCTGATAAACAGACATAGGAGTTGTCTAGCATGAGTGCAGAGATGAAGAAGAAGTATGTGTATTTCTACGGCTTCGGGAAAAAGAACACCGAAGGCAACAGTTCAATGAAAGCCATCCTCGGCGGCAAGGGCGCCAACCTTGCTGAAATGGCGAACGCGAATCTCCCGGTGCCCCCCGGCTTCACGATCACGACCGAAGCCTGCGCCTATTATTCCAAGCACGGCAACAAATATCCGCCCGGGCTCAAGGAGGAGATCCGGGCCCAGCTCGGCAAGCTCGAGAAGAAGATGGGCAAGAAGCTTGGCGATGCCCGCAACCCGCTCCTGGTTTCCGTCCGTTCCGGCGCCGCGGTCTCCATGCCCGGCATGATGGACACGGTTCTCAATCTGGGCCTGAACGACAAGTCCGTTCTCGGGTTCATTCAGCAGACCGGCAATGCCCGCACCGCGTGGGACTGCTATCGCCGCTTTGTGGACATGTTCGGCGATGTGGTGATGGGTCCGTCCTCCGGGCTGACGCATCACGATTTCGAAGTCGAGATGGAGCGCATCAAGAAGAAATACAAGGCGAAGCAGGACACCGATCTCACCGCCGACCAGCTCAAGGAGCTTGTGGACGCCTATAAGAAGGTCTATCAGAAGAAGGTGAAGAAGCCGTTCCCGCAGGATCCGATGGTGCAGCTGGAATGCGCGATCAATGCCGTGTTCGGCTCGTGGAATTCGGAGCGTGCCGAGAAATACCGCACAATCAACAAGATCACCGGGCTGCTCGGCACCGCCGTCAACATCTGCTCGATGGTGTTCGGCAACATGGGCGACGATTCCGGCACGGGCGTGGCGTTCACGCGCGACGGCGGCTCCGGCGCGGCAAAGCCGATGGGCGAATACCTGATCAACGCGCAGGGCGAAGACGTCGTGGCGGGCATCCGCACGCCGAAGAACCTGGACGATATGCCGAAAGAGGGCGGGAGCATATGGCCCAAGGCCTATAAGCAGCTCCACGAAATCATGGCGAAGCTGGAAGCCCACTACAAATATCCGCAGGATGTGGAATTCACGGTCGAGCGCGGCAACCTCTGGATGCTGCAGACGCGCAACGCCAAGCGCACCGGCCTCGCGGGCGTGCGCTGGGCGGTTGAGATGGCCACCGGCAGGGATGTCTTCACGGGCAAGACGCTGCCGAAGCTCCTGTCCCCGAAAGAGGCGCTGATGACGCTGCAGGGCAATGACCTTGAGCAGCTCCTGTTCCCGATCTTCGATATCGCGGCCGAGGGCAAGGCGCACGTGATCGCATCGGGACTGCCGGCGGGCCCGGGCGCCGCGGTCGGACAAATTGTGTTCGAGGCCCACACGGCCGAATCTATGCTGAAGAAGAATCCGCACGAGAAGCTGATTCTGGTCCGCCACGAGACCAGCCCCGAGGATGTTGGCGGCATGTGGGCGGCGCAGGGCGTGCTGACCTCCACGGGCGGCATGACCTCGCACGCGGCGGTGGTTGCGCGCGGCTGGGGCAAGTGCTGCATCTGCGGCGCCTCCTCGCTGGGGATTGACTACAAGAAAAAGACCGTCACGGTCGGCAAGCTGGTGCTGAAGCAGGGCGACTGGATCAGTTTGAACGGCTCGACCGGCAAGATCTACCAGCACAAGATTCCGACGCAGTCCAGCCCCGTGGTTTCCGCAGTGGTGCAAGGACACAAGGAATCCACGAAGCATCCGATCTACAAGATGTACAAGCAGGTCTCCGACTGGGCGAATGAGTACCGGACGCTGAAGGTGCGCACCAATGCCGACAGTCCGAAGGACGCGGCCGCGGCGCGCTCGTTCGGCGCCGAAGGCATCGGCCTCTGCCGCACCGAGCACATGTTCTTTGAGGGCGAGCGCATCTGGGCGGTTCGCGAGTTTGTTCTGGCGGAAGACCGGAAAGGCCGCGAAAAAGCCATCTCCAAGCTGCTCCCGTATCAGCGGGCCGACTTCGAGGGCATCTTCAAGGCCATGAAGGATCTTCCGGTGACCATTCGCCTGCTTGATCCGCCCCTGCATGAGTTCATCCCGCAGGACGGCCCCGGCCAGAAGGAAATGGCCCGCCGCCTGAAGGTGCCGGTGGAGGCGGTTGCGAACCGCGTGAAGCAGCTGCACGAGATGAATCCGATGCTGGGTCATCGCGGATGCCGCCTGTCCATCACCTATCCGGAACTCTGCGTCATGCAGGCCCGCGCCATCATCGAGGCCGCCTGCAATGTGGAGAAAAAGAACAGGATCAAGGTTCTTCCGGAAATCATGGTTCCGCTGATCGGAACAAAAGCGGAATTCCTCTTCCTTGAGAAGATTATCCGCGAGACGGCCGATGCGATCATCAGGGACCGCAAGTCCAAAGTGAAGTATCTGGTGGGAACGATGATTGAGATTCCGCGCGCCGCGCTGACGGCGGATGAAGTGGCCGAGAGCGCCGAGTTCTTCAGCTTCGGGACCAATGACCTGACGCAGATGACCTTCGGCTTCAGCCGCGACGACATCGGCGTGTTTCTGCCGGACTACCTGAAGGAGAAGATTCTTCCCAGCGATCCGTTCCAGCACATTGATGAAACGGGAGTCGGGCAGCTCGTGCAGATGGCCGTCAAGAAGGGCCGCGATTCGCGTCCCGGACTGAAGTGCGGAATCTGCGGCGAGCACGGCGGGGATCCGGCCAGCGTGAAGTTCTGCCACAAGGCGGGGCTGAACTACGTGAGCTGCTCGCCCTATCGTGTGCCGATCGCGCGCCTCGCTGCGGCGCAGGCCTCGATCAAGGGCTGATCGCGACAGGCTGAAACGGCGGGCGGGAAGCAGTTCCCGCCCGCTTTTTTTCCGGAACCGGTCGGCCGGGCAAAGCTTCACTTGATTTCGGCGGGGCACTTTGACAAGATGCATCCTCAAAACAGCAGTGAGGTTCTGGGATTTGAGTTATGCCGGACATTGATCATACAGTGACGATATACATGCGCGAAATCGGCACCACTCCTCTGCTCAGCAGGGAGGAGGAGGTCAAGCTGGCCAAACGCATCAAGAAGAAGGATGCGGCTGCCCGCGACCTGATGATCCGAGCCAACCTGCGGCTGGTGGTCAAGATTGCCCGCGACTATGCCTCCTACGGCCTTCCGCTGCTGGACCTGATTTCCGAAGGCAACATCGGCCTGATGAAGGCCGTCGAGCGTTTTGACCCCAAAAAGGGCGGCAAGCTGAGCACCTATGCCGCGTGGTGGATCAAGCAGGCCATCAAGCGGGCGCTGGCCAATCAGAGCAAAACCATCCGCCTGCCGGCGCACATGGTGGATAAAATCGCGCGCCTGCGCCGGGCGGAGCACGAGCTCACCGAGCATCTCAACCGCGCCCCGACGAATGAGGAGCTCGCGGCCCGGCTGGATGTGTCGGCGGCCGATGTCGAAACCTGGAAGACGGTCGCCCTGCGGCCCGCCTCCCTGGATGCGCCCCTGAGCGATGACGGCGGCTCCATCAGCCAGCTGGTCAGTGACGACCGCGTGCAGACGCCCTACGAGGAACTCAACGACAAGCAGCTCCAGACTGAAATGGAGGCGTGCCTTGAGCATCTGGATGCCCGCGAGCGGGACATTCTGAAATACCGCTACGGACTGGGCGGCGTGGAGGCGGAGACGCTCGAGCAGGTGGGCGAGCGCTTCAATATCACGCGTGAAAGGGTGCGCCAGATTCAGAACAGCGCGGTGAAGAAGCTTCGAAACATGATGGATGGCAGTCCCGACGAGGATGCGGAGGCGGAAGCATGAGTCTGGATGCGGTGAAAAAAGCCATTCGCGATGTTCCCGATTTCCCCGAAAAGGGAATCATCTTCAAGGACATCACGCCGGTGCTGAACGATCCCGAACTGTTCAGGACCGTGGTGAAGGAATTTGCGGCCCGGTATAAAGACCGCGGCATTGATAAAATCGCGGCCGTGGAATCGCGCGGGTTCATTTTCGGTTCGGCCCTGGCCTGCGAACTGGGCGCGGGACTGGTGCCCGTGCGCAAGAAGGGCAAGCTCCCCGCAGAGACCATCGAAGCATCCTATGCGCTGGAATACGGCACGGCCACGCTCGAAATCCATACCGATGCCATCCGCAAAGGCGAGCGCGTGCTGATCATTGATGATCTTCTGGCCACCGGCGGAACGGCGGAAGCCACGGCCTCGATGGTGAAAAAACTGGGCGGCGACATTGTCGAGATCGCCTTCCTCATTGAACTGGCTTTCCTGAAAGGCCGCGACAGGCTCGCGGGCTGTCAGGTCTTTGCTCCGATTGTCTACTGATGCGCGCGGCGGCCGGACGGCGGATGGACTGGCGCATCCCGATGATCTCTCTTTTCATTGGGCTGTCCTGCGCGCTGGCGGACGGAAGCGTTCCGGCTGAGCAGGGAAGCATTGAATGGTTCATTGAGGCGGTGCGGCGCCTTCCCCCGGACGAACCGGTTGAGGGCCGCCGGCCCGGATACAACAAATACCAGACTCAAAAAGATCACTGGCTGGGCTGGCTGGAGGCAAAAGAGAACACCGGCACCTATCTTCGCAAAACCGCGCCGGGGCGCGACGCCCGCTGGGTCTACAACCACATCGTTGAGCCCAAAATGCTCTTGTGGCTCATCCGCGCATCCGGTGTCCGTCCGGAGCTGGTTCAGGCCGCTGCGCGTGCCGCCGAGGGGGCTTCGTCCCTCGCGGGCAAATCGGCCGCCATTCGCCGGCAGGTGCCATGGCCGGAAGTGGCCGCCGCGCTGACGGCGTTCAAATCGGAACCGGACGAAGGACTGCTGCCCTCTGTAAAGTGATCGCGGCGTTTTTGCCGGCATGTGAGGAAAGCCTCAAAAACCGTGAAAAACGGATAAAAACGGCCAAAAATGGCCAAAAAACACGAAAAAACAGCCAAAAACTGCCAAAAAACGCTCAAAAACACCAAAAAATGGCTCAAACGGCCGAAAAAACTGCAAAATCGCAAAAAAAGCGAAAATTTCGAAAAACGGGGAAAAAACGGGGCCAAACAGCGGCCGGGATAAATAGTACTAAAATAGTACTATATAGATAAAGGCTGGAGGCTAAGCCGGCGCGGGCGGGAAATGCGCGGCCGGTCCGTCGCCCGGCGCGGACGGTTCAACGTTTCATGTTAAATGGCTTGGCTTTATGCTTGACGGGGAAGGGGGCATGTCGCAAAGTACACCCGATTTTTCAGCGAAAAGCGGAATTTTTTTAAGGAACGGTTTTTATGTTAAGTCAACTCTTTGGCTTATTCTCAAACGATATTGGCATTGATCTGGGCACGGCCAACACACTGGTCTATGTGCGCGATCGCGGTATTGTTCTGCGCGAACCCTCGGTGGTGGCCATTCAGTCCGGCACCAACCGGGTGCTTGCCGTTGGAGAGGAAGCCAAGAGGATGCTGGGCCGGACACCCGGCAGTATTGTCGCAATCCGCCCGATGAAAGCGGGTGTGATTGCAGATTTTGAAATTACGGAGGCCATGCTGCGGTACTTCATACGGAAAGTGCATAACCGCGGCAAACTGGTCAGGCCGCGTGTGATCGTGGCCGTTCCAAGTGGTATTACGGAGGTGGAAAAGCGTGCGGTGAAGGATTCCGCCGCCCATGCCGGGGCCCGCGAGGTGTACCTGATTGAGGAACCCATGGCCGCGGCAATCGGGGTCGGTCTTCCGGTTCAGGAACCGGCGGGCAATATGATCGTTGATATCGGCGGCGGCACGACGGAAGTGGCTTTGATCTCCCTCGCGGGCATTGTCTTCAGCCGAAGCGTGCGGGTGGGCGGAGACCAAATGGACGAGTCCATCGTCCAGCACATGAAGCGGGTGTATAATTTGATGATTGGCGAACGGACGGCCGAGGAAATAAAGATTTCCATTGGATCGGCCTATCCGATGAAGGAAGAAACCACCATGGAAGTCAAGGGCCGCGACCTGGTTGCAGGCCTGCCCAAAACCCTGACGGTGACCTCGGAGGAAATCCGGGAGGCCCTGCATGAGCCGGTGGCCACCATTGTGGAATCCATCCGGATCACGCTGGAGCGCTGTCCGCCCGAACTCTCGGCGGACCTGGTGGATCGCGGACTGATTCTGGCCGGCGGCGGCGCGCTGCTGAACGGAATCGACAAGCTCATTGCGGAACAGACGGGCCTTCCCGTGCATGTGGCGGATGATCCGCTGTGCGCCGTGGCCGAAGGCACCGGCGTGGTTCTGCACGAGCTCAATTTCCTTCGCAAAATGTCGGGACACGAGAAGTCCTGACGCCCGCCGTATCTGACTGGCACCCCGTCCGGCGCACGCCGGTTCCCTCCGCACAGACGGAGTTTGGATTTTGCGGGACAGGAAGTTTATTTTATTGCTGATGCTGGCCAGTATTCTGCTGGTCATGCTGAATCTCCCAACGCCGGTTTCGCGCAAGGTGGAGTCTTCCGTGCGCGAGGGGATCAGTCCCCTGCAGCAGGTGTTTTCCGGGATCGGTTTCCGCATCAGCGAGGCACTCATTGCGCTGCGCGGACTGGGCGGCATTGTGCGCGAAAACCAGGAGCTGTCCGCCGAAATGGTGCGCCTGCAGAACGAAACACGCCTGCTGCGGAGCCTCGCGGCCGAAAACGCCGACCTCCGCCGCCAGCTCGGCTTCGCCCAGCGCAACATCAGCGATTATATCCCCTGCGAGGTGATCGGCCGCGATGTCAGCGGCTGGTGGCAGACCATTCGGCTGGGCAAGGGCGTCAGCGAAAATGTGGGGGAGAACCGCGCCGTGATCAGCGCCGAGGGGCTGGTGGGCAAGACGATTGACGTTTCTCTTCACACGGCGGATGTGCTTCTGATTTCCGATCCCGCATGCAAGGTTTCCGCGCGCATATCCCGGACGGGGGCCTTTGGAATTGTCACGGGCCGCGGCGTGTCTCCGCGCGGCCGCGCCGTCTGCCGCATGGAATTCATCAACAAGAATATCAATGTGCTGCCCGGCGACGAGGTGCTCACCTCCGGCCTTGGCGGCGTCTATCCTCAGGGCATTCTGATCGGCTATGTGGAGAAGGTCTATCAGGACAGCCACGGGCTCTATCAGTATGCCGAAATCGAGCCGAAGGCGGACCTCGGCATGATCACTTATGTCTTTGTGGAGTCGCGCGGCGATCCGGTGGACGAATTCATGCGGGAGCGCCTGCAGGAGCAGGGAGGCTACCGGTGAGCGCGGTGGCCATGGTCTTCCTGCTGGTCTTCGGGTCGGTGCTGCAGGCGGTTGTCCCCACGGGCCCCGCGATGGGCCAGGTGCGCCTGCCGGTGCTGCTCGGGCTGGTGATCTACTACAGTCTGCTGAAACCCCGCCGCACTGCGCTGTATGCGGCCCTGCTGGCCGGCATTCTCCAGGATGCCCTGAGCATGATCCCCCTCGGATTTTCAAGTTTCTGCTTCATTCTGACGGCGTGGATCATCAGCAGCTGGCGCGAGGAGGTTTTCACGCGCCACTGGCTGACGCACATGCTGATGGGCCTGGCGGCCGCTCCGGCCAATCTGCTGGCGCTGTATCTGCTGCTGACTCAGGCCCGGCTTCTGATTCTCCCCTGGGCCGGACTGATGCTCAAGCTGTGGGGATCCGTTGTCACCGGAGTGATCTTTGTTCCGCTGGTGTGCCGCGCGGCCGAAACGCTGGAAGTCAAGCTGGGCATGCTGGAGGCGAGGGAGTCATGACGGTCCGGCCCGCAATAGAATCCGGCGCTTTCCGCATCCGGATCCTGCTTGTGCTGATGCTGGTGCTGTGCGCGCTGCTCGGCGTGATGCTCTGGAAAATCCAGGTGGCGCACGGCCATGACTATGTGCAGGACCTGGACCGCCAGAGCGTGCGGCGAATCCGCCTGCCCGCCATGCGCGGAACCATCGTGGACCGCAGCGGCGCTGCGCTGGTCGAAAATGAGCCGTCCTATGCCGTCGCCGTCTACATCGAGGAGCTCCGGCAGCCCGGCGTGAACGTGGTGGACGCGGCGGAGGCCCTCATTCGCCGCCTCGGCGAGCTGCTGCAGCTCCCGGTCGATGTAACGAGGGACGACATCGCAAACCACTACCGCAAAAGACTGCCGCTGCCCTTCATTGTCTGGAAGAATCTCAGTGAAGAAACCCTCGCGCGCTGGGCCGAACTCGCGGCCGGCATCCCCGGCGCTGATATTTACTGGGAGGGACTTCGGCATTATCCTCATGGCCAAACCGCAAGCCATGTGCTGGGCTACGTCGGCCGTGCAAGCCTGACCGGCCGCGAGGAGGAGCCCTATCACTACTATCTCCCCGAATGGGAGGGCAAGTCCGGCATAGAACAGAGCATGGATGATGTCCTGCGCGGCCGCGCCGGAGGCAAACTGATCCGCGTGGATGTTGCCGGCTACAAGCACGCCGATCTCGGCGGGCTTGATCCGGAGGCCGGTTCCGATCTGATGCTGACGCTGGACCTGCATATTCAGAAGCTGGCGGAAGAAGCGCTGGAGGGGCACAACGGGGCCATGGTGGTGATGGATCCGCGCAACGGAGAAATTCTCGCCATGGCCAGCGCGCCGGCCTTTGATCCGAACGATTTCGTGCCGGCCATCTCGCATGAACTCTGGGCCGGGCTCAGGGAAAACCCCGCCAAGCCCATGGTGAACCGCGCGGTGGCGGGCAACTATCCGCCGGGAAGCATCTTCAAGCCGGTGGTGGCCATGGCCGCGCTGGAAAGCGGAAAAATCCGTCCCGGACAGCGGTTCAACTGCCCGGGATATATGATGCTGGGAAAAGCCCGGTTCAACTGCTGGCACAAACCGGGCCACGGGGAAATTGAACTCAGAAAAGCCATCGAGCAGTCCTGCAATGTCTATTTCTATGATCTGGGCCTGATGTGCGGTCATGAGCCCATCGTGCACATGGCCTATGCGCTCGGCCTCGGCCGTAAAACCGGTGTCGAAATGTCCTATGAACGCGCCGGGCTTGTGCCGGATGACTCATGGAAACGACGCACGTTCAGCGACGGCTGGCGCGACGGCGACACCTGCAACATGTCCATCGGCCAGGGCGCGCTGCTGGTTTCCCCGCTGCAAATGGCCGTGGTGGCCTCCGCCCTGGCCAACGGGGGTTTTGTCTATGCCCCGCACCTCGTGCGCGGCGTACGCCGGAACGGGGACGAGAAATATCGGCCCGTTCAGCCCCGGCTGGTCAATGATCTGCACTGGAGTTCCGAATCCCTTCGGACCGTGCGCGGGGGCATGTTTGATGTGGTCATGGCCCCGACCGGAACCGGGCGGAAGGCCGGCGTCCCCGGAATCGAAGTGGCCGGCAAAACCGGCACCGCGGAATACGGACCGAAGGGGTCCGGCCTGAAATACGGATGGATGATCGCCTTCGCCCCCTACGAAAATCCGCGCTATGCGGTGGCGGTTGTCGTGGAAGAGGCGTACAGCGGCGGCGTGACGGCCGCGCCGCTTGTCAGCCGGCTGCTGGGTGGAATTTTCCGGCCGGCCGCCGGGGAAGGGGGCGCCGGATGATCGACCTGACCCGGATTCGGCATATGCTCCGCCGCATGGACTGGGCTCTCTTCTGCACGGTCGGCGCCCTGATGGTGCTCGGTGTGCTTTTCATCTACAGCGCCACCTGGCGCGGAGACGGCATTCCCATGAGCCCGTTCTACAAAAAACAGATCGTATGGGCGCTGATCGGGATGGCCCTGTTCTTCCTGATGGCGCTGACCGATTATCACCTGCTGGGCGAGAACGCCTGGTGGCTGTATGCGACGGCAATGGTGCTGCTGGTGCTGGTGCTGTTTCTCGGCAAGGAGGTGTATGGCGCTCATCGCTGGCTCAGCTTTTTCGGAGTCCAGGTGCAGCCGTCCGAACTGGCCAAGCTGGCGGTGATTGTCGCACTGGCCAAGTATCTGAGCCGTCCGGGAAGGGATATGGAGTCCCCGCAAACCACGGCGGCCGCCCTGCTCATCATGGGGCTCCCCTTCATCCTGATCCTGCGGGAACCGGATCTGGGCACCGCGGCGGTTCTGCTCCCGGTTGTGATCCTGATGCTGTATGCCGTCGGAGTTCCCCTGAAAACGCTGATTTTTCTGGGCGTGCTCGGACTGCTGTTTCTTCCGGTCGGATGGTTCGGCCTGGATCAGTACCAGAAGAAGAGGATACTGGTTTTTCTGGATCCCACCACCGATCCGCTGGGGGCGGGCTGGAACAAGATGCAGTCGGAGATTGCCGTGGGCTCGGGCGGGCTGCTGGGCAAGGGCTGGCTCAAGGGCACGCAGAATGTGCTGGGATTCCTGCCTCGCACCGTGGCGCCGAACGATTTCATCTATTCCGTGGTGGCGGAGGAAACCGGATTTGTCGGATCCATGGCCGTTTTGTTTTTGTATGTGTTTGTGTTTGCCGGATGCTTCCGGGCGGCGCTGGCGGCCCGTGATGCGTTCGGCCGGTTGCTGTGCATTGGAGTGGGTGTGATGCTCTACGTGCACGTGATGGTGAATATCGCAATGACCGTGGGGCTGATGCCCATCACCGGTCTTCCCCTCCCGCTGATGAGCTACGGGGGGTCGTTCATGGTCAGCATCATGGCGGCGATGGGCATTGTGCAGAGTGTTTATGTACGCAGGTACCGGGGATAGCCCGGATTTTTCAACAAGAGGAGAACAACATGCTTTTTTCAAAGCAGATAACGGAACAGATTATTATCAACTGTGAAAGCCTTGAGACGAGGGTGGCCGTGCTGAACGAAGGGAATCTGGAGGCGTTCAGTGTCGAGCGTCCTTCCGAGGAGCGCGTGGTCGGCAGTATCTTCAAGGGCCGGATACAGAACCTGGAAGACGGACTGCAGGCCGCGTTTGTGGACATCGGCCTGAAGAAGAACGCGTTCATCCATTACTGGGACATGATTCCCGAAGACATGGCGCGCCTGGAGGCGGAGGAAGGCGTCAGCCGGTCGCGAACCACGCGCCGCAAGCGCTATGCCGCCGGCGAAATGGCCAAAATCATGCCCGTCGGAAGCGACATTATCGTGCAGGTCACCAAGGATGCCATCGGCACCAAGGGCCCCCGCGTCACGGCCAATCTCAGCATTCCCGGCCGCTATCTCGTGATGCTGCCCGGCTGTGAGCTGCGCGGCGTGTCGCGCAAGATCGAAGACGAAAAGGAGCGCGTCCGTCTCAAGAAGATCATGGCCCGGCTGCCCGTGGTTCCCAACAACGGATTCATCATTCGCACCGCCGGTTCCGGCGGCCGCAAAACCACATTCGCGCGCGACATGCGCGCGCTGGTCGCCATCTGGCAGGATATTGAGGAGGGGATCAAGAACAAGCCCGCGCCCTGCCGGCTGTATCAGGAGCCCGATCTGGCCGAGCGTGTCGTGCGGGATTCCCTGACCAGCGACATTGACCGCATCATCGTGGACAACCGCGAGGTCTATGAGCGCCTGAAAATCATGGTCTCCAAGCTTTCGCGCATCGGCCGCGCCAGGCTGAAGCTCTATGACGGCGACGCGCCGATCTTTGAGCACTTCGATGTCGAGCGGCAGATCGAAAGCGCCTTCCGCCGCAAGGTGTGGCTGAAATCCGGCGGCTATATCATTTTCGACGAGACCGAAGCGCTCGTGGCCGTGGACGTGAATACCGGCCGGCACAAGGGCGGCAAGACGCAGGACGAGGCGATCCACCAGGTGAACATTGAGGCCGCGCAGGAAATCGGCCGCCAGCTTCAGCTGCGGAATGTCGGCGGACTGATTGTCATCGACTTCATTGACATGCGCCAGCGGCGGCATCAGATGACCGTCTACAAGGAGCTCAAGAACGCGCTCAAAAACGACAAGGCCCGCACCAATGTGCTGCCGATCTCGGCCCTGGGCCTGCTGGAAATGACGCGTCAGCGCGCCGAGGGCAGCATTCGCGCCTCGAATTATGCCGAATGCCCGTACTGCCGCGGCCGCGGCGTGGTGAAGAATCCGCTGAGCATGAGCGTGGATATCCAGCGGCACATTGCCGCCATCCTCCGCCGCCAGCGGAAAGACAAGCATCCGCTTCGCATCACCCTCCACCCGCGGGTGCTCGAACGGATGCGCAGCGAGGATGAAAGCATTCTGGTCGACATGGAAAAGAAGTTTGAAACTTCACTGAGCTTTGTCGCGGACGGAAATCTGCACGCGGAAGATTTTGTCATCGCCAACGCGGATTCCGGAGAAGAGCTTTACCGCAATTCCGATCACTGATTCGACTCGTCCCCCTGCAGCTCAACCGCGATGCTGCGGCGGACCGAGTTGATCAGCCGGCGTTCGGCTGCGTGCAGGAAATCTTCCGCGCTCAACCGCTCTTCATGGATGATCTTCCGCCGAAGCAGATATTCACGGTAGGTGCCGTTCAGCAGGCCGTCCTCGAGCGGAGGGGTGATCCAGCGGCCGTTGATCCGGGCAATCACATTGGCGCGGCACGATTCCGTGATGTCCCCGTCCGCATTCCGGAGAATGACGTCATCCATGCCGGGGTGCCTCGCCAGTTCCCGGTCATAGACCGCGCGCCGGGTGGTCTTGTTCAGCATGAAGGCGTCGGGGCGGTCCGTCGGCGTGTCCGCCAGGCAGACGCGCCAGGGCCGGGACGCCGCAGATTCGTCCATGACGGAGGCTTCAATGCGACAGGTCCCGTCGGGGTCCAGCAGCAGGCGGATCCGGTGAGCGGCGCACGGCAGCGCGGCGGCGGCATGGTTCAGATCGGCGGTGATTTCACTCCGGTTGAAGGAAAAGCCGAAATACTGCGAGGAAAGAGCCATACGGTCAAGATGCTCCCGCAGCAGAAAGAAGCCGCGCCGCGGATGCCAGCGCATTGTTTCAAGAAGCTGAAAGGGTTCAGTGTCCAGAGGCTGGAGCCAGCCCGTTTTGATCAGGGTCTCGGCGTGCTCGTTCTCGGCCGTGGAATCCCAGACGATGCCGCCCCCGGAACCATAGAGAAGGCGACCGCCGGCGTGGTCGTGCACCAGAGTGCGGATGGCCACATTGAACCGTGCGCGGCGGCCGGGAGATATGTGCCCGATGGCCCCGGTATAGATTCCCCTGGGTGAAATCTCCAGCTCGCGTATGATTTCCGCCGCCCGGATCTTGGGTGCGCCGGTTATCGAGGCGGCCGGGAAAAGTGCCCGGAATATTTCCGTCAGGCCTGCACGGGTCCGCCCGCTGACGGTTGATGTCATCTGAAAAACAGACGGATACCGTTCAATGCTGAAAAGCGGGCCGGAATTTATGCTCCCGGGCTTACAGATTCTTCCAAGATCATTTCGAACCATGTCCACAATCATGATGTTTTCTGCCCGGTCTTTTTCTGATGCCCGCAGGGCTGCCGCTCGCTGCCGGTCTTCTGTTGCGGTCCGGCCGCGCCCGGCGGTGCCCTTCATCGGCCGGCAGATGATGTTGTCGCCGTCCAGCGAGAAAAAAAGCTCCGGCGAAGCGGAATAGACGGTGTGCGCGCCGGTGTGAATGCAGGCCGCGCAGGCGCCGCACGGCGCCAGCGTGTCCGTGTTGATGCCTGTTCCGTGGGATGCAATGCCGGCAAAGAGACTGTTCAGGCCGTCACGCGCTTCATCCTGGAAGCGGAGAGTGAAGTTCACCTGATAGCAGTCTCCCGCCGCGATATATTCTCTTATCTGCTCTATGCGGCGACGGTAATCCTGCCGATTCATTTCCGGCACTCCCGCCACCGCGGGAAGCGGCAGGACCGGCGCGGCCGCCGGCATTCTGCACTCATAAACAGTCGGTGACCGGTAGAGCCCAAACCAGTAAAGAGGCGTGTGGTCAGAGGATAAGGCCGGCAGGGCCGCATCAAAAGCGGAGGCCGCCTCGTAGCTTATGAAGCCGGCGGCATGCAGGCCTTCGGCCGCCGCCTCTTCAATCCGCTCCAGGCAGGGAATGACCTCATCCAGCCGGTGCCCCGTCAGGCATTTCACGGGCTGCCTGAAAACAAGCCAGCGGAACCGTCCCGCGGCGGCGGGCTGCTGTATCACAGCCGTTCCGGCGCCGGCTGCGTCAAACAGCGATGTGCATGCGTTGCTCATGTTTTATCCAATGACAGTGCTTTCCGAATATGCGATAGTGCTCCGTCGGCGATGAGTTTGTATCGCGGTCAACCGCGGAAGTCCAGCGGGTTGGAGTATATCATGCGGATTGTTTTCATGGGATCAGATGAACTGGCGTGCCCGTCGCTGCGCATGCTGATGGCGCGTGCGCAGGACGAGCTGGCGGCGGTGATCACGCAGCCGGACCGGCCGAAGGGGCGCCGGCGGCAGCCGGCCCCCTGTCCCCTGAAGGCGCTGGCCGGGCAGTATGCCCCGCTTCGGATTCTGACTCCGGAGAAAATGAACGAACCGGCCCTGCTGGAAGAGCTGAGGGCGCTGCGGCCGGATATTTTTGTTGTGGTGGCCTATGGGGGCTACATCCCGCAGGCCGTGCTGAAGATCGCGCCGAAGGGCGGCATCAATCTCCATCCCTCGCTGCTCCCGAAATATCGCGGGGCGGCTCCTGTGCAGCAGGCGATCGCCTGCGGGGAAACGGTTTCGGGCGTGACCATCCTGTATGTGGCGGAGGAACTGGATGCGGGCGATATCATCCTTCAGGAAGCCATGCCGATTGAGGACGAGGACACCGGCGTGACCCTGTTCGCGCGGGCCGCCGAACAGGGAGCTTCCCTGCTGGGCCGCGCGCTGGATTTGTTTGAGCGCGGGGAGGTGAGTGCCGTCAGGCAGAATCCGGACCAGGCGACCTATGTGACCAGGCTCAAGAAGGAGGATGGCCGCATAGTCTGGGAGATGCCTGCGCGCCAGATTCGCAACCGGATTCGAGGCTTTCAGCCGTGGCCGGTGTGTTATTTTGAGTGGCCGAAGGGATCTGGTCTTTTTGTGAAAGTTTTCAAAGCGGCCCTTGAACAGGGCACCGGCCAACCGGGCGAGGTTATTGATATTCAGGGGGAGGGCCCGGTAGTGGCCGCCGGTGAAAGCGCTCTCCGCCTGCTGGAGGTCCAGCCGGGAGGCCGGTCCGTCATGAGCGGAAAATCCTTTCTGTGCGGACATGCGATGCGGCCCGGTGTAATACTGGGATAATCAGAAGGGCCCCGCAATCGGAGGGAAGAGCTGTGCGGACCCGTTACTGATGCTGGTTCAGCTTGTCCCGGATTTTTTCAGGGGTATCGCTGAATTCGGCCGCTTTTTCCCAGGCTTCGATGGCTTTCTCTTTCTCACCGAGCTTCATATACACGTCGCCAAGGTGATCAAGAATTTCAGCCTCGTCGGGCGCGAATTCGATGGCTTTCTCGATCTCCTCGAGCGCCGCCCGGTATTTTCCCTGTTTGAAGTATATCCATCCGAGGGTGTCGAGATAGGCCGCGTTGTCGGGGTCTGATTCCAGAGCGGTTTGAATATACTGCAGCGCCCGGGGCAGCTGGATCCCTTTCTCCGCCCAGATGTAGGCAAGGTAGTTGTATGCGTCGGCATAAGAGGGATCCAGTTCGATGCACTGCTCAAGCAGTTTCACGGCGCGGTCGAACTGGCCGGCTCTTTCGCAGCTGGCTCCGTACCAGAAGCAGAAGTAGGCGCGCGATCCGTTGGTGACGCCGGTCTCGCGATGAAGAGCCTCCGCCAGTTCAAAGTGCGAAATCGCCTCATGATAATCCTTTCGCATATGGTGGAGCAGTCCCAGATACATCAGGACATCCGCCTTGATCGCGCCAGTAACCGGCGTGACATGCAGTGTGCGCTCCACCGCGTCCCGGACGGCGTCTTCGTCCCGGCGGAACATCAATGCAATATAGGTGCCGAGCAGCTCGGGATTCGCAGTGGCCGCCCGGGCCAGTCGCTCACCGGCGGCGTTGTAGTCCCCTGTGAACTGCAGTGCGATCGCATAGTGCAGATGGAAAAGCCCGTCGGCCTGCATCTGCGCTGCTTCCTGCAGCTTCTCCGCCTGCCCGAAGAAATCAACGGCCCGGGTGTAATTGGACTGGGCGAGAAAGGTGTAGGCCATGAGCTCCGTCAGCCGCAGATTCTCCGGATTGGCCGCCAGCCCGTCTTCGAGTGTCTGAATGGATTTTGCGGGCTCGTCATCAAGATAGAGCAGCGCCAGGCGCAGGTAAACCTCCGCCTCGTCGGGTTCTTCTTTCATGATCAGCCGGTAGTTGAGAATGGCGTTCTCCCGGTCCCCGATGTTTTCATACAGGGTTCCCAGAAACATGTAGACTTCCGGATTGGACGGCAGCTGCTCCGAGATTTCCCGCATCGTTTGGATGGCCTGGCCCTGCTGCTGGTTGGCGGCAAAACTCAGAGCCAGTTTTCTCTTCACCTGCAGGTTGTTCGGCTCCAGGCGGTCCACCATGACATAGCACTCGATTGCTTTTTCAAGCTGATCGGTCAGGATGTGCAAATCGCCGAGCTGCATCAGGAGAGCGGCATTATCCGGCTCTTCGGCCGCCGCCCGATTCAGGACATGAATGGCTTTCTCGCGCAGCAGGGCGGCCTCTTCCGGGGCCGCTTCGGCCGATCTTGAGGTATACAGATAGGCCAGCATCGGAAGAATTTCCGACAGGTCCTTTGCCCGTTCCGCGCCCCGCTCAAGGGTCTTGACGGCCTCGTCCTTGGCCCCGGTCCGGTTGTAGAGCGTGGCCAGCTCGTAATAGGCCCGGGAATCTTCCGGATTTCTGCGGATCAGTTCCCGGTAGGTGTCGCGGGCTTCGTTGTTGCGTCCGGCCGCCTGATACATGAACGCCAGCCAGATTCTGGGATCGCCCGCCTTAGGTTCGCGGTCGCACAGCTGCTGGATGATCGCGATGGCCTGATCCGGCTGCTGCTGCCGGATGCAGCTCATGGCCGCAATCATATACAGGGAATGACGCCCGGGCTCGTGCTCGATCGCCTTCAGAAAGCACTCGGTCGCCTGCGCGTGACGGTCCTGCATCTGGTGAATCAGCCCCTGACTGTAATATGCGAGGGCCTCCGCGCGGTTGAAACGGGGCTTCGCCGCCGGTTTTACGGATGCACATCCCAAAGCATGCGCAAGGCATGCCGTCAGCAGGCCTGTTCGCACAAAGCCGCGTATTGCACCGCATGGCATAATGGCTTCCCCGGAACAGGTTGTCAGGCCGCAGGCGGCCTATTTCTTCTTGTGTCTGTCTGCGCGGAGGCGTTTGCGCCGCTTGTGCTTCGCCATTTTCTTGATCCGCTGCTTTTTGATGCTGCCCATAAGGGTGTGCTCCTGTATTCCTTCAACTCACGACCTGAGTCGTGGTCATAGATTAACTATGGAATGACTTTATTCAATCCAATTTCAATAATTCCTTCGGCGCCCGCCGCCTTGAGCTGCGGCAAAATTTCCCGGACGAAGGATTCCTCCACCACCGACTCCACCGAACACCAGCCGTCGCTGCTGAGCGCGCTGACCGTGGGGGCATGCAGCGAGGGGAGCAGACGGGTGACGGTGTCCAGATTATCCCTGTTCACGTTCATTTTCAGAAGCACCCGGCTCTCGGCCGCCAGCGCGCCGTTCAGAAGAAGCGCCAGCTGGCTGATCTTCTGCTTCTTCCATTTGTCGGCCCAGGCGGCCTTGTTGGCAATCAGGCGGGTGGTGGATTCCTGCACGGTTTCCACAATGCGCAGGTTGTTGGCCCGGAGGGACGAGCCGGTTTCGGTGATTTCCACAATGGCGTCCACCAGCTCGGGAGCCTTCACCTCGGTCGCGCCCCAGGAGAATTCCACTTCCGCCTTCACCTTGTTCTTGTCCAGATAGCGCTTCGTCAGGCCGACCGCCTCGGTTGCAATGCGCTTGCCCTGCAGGTCTTTAACCGACTGGATGGGCGAGTCATTGGGCACGGCCAGCACCCAGCGCACGGGGCGCATGCCCTGCTTGGCATAGACCAGATCGGTCACTTCCACGACATCGGATCCGTTTTCCAGAATCCAGTCATGTCCGGTCATGCCGACATCCAGCATGCCGTGCTCGACATAGCGGCTGATTTCCTGGGCCCGGATCAGCCGCGCCTCGATTTCGGGATCGTCCACGACGGGAACATAGGAGCGGGACCCCAGCTTGATGCTGAATCCGGCCTTCTTCATCAGAAGGAACGTGGTTTCCTGCAGACTCCCCTTGGGAAGTCCCAGTACAATCTTATTCATGGCTGACCTCTGCGTTCATCTAGTTAACAAAGCGCCGGATGATAGACCAGATTGCGGATTCCGTCCATACCCGAAGCGTCTTTTTTCCGGGGTGCTGTTGACTTGTACTTAAAAGACGCTATTCTGCGCCAACATCGTCGGGCGGTTAGCTCAATTGGTAGAGCGCCACGTTTACACCGTGGATGTTACAGGTTCGAGTCCTGTACCGCCCACCAGCCCTCTATTCCAAAAAAAAGCCTCAAAAATGGCCTAAAAACGTCCAAAAATGCCCAAAAACAGCCAAAAAACACCAAAAAATGCAAAAAAATCAGTTTGAACTACGAAAATTACGAAATGCGCGAAAATGGAGTGCCGCATTCCATTGGTATGTATTTCTGCCTTCATGAGTTCCTGATTCAATTCCCGGAATTTTATATGGAACTCAAGAACTCACGAAATCAACTCCGATCCGCGCAAATTCCTTTTGCTTTTGGAGGAAAGTTTGGAAAATGGCTTGCAACAACTGGACAACTGTGCGAACAATGAGTTCCAGAAAGGCGGGGTGTTTGAATGACCCCGGTTTATCAACGGAGTCTCGTAAAGAGACTGTAAACAAAATCTGAATATCGCGTAATCGCAAGATTCGCTCCCACGGAAAACCACGAATTTTCAGATGAAGGAACGAACTGGCGGGGACGCGCCCAATCGGGCGCGGCCCTGTTTCATGTTCCTTCAGGGGCTTCGTGGTCCCTCCGTGGGGCGTGGACGGGTGTCCGCGCCTCTTTTTTTTAGTCATTCGGGCTTTCAGGCTGAAAACTAAAAGGCCCAAAAATAAGAACAGGTACGAGTGGATTATAAGCGAAGACTGATGTTCGGCGAAGATGAAGATGGGCACATCCAAGCCGACACGACAAAACAATGCCCACGAGGAGACAGCAATGAAGAAGGTAGTGATTAGCTTACTGGTGATTGGAGTGCTGGTGACGGGTGTATATGGATCGTCTGAAAAAAGCACAGAACTCAAACTCGGTGGTGAAGCAATATTTCCCGGACAGGATGACGATTGGGATAAGGGATATGGTGCATCAGCCCGGGTTATATTCTGGCGGACGAGTGAACTGGGTCTTGCTCTCTCTATTGGTGTTCAAAAGTGGGATGTGAACGACGAAATGTATACATACAGCGAATATCTCGGATCTGGGATTGGTTACGGCTATGCTGGGGGCCTGGAGGGTGATGCGACAATGGTCCCCGTTGGTGCATCAGGGTTGTACATAATTCCCGTCGGAAAAAATGCATCTCTCACTCTGGAGGGGGGACTTCGGTATGTAATCATGAACTCTAACGTGAAGTATGTCGAAGCCGAAGCTCTTGCAGATACTTATGGTAACGTACTTGGCGCTTCCTATTCGTATGATGTGGACTTCGATAACGGAATCGTTGGTATAATTGGTGCCGATTTTGACATCGAGTTGAGCCCGGGCTTCCGGCTATTCGCCGGGGCCGGTTATCAAATTGATTTGCTCAAAGGTGATACTGAAGCTGATGGCGTTGACATTGACTATGAAAATGAATTGAAAGGTGCGTTTATCCGCGCCGGATTAGCTTGGGATTTGTAACGAGTTCCAAAGGCCTGTGGGGGACGGCTCACCTAAAGTGGGTTCACCGTCCCCTGACAGGTTGACCCAAAAATCCGCCGGGCCCCATCTCGGCTGCAAGGGCCGGCCGCTGAAGATGATATTGAGCTTATAATCTTTGAGCTAATGATGACATGAGGGAAATCTCATGTTTGCGGGCGCAGATTGTTGCGAGATATTCGTATGAATAATAACGAACCGAAGGGGATCACGTTTCAGCCGGATATTTATCCGAAGGTGCTGTCGTTACTGCCGCCCGCGCCAGCTCGTGTCCTGGATGTGGGTGCGGGGGAAGGCTTTTTCTGCGGGCAGCTTCGCGACCGTGGCTATCAAGTAGAGGCGTGTGACTTTCTTCAGGAGAATTTCAAGCTGAAGGATGTTCTGTTCCACAAAGGTGATTTGAACTGTGGAGTTCCATTGCCCGATAATCAATTTGATGTCGTCGTTTCCATTGAAGTGATTGAACACATCGAGAATCATGTCCGCTTCATCAGTGAATTGATGCGGGTACTGAGGCCGGGAGGAATGATCATCCTTACGACACCCAATATTCTGAGTTTACCGTCACGTTGGCACTTTTTCCTATATGGGTACACAGACTGTGCGCCGCGGCCACTGGATCCTACACTTGACGCTTATTACATGCAGCACATCAACCCCATAGGGATGGATCAAATTCAATTTCTTGTTGAGCGGTTTGGCGGAGAAATCTCGGACTTGTCCACGAATCGCATTCGACGAAGCGCGTGGCTTCCGTATCTTCTCCTCAAACCGATTCTCACCTTGTGGCTGCGGGGGAAACTGCTTCGAAAAGAGTATAAATCCTTTCAGCCCCTCTACAGTCGCAACATTCAATGGATGCTGCACCGCGCGAACTTAATGGGTCGAATTACAATCGTTGTGGGACGGAAGAGTGCAAGTCGGAGTCAGACCTAGACAAATAGACAGAGCAGAGGGGTCTGTTCATGCGTTGCTGCCTTGCATTTTACATGCCGTGATTTCTGGGTTTGCGATTCCGGGTTGAGTCCGGGCGGGATAATCATTTCCTGATTTCCTGAGTTCCAGATTGTATCCGTATCCTCCCAGAATGTGCCTCCGATGCGTCCGGGGAGGTGCTGACATCACGGATGAACAAGAGGATTCCCCGCGGATAGCAAAGCCGTCCCACGGATAACGGAAAAGGTGAAGTGCAGAACATGTCCGCCAATGCCTGATATATCACATAGTGATATATCGCTGGATTTTTGATATCGGACGATGGGTGACTTGTTGTCCAAATGGGTGTTGGCTCGGCAGGGATTGATTTTTTGAGAACAGCCGGGCAGCAGAACTTTTCGTGCTTTTCGCATGTTTTGTAGTTTGTGAAGCTCCGGATTGCATGCGCGGTTGTTTCCCTGTTGCTTGACTTCCGTTTCTGTCTGCGTCACACTGTGTTCAGTTTGAAACGTTAACCACGTAATCAACCGGAGGTGTGTTATGGGCGTTCGCGGGATTCAGATTGTCGGAATGGATGTCAAAGAACTGCTGCTGATCCTGAACAAGGCGCTGTCCGACGAGTGGCTGGCGCATTACCAGTACTGGGTGGGCTCCAAGGTGGTCGCCGGCCCGATGAAGGATGCCGTGATCACCGAACTGGTGCAGCACGCGACCGAGGAAATGGCCCATGCCGAACTGCTGGTCACACGCATTATCCAGCTTGGCGGGACGCCGGTGCTGACGCCGGCCAAGTGGTTTGAATTGACCAACTGCGCTTATGAGCCGCCCGAGGATCCTTTTGTGCAGGTGGTGCTGGAGCAGAACATCCGGGGCGAACAGTGCGCCATCAGCGTCTATGACAAGCTGATGAAGCTCACGAAGGACGCCGATCCGGTGACCTACAACATCGCGCTGCAGATTATCCAGCAGGAAGTGGAGCACGAAGAAGACCTGCAGGCTCTTCTGGAAGATTTGTCGCTGATGCTCAAGCACTACGGCGGAAAGAAAAAATAGCCGTCAGTGCGCGTTGTGGTGGCAGGGGATGATCAGGACCGGGCAGGGGGCTTTGCGCAGAACGCCCTCGGTGACGCTTCCCACCAGCAGATGCCTCATCGCTCCGTGCCCGTGCGATCCCATGATGACGAGGTCAACTTTGAGCCGCTCGATTTCCTGCAGGATTTTTTCCTGCGTCGGGCCCTGAATCAGCAAGGCTGACGCGTCCAGTCCTTTTTCGCGCATCTGCTGTTCAAGAATCTGCAGACGTTCATGCTCCCTGTGGATTTCGTGCGCGACCTGGTCGCGCACATGCTGGGGTCCCGCCTTGTAGCCTACGAAATCGGGTTCGGGCTGGGCGACGTGGATCAACCAGACTTTGCTTTTGAACTGCGCAGCAAGGTTGGCGGCATGATTGATGGCGGGCGGAGTGGCATCGGAGAAATCTATGGCGACCAGTATTGTCTTCACACAACCTCCTTTTTCAGAGTAGTCTGTCTGCATATTAACAGAAATCTGTTCCGGCAACAGCATAAAATGCCGGCCACGATTTTATGATCATGTTCGACAGTTTGACTCAGTTGGCGAATTACGGCCGCCGCCTTGCGCAGCAGGGGCTGTGCGCGGGGGCCGGGGGCAACATCAGCTACCGCGACGGCAATGTCATCTGGGTGAAGCCTTCGGGTTTTTCAATGGAGGATTTGAAGGTTTCACTTTTTGCCGGGCTGAACCTGGCAACGGGAAAACAGCTTCGCGGCGATTACCGGGCGTCCTCCGAGGCGCCGATGCATTTGGAAATCTATCGCCGGTGCCCCGCGGTGAACGCGATTTTCCACACGCATCCGCCGTGGCTCTGCGGAGTCATTTCCAGCAATGCGGAATTCAAGCCCATGTTCCCGGAGGTCGTGGCCGATCTCGGCGGGCTGATCCGGCTTCCCTACCTGCTGACCGGCAGTCAGGCCCTGGCGGATGCCGTGGCC
>JAKQHR010000070.1 GCA_029557905.1 Verrucomicrobiota bacterium
AGCTTGTGATCGGCCTTGACCAGTTTGAAGACTTTCTGCCGTGATCCCGCCTGATTGGCCATGCGGTTCAGCTCATCATCAAAAACATCGCAGAGCCGCTTGGCAAAGATAAGGGGGAGAATATAGTCCTTGTACTTCGGAGCGTCTTTGGCACCCCGGATTGAACAGGCCGCATCCCATATCCACGACTCCAGCGATTTTGATTCAGAAACCTTCTTTTTCATCCTTAACAATCCTGCCTTCAGCGATACAATGCATGCGCTGGGAGGTGATTCTATGCCTCGGACAAACCAATAGCAACCGGGAAAAGAAAAGAACGGGCCTGGGAAAAGCACAGTCGAAAAGGCGGACAAGACCCCTAAAGTCCGCTTTTTGCGTTTCGCTCCATTCATGGATCCGTGAGCATGTTAACAACAGACGACCCCGGAACACAAAGTTAATAATTGGACTGTTTCTCCCGCGCGGCGGAATAACGAACCGCCTGCGGTCAAATCGGCTTGACTTGATAAATTGAACACGTGGAAGATGAAGCCGAACAATGTCAGGAGCCATAAAATGAAAAACTCTTTTGCCGCAATCATTTATCTGGCCGCAGCGGTCTCAATAAGCGCCGTCCCTGTGGAAATCAACACAACCCCCTACTACTCGAATGATACGGCCTGCAAAGTGCTGGCCAACCGGCTCAAGCATGTCTGGCGGAATATCACAGAGACCTCCTACGAGCACGTGCCCACTTCAGTCATAGATGAAATGAACGGCATCTACAGATTCGACTGCAGCGGGTTCATCTGCGAAATCCTGCTGAGAGTGGCATTGCCGGATCATTATGACGATGTCTATGCCTACTGGGAAACACATAAAACATCCATCGTCGGCACAAACGGCCTGCCCATGAACACCACGCGGCCCCTCGCCGGGCATTTCTATGATTACTTCCGGGACACGATCCTCGTCAGCGCCGACAACCTCTCCGCATCAAATGACTACTGGTATGTCTTTCAGGATATTCGCGAACTTCAGAGGGGAGACCTGATCGTCGTGCGCTATGATGACGAATGGAGACAGCTCTATCCCAACGGCACAACCGGACACATGATGATTGCATGGGACATTGAAGCGCTTGATGAATACAACAACTCGGTGGTCAGGGTGTTTGATTCAACCGAAAGCCCCCACACCGAAGCGGAAGACACCCGCGCGCAAAACAATCCGCCCAACGCCATTGACCAGTCGGGCATTGGATCGGGCCTCATGGAGTTCAAAGCCAGCAACAATGGAAAATACCGGCCCTATCAGTACAAATGGAGCACCACCTCATCCGACTGGTACGCGCTATACGACACGGCGGTCAACAACTATGAGCGCCTGGAGGGCATCATCCTCGCCCGTCCCATCTTCACCCCCTACATCGTCCAGGCAAATCCGGACATCGAATCATCCCGGGTTGTGGATCAGGGGGACGGGACATTTACCGTGGAAATTACGGTAACCAACCGGCCCGCTTCGGCCTACACTGTGGAATACATAGACTCCCTGACGCCTGTCTGGAACGATACGGGGGCAAGCCCGGCCGGGGACACCTTCAGCATCTCCGTCAGCAACAGCATCCCCAAACGCTTCTTCCGCCTGATCCGCAACTAGCGCCGCGGTCACAATACTTCCAATGCCTGGAAGTTTTTGTGAAAAAAGTTCCAATGATTGGAACTTTTTGCGCCGGTTTTTCCAGTCATTGGAACTTTTCGCCGATTTTCCTCCTGCCGGCCGCGCAGAGATTAAAATAGTACTAATTTAGTACTATTTTCATGAAAATCACCGTTTTTGGGCATTTTTGACGATTTTTGGGCTGTTTTCGGCCATTCAGCCCTGTCAAAACAGCTTTTCGGTCATCCCCTGCGCGTCAACGGACCACGGGGTCCAGCAGAGCGCGAGCCGCTGCACGCCGATGTCGGATTTTCTGGGGCGGATGGCGATTTCCTCCAGATCCATGGCCTCGGCCTCGTACCGGCTTTTGATTTTTTCCAGCTCGGTCTGATATTCGGCATCCAGCGCCGCGTACTGCTGGTTCAGCGCTTCCAGATTGGTTTCCGCGTGGGCCACATCGTCCTTCTGCGAGGAGATTTTTCCCGCGCTCCGCATGGTGGTGGCGGCGCGGCCGACGGTGCTGACGGATGCCGCCTTGCGGCCCAGCATCGCGCCGAGGACGGTAGCGCCCATGGACAAGAAGGTCTTGAGCTTCTGGTCCTTGTACTGGGCCTTCTCGCGCTCGATCTTCGCCTCGGCCGCGCGGATGCGGTTCTGCAGGGTGGTCATTTTGCTTCCATAGGTCTTGTTGACCTTTTCCAGCGCGGCGTCGCGATGCTCGCGGGCCGACTGTGCAAGACGTCCGCGGAAGTCCCCCTCCTCCTCTTCCGGTTTCGACACTTCTTTCAGCGCGGGACATGTGAACAGATTCAGCACGATGCTTTCATAGACATAGTCCTTCAGGGACTTGTCCCATGCCTTGTAGCTGGCCGCCTGAGCGGCGGGCGCGGGAAGGTCGGCGTATTTCGCTCCCGCAATCGCGCCGCTTGAGAACTGCGGCTCGGATGCAAGAATGTCCGACGCCTCCCAGTCCATCATGCCCGCGTTTTCCGGAATTTCCGCCATCAGGCATCTGGTCTGCCACTCGTCTGTTTTGGTCTTTGCATTTGTGAAGTGCATTTTAACATTGGCGAGCAGCGCCGGGCGGAGGACCACGGAAGAACCGTCCACGGGCATTTTGGAGGCGGCGAGAAACAGTTCCGTGATTCCCGGAGCCACCACGGGCCGGGTGGAGGCCGTCGCGACAGGGCCTGCTGACGCCATGACGGAAGCCGGCTGTTCCGCCGCACTTTTGCGCTGATCCATGAGCTGCTGAATCTGTGCGCGCGTCATGGGGCCGCGCAGGTAGGACATGACCCAGCGCGTTTCGAAGAGCACGGGGGCGTCATCATGCACGTTGTTCATCAGGAACACGCGCTGTCCGAGACCCGCGAGGATCTGCTCCATCTCCGCGCGGTTGAAGGATTTTCCGGCGCTTCCCGAAGCGCCTTCCAGCCCGTCCAGCACGCGCATCTTGTCGCGCTCGGTCTGCAGGCGGCCGATAAACCAGGTGCCGGTGTTGGAGAGGCCCTTGTAGTCCAGATCCACCGGATTCTGCGTGGCCAGCACGCATCCCAGCCCGTAGGCGCGCGCCTGCTTCAGGAGCGTCAGCATCGGCGTTTTGGACGGCGGATTGGCCGTCGGCGGGAAGTAGCCGAAGATTTCATCCATGTAGAGAATGGCCCGCAGGCTGGAGGTGCCCGGCTGGGCGCGCATCCAGGAAATGACCTCGTTGAGGAGCATGGTCACGAAGAACATGCGCTCGGAGTCGTTCAGGTGCGCGATGGAAAGAATCGAAATGCGCGGCTTGCCGGCCGGAGCATAGAGCAGGCGCTGGATGTCCATCGGCTCGCCGTTCATCCAGGCGCTGAAGCCCGGCGAAGCCAGCATGTTGTTCAGGCGCATGGCCAGCGTCATGCGGTCTTTCGACGAATAAAAGCTCTCCAGGTCAAAAACCCCGACGGATTTGAAGGGCGGATCCTGGATGGCGCGGATCAGGTCCGGCAGGCCGAGATCGCGGCCCTCCTGCCAGACGGCGCTGAAGATGTTCGACAGCAGGATATGCTCCCGGCTCTGGATGGGATCGGCATCCACGCCCAGCAGGGCCAGCAGGCCAGAGACGGCGGCCATGATGCGGTCGCGCATGGCATCCTGGTCGCCGCGCAGCGATTCCGGCGGCGCGGCGAAAGACTTTACGATCGAAAGAGGAAGCCCGGCATCGCTTCCGGGGGTGTAGATGGCCATGTCGGCCTTGTCCTTGAGCATCGCAATGCGTGAGGCATCCTGTCCCCACGAGGCCAGGCCGTTCTTCCATGTATCGGCAGTTTTTTCCGCGAACTGTTCGGGGGTCATGTTTTTCCGGGCGGCTTCGGCCGCATCCACCCACGGCAGGAAATCGGCGGGCTGAAGATTCGGGAACGTCAGCAGCAGATTCCCGATATCGCCCTTGGGATCAATCACAATGGCGGGGATGCCGTCAATGGCGGCCTCCTCCAGAAGTCCGATGCAGAGGCCGGTTTTTCCGCTGCCGGTCATGCCGACGCAGACGGCGTGTGTGGTGAGATCCTTGGAGTCGTAGAGCAGAATATCTTCCGTTCGTTTCCCCGCAGCTCTGTCGTAAATGTTCCCCAGATAAAACGCGCCGAGTTTCTCAAAATCCTGCATGGTAAAATCTCCCGCTGTTGAAACGCACAAGAAATAGCACAACCGGTTCAGGAATGCATCTGCAAAGTGGATTGCCTGGTGTGATGATGTGATGCGGCCTCTGCATTTCCATCCAAGGGCAAAATCCAAAGACGGACGCGACGGAGCGCGTCCCTCCATTCCATCTTTCCCCCTTTCGCGATTTTTGTGCTTATCGCAGTTTCAATTCCGGCGATAATGATGGAGGGTTTCGTTCTGTCGAAACCGCTGCTTCAGCGCTTCCAGAATCCGGGGAAGAAAAGGATCAGGACCGTGTAGAGTTCGAGGCGGCCGAGCAACATGCAGACGATCAGTATCCCCTGCCCGGCGGCGGGAATGGCCGCATAGTTCTGTGAGGCGCCCACGGCGTTAAGGCCCGGACCGATGTTCCCGAGTGCGGCGATCACGGCCGTGGTGGCGGTTTCGAGATTCGGAGTGAAAAAAGACATCAGAAAAGAACAAAGCCCAAAAATCAGAATGAAAATCGTAAAAAATGCGGAAATGTGCGAGATGATCTCCTGGTCCACTGAATTCTTTCCCAGTTTGAGCTGAAGGACGGCGGACGGGCGCATGAAGAGTTTTGTTTCGCGGATGATTTTCTTGACCATGATCATTACGCGGACGATTTTTATTCCTCCGCCGGTGGAACCGGCGCAGCCTCCGACGAACATCATCAGCACCAGCAGCAGGCGCGACGCATCCGGCCATCGGTCGAAGTCGGCTGTGCAGAACCCGGTTGTGGTCAGAATTGAGGCGCTGGTGAAAAACGCATCCCGGAGGCAGCGGGTAAACGCAGCATAGCCGCCGGCCCAGATGTTGAAAGTGATGAACAGCCCGCATCCCGCAAGGAGAAGAAAATAGGCGCGGCATTCCGGATCCCTGAAATAACGGCCGGGGCGGCCGGTGAGCGCGTAATAGTGAAGGGAAAAGTTGATGCCGGCCATGAACATAAAGAACAGGATGATCAAGTCCACAGCCGCACTGTTATAGGCGCCCACGCTGGCGGTGCGGGTGGAGAATCCGCCCGTGGCCATGGTCGCAAAGGTGTGGCAGAGCGAGTCGAACCAGTCCATTTTGCCGATGTATTTGAGCAGGAGGGCCTCAAAAACAGTCAGCAGCGCATAGACGCCCCAGAGAAGCTTGGCTGTGGTGGTGATGCGCGGAGTCAGACGGTCCTTGGACGGGCCGGGCATTTCGGCGCGATAAAGCTGCATGCCTCCGACACCGAGGAAAGGCAGGATCGCGACGCACAGCACCAGCACGCCCATGCCTCCAAACCAGTGCGTCAGCGCGCGCCAGAAGAGAATGCCTCGCGGAAGCGCTTCAAGATCCGAAAGCACGGAAGCCCCTGTGGTGGTGAAGCCCGAGATGGTCTCAAACACGGCGGATACCGGATGAAGGATCACCCCGGAAAAAACATAGGGCAGCGCGCCGAACAGCGCCGCGGAAAGCCAGCCGATGGTCACCACCCCGAAACCGTCCCGCCGGGAAAGATTGATGTCGCCGTGTGTGAGCACCCCGACAAGGCCCGACACCGCAATGGTGATAACCCCGGAGTGGATGAAGGCATTGATCACCGTGAAGGTGTCGCCATAGTACCAGGAAACGGCCGCGCAGGCCGTGATGGCGAGACCGATAACAAGGGTCATATAGGCCACCAGATGGAATACAGCGCGTTTGTTCATGGAGTTCCCGTCACTTGATGAACATGGACTGGATTTTTTTCACGGCGGAGGAATCCGCGAACACCAGCAGCCGGTCATCCGCCATGATGGTGAGATCCCCGGTGGCCGGGAGAATTTCATTCCCCCGCAGCGCGACCGCCAAGACGGCCTCACGCGGAAACTTGATGTCCTGCACGGCCTGTCCGATGTATTTGTTCCCCGGCATGACGATGATGTCAAGAAGTTCGCCGGGAAGGTTGTGCAGGAGTGTGGCCGCCCGGACGTTCCGGCTTCGGAGATAGTGCAGGATGCCTCGCGTGGTGGATACAAACGGACTGATGATCCGGTCCACCAGCCCGAGGCTTTCCACCACCGGAATGTAATCCGTGCGGGCAATCTGCGTAATGGTGTAGTCCGCGCCTTTTTTGCGGGCCATAAGACAGTTCATGACGTTGTTCTCGTCGTCGCCGGTCACACCGACAAATGCGGTGCGCGGCACGATGCCCGTTTCCTCGAGCGCGGATCCGGAAAGCGCGTCGGCGCGCAGGACCAGCGTGTGCTTGAGTTCGCCGGAACAGAACAGCGCCCGGTCCTCATCCTGCTCCAGCATCACGATTTCGGCATCCGAATGTTCTTCCAGAGTCTGGGCAATGGTGAGTCCGATATCCCCGCCGCCTGCCACAATCACTTTCATGAACGGCGTCTGGCTGGGGTTCATCCAGATCGAGAAAGTGCGTATGTCATCCGGACTTCCAACCAGATAAATGGAATCCTGCGGGGCAAAAGATGTGTCCCCGCGCGGAATAATCAGTTTCTCCTTCCGGCGGACAGCCATGATCCGCAGCTTGCGGACCAGCGCCTGATCCGGCAGTGTGGCCGGTGTCAGACCAAGAATCGGGCTGTCGGCCGAAATATTGAACCCAGCCACCATCACGCGGCCCTCAAACAGGTCGAAGGATTCGATGGCTCCGGGCAGAGCCAGCGCGCTGCAGATTTCCTCGGCGCAGGCCTGTTTCTGGTTGATCACGAGGTTGATGCCCATGTTCTTGAGATTGTATTTGGATGACGAGCGCAGGTACTGGGCGCTGCCTACCCGCGCCACCACACGCGGCACTCCGACGGAATGAGCCAGCAGGCAGGCTATAATGTTGATTTCATCCCGGTCGGTTACAGCGATCAGAAGATCGGCCTTGTCGGTGCCCGCTCTTTCCAGCAGCACCGGATCTGAGCCGGAACCGCAAAGGGTCAGCACGTCCAGCGAAGCTTCCGCCTGCATCAGGACGTCCATGCGTTCATCAATCATCACCACGCTGTGACGCTCTTCGCAGAGACGTTCCGCAAGCTGTGTTCCGGCATTGCCGGCTCCAATTATTACGATTTTCATGGGATTCCGCTTTAAACGGCCCCCAATATTGAGCATTATGCGGGCCTAATCAACTAAAAAGGGCTTGAAATGGAGTCGGACGGCATCAGAAGCAGATATTTGGAGGCGCTGAAGGCAAAACTGGGCGAAAAATCCGCCGATTTGGTTTATCCGCCGCCGGTTTATACGGCCATGAAGGGTGAAATGCTGGATTTCGATCTCGGCGCAGGTATACTAACCAACCGGTTTCCCGTCCTGAGGGAATATCTGAACCCCTATGGAAGTCTTCAGGGCGGAATCATTGCGACACTGCTGGATGACACGATCGGACCGCTCAGCCTGCTGGTTGCCCCGGCCAACGTCACGCGTAACCTGGAAGTGAAATTCCGCCGGCCTGTGACCCCGGATCTGGGCGCGGTGACCGTCACAGCCCGGTTCACCGGACAGAATGACCGGCAGCTGTTCTTCGAAGCCGAAATGAAAAGCGGCGACGGAACGATCCGGGCGCAGGCCCGGGCTGTTCACTGGATTCTTGCCTAGGCGGCGGGCTCCCTGCGGTTTTCAGAACTGGAAACCGGCCAGGATCGGATCATGGTCGCTTTGTCCGCGCCGGGGATATTTTTCGCTGCCGGCAAAGTCGCTGTTGATGTGCACGGCGTTCACGTGCTTCAGCTTTTTGTGCAGGCTTTCCGTCACGAAGAGATGATCCAGCGTCTGGGCCTGTCCCTTGAAGACATAACTATAGGCATTCTCCGGCCGGGTTCTGAGCATTTCGTCATACAGGTTGACCATATCGGCCGCGTAGAGCCCGCCCAGCTGATCCGTCGGCAGCATCGGATCAGGCTCGTCCGGCCGGGGGAATGTGTTCAAGTCACCGCCCACTGCAGCCAGAACCTTTTTGTCATCTTTGCGCAGAGCGCGAACCAGATCGGCGCTGAATTGCGCCTGATTCTGGCGCTCGGGCACATAGTTCTGCGGCTGGCTCTTGAAGTGATTGTTCAGCAGATAAATGCGGCGGGCCTGCTCCCCGGCGCCGAAATCGAATGCGGCCATCTGCGGTCCGCGCTCATGCACCACGCCCAGGATGTCATGCAGAAGATTGAATGCCTTGGGATTTCCAGCCCGACCGCAGTAGGTCATGGTCCGCCCCGCAGACGGCACACACGGCATCACGCCCATCACGGGATGATCTTCGCTAATCTCCGCGAGCGCGACCCGATCGGGCCGATAAAGGAAGGCCGTGATGATTCCCCGGTCGTCGGCGGCGGCGCGATCGCTGACGGGTTCATAGGCCGGTCCGCCCAGCCTGCTGATTTCCAGCGCCAGTTCCTGCAGCACGTCGAGTTTCCCGTCGCGGTTGTTGATGTCCCCGACGACCAGTTTCCCCTCCTCCACCGCGCCGATATCCTGATCTTCCACCTCCTGCAGCATCAGAATGTCGGGCGCCTGAAGATCTTCAATGATTTGACCGGCCAGTCCGCTCAGCCTGGCCTTGTAGGCATCTTTGGAGGCGGGAACATAGTCATACAGTTTGAGGCCGGAGTAGCCCTGGAATTTACCGTCCGCATCCAGAATGGGCAGCGCATCCTTTCGGTCAAAATAGTCGCGGTCATCAAAGGGATCGTCACGGTGGTCATAGAGATTTTCAACATTGAAAGTCGCGATCCGCAGCACACTTTCATCTCCCGCATCAGCATCCGACCGGTTGGCGGAAGGATCTGTGCCGACCTCAAACACAGGCAGGCTGTCCACCTGCACCATGTACTGGCCCATGAAGCGCGCCACCGCGCCCATCACCGGCTCTTTAAGAACTTCAAAGGTGCAGGTTTCGGGAAACAGCGGCATGGGGTCGCCGTCGGCACGATCGAGACCCAGCGGCCCGAGCCCGATGAGATAGCCGTTCTGGTTGTCGAAGATTTCCTCCCGGTCGTCCAGCGGGTGCGGATCGCGGAACGCGCGGCGGGCATAGTTGTTTTCACGGCGGAGCAGCGGATGCGAAGGATGGATCAGATAAACCATGGATCCCATGCTGTCGCGGTGCGCGCCGGACACCACCGCGCCCGCGGGAACTTTGCAGCGCATGCCTTCATGCCTGCGCCAGTAGATTTCCGCCTCGCCGGCGTCATCCGGGGGATTGGCCACAAAAGCCTTCAGTTCTGAATCAATGTTGAGCCTGCTCCGCATCAGCTTCCTGAACTCGGCCTGCTGCAGCACGGTCTGGCCCGCGCTGGTTCCCATCACCCCTTTCAGGAGGACGTCATCGCCGACATGCGGACGATAAATGCCGCCGGACGAGGTGCGCAGAAATCCGTTTGTATGCATATCCACATAAAGACCGTCGGACGTGGACGGATCGCGGTCAGCCGCATCGGCCGGATTCTGGATCACAAAACCGTAATAAGAGGGTGTGCTCTTTGAGCTGAACACCAGGACCTGATGGACAATGCCCCGCACAGAAACCGCTTCGCCGGCCGGCGGCGTGGTTCCGCTCTCCATGCGGTGATGAATGTAACCGGCACTTTCGGTGCCCAGCCCTGCGCATCCGGCCAGAAGCATGGCTGCCAGAGGAATTGCGCATACCGCGGTTAGGGCTGCATTTGCTTTTTTATATGTCATGCGCATCCTCATTTCTCAGTTAAAAAAGTCCGCAAACCATGTGGCGGCCCGGTCCTCCGCAGACTGCATGAACCGCATCTTACGCCTGCCGCAGATTTTTACAAGGCCATCCGCATCCATATCGGGCCAGTTGATCCGGCACCGCTCCAGAAGAATCTGAAAGACATGCCCGCAGTAAAGCGCATCCTCCGCGGCCCGGTGGAACCGGCCGCAGGGCACCTGAAACACGCGCACCAGCGTGCCAAGCTGATAGTTTGGAAGTCCGGGCCACAGCTTCCGGCTCAGCGTCAGAGTGTCCAGCACCAGGCCCGTCGGAGCCGCGCAGGCCAGTCTCCGCACGGCCGCGTTGATGAATTTGAAGTCGAATCGTGCATTGTGCGCCACCAGCGGGAGATCTCCGCAGAACTCCGCGAAACGCGGCAGCACTTCTCCAATCTGCGGACTGCTGCTCACCATCTCGTCCGTGATCCCGTGTATTCTGGTCGCCCCTCGAGGAATGGGCCGGCCCGGATCAATCAGCTCGCTGAAAGATTCCCCCGGGATGCCGTCGCTGAACCGCACCGCGCCTATTTCAATGACGGCATCGCGGTGCGGAGATATCCCGGTTGTTTCGGTGTCGAATGCGACGAAATCCATTATTCCACGCTCAGGTATTCCGTGTATTTCAGCGCCTTGCCCCGCACTTTGTCCGCCGGGTACTTTGCGCGGTTCTTTACCAGCTTCTGGCGGGCGGCTTCAATCGGATCAATGCCCATCTGATCGGCCAGGTGGGCCAGAAGGATCTGCACATCGCCGATCTCGTCCATGATCACGTTTTTTTTCTTTTCAGGCAGATTGCGGCTCTGCTCCCCCGTCAGCCACAGAAAATGCTCCATCACTTCGGCCACCTCCACCGAAAGGGCCATGATGAGATTACGGGGCGAGTGATACTGTTCCCAGTCGCGCTCCTGCGCGAACTGCTTGATGTCTCTGATCAGCGCTTCCATAGTTGATTCCTTTTTTTACCGGCGCATCATGAACGGAATGGAACACCGTGACAATAATGTTGTTTAAATATATGGCATCACCTAGTCTTGGACTGATGAAATTTACAGCCCTTGCTGGCGGTCTGATGATCATGCTGGCCTCCGGTTGCGCCACACGGGGTCCCCGGAGCATACTCCCGCCGCCGCTGATCACCTATGACGGCCAGGGAAGGATTCTGCGTCAGGTGCAGTATAATCCCGACCACAGCGTGAACACCGTTAAAGCGTATCAGTATCCTGACGGCGGGGTGACGCTTGAGACCGTCACTGTCTATGACAGCACCAACGGCTGGACCGTGACTGAAACCTACAACATGACGGACAGCGCCGTCGGGCTCAAAAACGTCAAACAGTACGATGCCGGCGGCAACCTGCTCAGCGACCGGAATGCTCTCGTCAATCCCGGCAGCCGTTCCGTCAGAATCAACAATAGCCCGTGAAGCCTTGTTTCGCGGCGGGGGTGTAGGGATAGGCTCTGTCCCGTCCATTTCTGAACGCGCCCCCGGCGGGCTTCTCACGATAAATCCGGGATTTCTGCGCTCCGCGCATTATTCGGAAAGTTGATGTATATTTAGTGCTCGGACAGAGAGCGTGCAAGATGTGACGCGGGTCGCAATGAGCAGACCATCGTCATATCGGGAGGCGCTTTCATGAAGATAAAGCGGTTATGGTGGTTATGGACGGCTCTGCTGACAGGCGCCGTTGCGGTCGGACAGGATATCATGCCGCCGGGCGGCGACGCATCTCCACTTCCCCTTGTGACCCATGACGAACAGGGCCGCATGATCCGGCATGTCATCTTTGATCCCGACGGGAATGTGCTCCAGATGACAACCTATGAATATATCGATAAAGACATCACACTGCAGACCATCACCGTGATTCATGGCGCCAGCGGCTGGACGGTCACGGAATCCTTAAGCATGGCAGACACGGGCGTGCGACTCAACAGTGTCAGAGAATACGATGCCGAGGGGGAATTGATGGACGAGAAACTGGTGGTTATCCATCCCGGCAGCCGGCCTTTCAGGATTCCTGAAGACTTGTAACCCGGACTCAAGTGCGATAGCTTTGGTGCTTTACGGAAAAGGAATACATGAATCTAGGCATCATTGGACTGCCCCAGACGGGCAAAAAAACCGTTTTTGAGCTGCTGACCGGCATCCACGCGCAGAAGGCTGTCACGAAGGACGGCATCGCCTATGCCATGGCAGCCGTGCGCGACCCGCGCGTGGATAAACTTTCGGCCATGTACAAGCCCAAGCGCACGCGCTATGCGGAGTTCGAGATGGCGCTGCCTCCCGACATCCAGCCCGATGCCAGCCGCAATGCCGGCTGGATCGAGCCGCTCCGGCGCGTGGATGCCCTGCTCCATGTCGTCCGCGCCTTCGAAGCCCCGGAGGTTTTCCATATCAAAGGGGATGTGAACCCGGCGCGCGATTATGATCTGGTCGAGACCGAACTGCTGCTGGCCGATCTGGGAACCGTCGAGACGCGCCTGACCCGCATGGCGAAGGAAATCAAGAAGAAGGGCGACACCACCAGCGACCGCGAGGAGGCCGTTCTGAAACGGTGCCAGCAGCACCTCGAAACCGGCGCGCCGCTGCTGACCATGCAGTTCTCCGATGAGGAACTTAAACTTGTTGCCAGCCTGAAATTTCTAACTCTGAAGCCCGTCATCACCGTCTTCAATACCGGTGAAAACATTTCCAAAGCGCGCGAAGCATTGAAGGACACCGAAACGCGGATCAAAAAGCATGGTGCGGAGCCCGTGTATCTGAGCGCATCCATTGAGAAGGAAATGCTTGAGCTTTCAGAAGAAGAACGCGCGATGTTCATGGCTGATCTTGGGATTGAAGAGCCGGCCGCTCACCGCCTGTCGCGCGCGGTGTACGCAAGTCTGGGCCTGATCAGTTTCTTCACCGTCGGACCGGATGAAGTCAAGGCGTGGCCGCTCCGCGCGGGCACAAGAGCCCCGCAGGCGGCCGGGAAAATTCACACCGATCTTGAGCGCGGATTCATTCGGGCCGTGACCATCTCCTATGATCACCTCATCGAGGCCGGCTCCGAACACACCGCCAAAGAGAAGAATTACTATGTCCTGAACGGCAAGGATTATGTCGTCAAGGACGGCGACGTCATCGAAATCAGATTCAATGTTTAGTTATTATGAAAAAAGCGCTGTGTTTTATCCTGCTGTCACTGTTTACCGGCTGTTCCTCCCTGATCACACAGTTTGGAACGGATAAAGACGATATGTATGAATGCGGCCCGCCGGTAAAGGTCAAACAGATCTACAGCGGAACTGCGTGCAACATTCTTCATGCGAAAGCCGTCATCAACGGGACCACAGGAATGGATGACCCGGGCCGGGCCATTGAAGTGTGCATATTCCCCTTCTACTATGTATTTGAATTCCCGCTTTCACTGGTCATGGACACCGTCCTGCTTCCCATGACGATTTGCAAACAGATTATCTACGGAGACTTGACCATAGACTGATGAAGTGGATCGCCTATATTCTGGCCGTCTTCGTTGTCTGGCTGCACGTGTATTCCTATGTGCACACACATTCAGATAAGGTGACTTCTGAATCAACCATGTTTGAAGCCTTTTAGGGGGATATCATTGATTTGGCTGGAGGACTTCGATGTCACGAAAATACCGATTAATGCATAAACTGCATGCAGCACTCGCATGTTTTCTCACACTGGCTTGCTGCGCAACGGCACAAACACAGGATCTGCAGGCTGAACTCATGGCCGCCGCTCAAAAAGGGGAACTCGCGAAGATTGAAGAACTGATGGATGCGGGCGCTGATCCTCACGCCTGCAGCAAATACAGTGAAAGTCCGTTCGGCAGAGCGGCACGGGCCGGTCATACTGAGGCCGCACACCTGATGCTGGATAAAGGCGGAGTCACTCAGAATCCGGAGAAACAGAATTGCCCCACTCCTCTCATGATGGCGGCCATGACGGACTGCACGAACCTGATCGCACGACTTCTTGAAGCGGGGGCTGATGTCAACGAAAAGCGCATAGGCGGGCGGACGCCTCTCATTCTGGCCGCGCAGAATGGACACAATGAAGCCGTGCGCATGCTGCTCGATAACGGCGCCGACATGAACGTGACGGTGGGGCTGGATAACATGACGGTTGTGCAATGGGCCATATTCACGGGGAAAAAGGACACGGTGGAACTTCTGCTGGATCGAGGGGCGGATCCCGGCCCCACTCCGCTGATGGGCCCAGCCTGCCAGGGGAATCTGGAAATGATGGAAGTACTGGTTTCCCGAGGAGCGGATGTCAATGCACGACGTTTGGCGGCGACTTCAGTGAGGAATAATCAGGAATGGGAAGCCGCCCTTCATGCGGCCGCAACCTGCTGCCGGACAGACTCCATGGCATGGCTTCTGGAGCACGGGGCACCGGTGGATGATCCGGGCGCGTATGGCAAAACGCCTCTCATGTCTGCGATCACAGACCGCTGTCACGACGGGGCACTGCTTCTGATTGAGAAAGGAGCAAACGTCAATGCCGTTGACCGGCTCAACCTGACGCCATTGATTTATGCTGCAAGGGGAGGTGATCCAAATGTCATCCAAATGCTTCTCAAACACGGGGCAGATGTAAACTTCAAGGGGAAATCCGGCATGACCGCCCTGGACGCAGCCTTGGAATGGGAACACGATCACATTGCAGTGCTGTTGATCAAATCCGGCGCAGATGTGACGGCCGACACGCTGCTGCGCGCGGCGCAGGAACGCAGCGCGGCATGGGATAATGGTGAACTCATGCAGAGCATTCTGGATCGGGGTGTTGATGTCAACAGCACAAGCGATCTGGGAGAAACCGCGCTTATGGCTGCAGTCCAGAAAGGCCTAACAGATAATGTTCAATGGCTTCTTTCTCGGGGCGCGGACGCGACACTTAAAGACAACAGCGGGAAAACAGCCGAGGATTATACAAAGGATCCAAAGATCCTTGAAGCACTGCGCCGGTCGCGGGAAGAAAATGTTTCCACAGAATGATTGCAGATTGCACAAGCGGACTTGATATTCCCGCGCATTCAGTCAATATTTATCGAAAAGTTAACCAGGAGCAGAATATGCATATACCGCAAGCCATGTTGCAGGGAACGATTTGTCCAGTGACGGCCGCCGCCAGCGCGGCCGGGATCGCCGGAGCAGCCTTTGCCGCTGTTAAGTCAAAGTTCAAACCGGTCGCCGGACGTTTCGCTGCGGTTACCGCGCTGATCTTCGCGGCGCAGATGATCAACTTCCCCATCTCCGGGGGCACATCCGGCCATCTGCTGGGCGGCGTGCTGGCCTCCTCGCTGCTGGGCACCCCGCTGGGCATGCTGAGCATCGCCCTCGTGGTGGCCGTGCAGGCCCTTGTCTTCTCCGATGGCGGGCTCACGGTGCTCGGAGCAAACATTTTCAACATGTCTATCGTCGGCACGGGGCTGGGCGGACTGATTCACAGCACGCTGAGCGCAAAGAATAATACCAGAATCTTCACGGCTGCTTCCGCGGGCATTGCCGCATGGATATCCGTTGTGGCGGCCTCTTTTGCGGTTTCCGTTGAACTCAGCGTTGCCGGAACCATCCCCTTCTCCACGGTCATTGCGGCCATGATTTCGACCCACGCGGTGATCGGCATCGGTGAAGGCCTGATCACTGCCGCCGCGGTTTATGCGCTGGCCTCCCGGCCCGCAGAAGAGAAAGTCCGCGGCAGCGTTGCCATCCCGCTCTCCGCGGCGGCAGTCCTCGGACTGATGATCAGTCCGTTTGCGTCCTCTCTGCCCGACGGGCTGGAATGGGTGGCGGAGAAGTACAGCTTCCTTCATGAGAGCGCCCCGGCCTTCGTGGCGGTCATGCCGGACTACACCATCCCGGTCATATCGTTTGAAATGCTTTCAACAGGCCTTGCGGGCCTTGCGGGCGTCGTGATCTGCTTCGGCATCGCATGGATCTCGGCTCAAACTCTGCTTGCCCGCGCCCGGAGATGAAAATGAACCGTGTGTGGCTGTTTGTCGTGACAGCGCTGCTGGCCGGCTGCGGCGGGTCAAAGGACAAATCCATGCTTCTGAAGGACTGGGACAGCGTATTCGTTCCACTCGGCATCGAAACGCTGACCTCCATGGATGACGCCCTGAAGGAAAAGGGCATCGGCAATGTAAAAAGTTCCGACATGAAGCTGGTCTTCACCTATATGGATTCCGAATTCAGCGACGGGATCGGCCCCGGAGCAATCGTGTATTCCGACATCTATGCCGTCCCCCCAAGAACCATGTTCATGGAAATGCGGGTCTGGCAGTGCTACGAGGCCATTTTGAATGATCCGCGGGCGAAAGGCATCCATGTGAACCCCGACGCGCCCAACAAGAAACCCTACACGGTTTCCGCGACCGAAATGCGCGGGGCGCTGGATAAACTTCCAAGACAGCCGCGCATGCCGATGGATATCTCCATCAAGAATTAGGACCGGTTCAGCCGCGATTTTTCCGGAAGAGTTTTCTAAGTCCGGTTCCTCCCAGCCCGGCCAGAAGCAGCGTCAAGCCTGTCGCCGCAGTGCCCTTTGCGCTGCCGGCCTTGCGCCGGTTGTAGGTTTCGACCGATTCGGTGGTGATGATGCCAATGCGCGCGGGCACCGGGACGTCCAGCACCGTTGCGAAGTCGTCGTACAGATGCGAGGGATCAGGATCAAGAATGCCCGTCACGTCAAACGGCTCCGTGCCTGGAAGAACCTCGTGCGGGAGCATGACGAACAGCCGGCCGCCCATGCCCTCCGCCACGGGATAATAGCGGAGGGGCTTGAAATCCCATGAATAATCCGTGATCAGCAGCAGCGCATCCTCCGGGATCTCCTGCCCGTACTCCTTTTCCGCCACCGCAAGGATATCCTTCAGGTCGTGCTCCAGTTCAGGCCACGGCATGTTTTTCTTGAGTTCCGCCAGACGTGTCAGCGGTCCTTCATGCTCCTGTGCCCGGAGCCATGATTTTCCTGCCGCTTCATCTGCTTTGAAAACCGGCGACAAAGCCCAGAGCGAAAGACCGCTGCCTCGGACGGGCGCCAGCAGGCGCTCGCGCAGCACCTCATCTGCCTTCCCTTTCTTCCGGCTCAGAATCTGCAGCCGCAGATACTCGGCTTCCAGCGGCTTGGTGATATGCACAACTGTACCCAGAAACGCCAACGCATCGGACGGCAGCCCCGCCGCGAGATCCAGCGGATAGCGCTGATCGGTCGGCCGGCCGGTGTAAACCGGGCGAACAGACGCGGTGGGATAAATCACATGATCCGTATCAAGCTGAACGCTCATGCGGACATAATGGTTGTCATCCTCACTGAGCAGGATTTCCGCCTGCTGCACCGACAGCGTCTCCGGCGTCAACGGCAGCGGCGGATACTTGTGAAACATCATCGCGGCCAGCGCGAGCAGAACACTTCCGGCAATCATCATCAACCATCTGAACATAAAATCCTCTTCATGGGCGCAGTCTATAAAAACAGCCCCGCGCGTCCAGCCTGATATTTGCCCCCGGAACAAAAACATTGGTCCCAATAGCCGCAATGGCTTCTTGGCGGATATTTCGAAAAATCAATGAAAAAAGGCTATTTTTCAGCATTTTAGGCCGTTTTGGGCACTTTTTGGTCGTTTTGTGGCATTTTTTCGTTGTTTTTTTAGACTTTTCGGCTGTTTTCTTCACCGGCGGAATGCCGCCAGAAGTATTTGACATTTTCGCCAAATAGTGCATTTTATTTGCATGAACAATAAACGGAAAAGCAGACTGGACGGCCGCGCCAAAATCATGAAGGCCCTCGCCCACCCCGCGCGCCTGCTCATCGTTGAGGAACTCTCCGGAGGCGAGCGGTGCGTGTGTGAATTCGTGGATATGATCGGCGGCGATTTTTCCACCGTGTCCAAGCATCTCTCCGTGCTGAAGAAAGCCGGACTGGTCATGGACCGGAAAAGCGGTCTGCAGGTCTACTATTCTCTCCGCTGTCCATGCGTGCTGAAGTTTTTTGACTGCCTCGCCGATGTGATTGCTGAACAGAAAGGCTGACGATGGACTGGAGAACTGAATCAAAGAAACTGGCGCTGATTCTGGGAGTGTTCCTGGCTATATTCTATCTTCCTGTCGGCTATGCGCGATTTGACGGCGCGGTGATGGAGGCGCTGCATCTTGTGAAATGGTACGCGCGCGAGCACGTGCTTTTGTGCCTGGTACCGGCTTTTTTCATCGCCGGCGCCATCGGGGTTTTTGTAAGCCAGAATGCGGTGATGAAATATTTCGGGCCGAAGGCCCGCAAGCTTCTTTCCTACGGCGTGGCCTCGGTTTCCGGAACCATTCTAGCCGTTTGCTCCTGCACGGTCCTCCCCATCTTCGGCGGAATCTACATGCGCGGCGCGGGGCTTGGACCAGCCATTGCCTTTCTCTATTCCGGCCCCGCGATCAACGTGCTGGCGATTGTGCTGACCGCGCGAGTGCTCGGCTGGCAGCTTGGCCTGGCGCGCGCTGTCGGCGCCGTAGCCTTCAGTATTTTGATCGGGCTGCTGATGCATCTGATCTTCCTTAAAGAAGAACGCGCAAGGCATGCGGAACCGCAGGATGTCTTCATCGGCGATGATGACAAGCCGCCCCGCCCGCTTTGGCAGACCGCACTTTATTTTTTCAGCATGGCGGCCGTGCTCGTGTTTGCCAACTGGGCCAAACCGTCTGAAGCCACAGGCGTCTGGCATGCGATTTTCGCTTCGAAGTGGATCATTACCGCTGTTTTTGGTCTCCTGCTGGTTTTCACGCTGTGGAAGTTCATGGGAGTCAAGCCGCGGCACCTGGCTGCCGGAATTGTCGCCGTGACAGCCGCTGTCCTCCTCGCTCCGGATCATCCTGTTGTTGCGTTCACCGCCGGATGCATCGCCCTTGCCGTAATCACATCGGTCAGCACACGGGAAATGAAGGACTGGCGCGACCAGACCTGGGGCTTCGCAAAACAGATCACGCCCCTTCTGCTGGGCGGCGTGCTGGCGGCGGGATTTTTCCTCGGCAGTCCGGAATCCAGCGATGCGGGCATCATCCCCAGCCGCTGGATTCAGGCGCTGGTCGGAGACAGCCCTTCTGTATTCTGGAGCTATGCGGCCGGATCCGATGCGGCGGTTCCCGGGTGGCTGTCATTCATCTGGCCGCTGTGGACCAGTTTCTTTGCGTCCATCACCGGGGCGCTGATGTATTTCGCAACACTAACCGAAGTTCCGATCCTGCGCGGCCTGATGGACAGCGGCATGGGCCAGGGTCCCGCGCTTGCCCTGCTTCTGGCAGGGCCGGCGCTTTCGCTCCCCAACATGCTGGTCATCAACTCCATCATCGGCCCAAAGAAAACGCTGGTGTATGTGGTGCTGGTTGTGGTGATGGCAACCGCAACAGGAATGCTGTTCGGAGCAGTGGCGGGATGAGGAATGGAATAATGGAATGATGGGAGAAAAGCGCATATGAAACTGATCCAGATTCTCGGGACGGGATGCCAAAAATGCAAACAGCTGTACGCCAATACAGAAGCGGCAGTTAAGGCACTGGGCATTGAAGCGCGTATCGAAAAGGTCGAAAAGATTCCGGAAATCATGAAGTACGGCGTGATGACCACTCCGGCCCTTGTGGTGGACGGGAAAGTAAAAAGCGCGGGGAAACTGCTTGCCCCGGAAGACATCCAGAAACTTTTGAACTGAACCATGAAGACCTCTGCAAGAATTATCATTGTCGTCCTGCTGGCCGCGGCGGTCGCCGGGGTCATCATGGCCAGGCAGAACCGCACGGTGCCGGAGTCTGCTGATACAACGCCGCCCGTCTCCGCCCTGCCCCGTCTCGTGGATCTGGGCGCGGACAAGTGCATCCCGTGCAAAATGATGGCGCCCATTCTTGATGAGCTGAAGGAGACCTATGCCGGGAAACTGGAAGTGGAATTCATTGATGTCTGGAAAAATGAAACCGCGGGACAGGAATACGGAATTCAAATGATCCCCACGCAAATATTTTTCTCTCCTGACGGTGAAGAGCTTTTCCGGCACGAAGGATTCTTCTCGCTCGACGAGATTCTGGCGAAGTGGAAAGAACTCGGGTATGCGCTGTGATTGAGCTTTTCACACAACTCAGCCATGCCATCGAAGGGACCCCGCTCATTGCAGCAGGGGCATCCCTGCTCTGGGGCGTCCTGAGCATCCTGCTGAGCCCCTGCCACCTCGCCAGCATCCCGCTGATCGTGGGGTTCATTGACGAACAGGGCAGCATATCAACCAAACGCGCCTTCCAGATTTCGCTGCTCTTTTCAGTCGGCATATTGATCACCATTGCGCTGATCGGGGTGCTGACGGCGCTGGCGGGCCGCATGATGGGCGATGTTGGACGTTACGGGAACTGGTTTGTAGCCGCTGTCTTCTTTGTGGTCGGGCTGCATCTGATGGAAGTGATCCCGCTCAAGTTCACGGCGCCGGAACAGGTGAACATGAAGCGCAGGGGCTATCTGGCCGCCTTAATTCTGGGCCTTGTCTTCGGAGTGGCTCTGGGCCCCTGCACGTTTGCCTACATGGCGCCGATGCTGGCGATCACCTTCAAAATGTCGGCCACCCGCTGGCTCTATGGCGCATTCCTGCTGCTGATGTACGGCCTTGGCCATTGCGGAGTTATTGTGCTGGCGGGAACTTCTTATGAATGGATTGAGCATTATCTGAACTGGAACGAGAAATCGAAGGGAGCCGTCATCCTGAAAAAACTTTGCGGCCTGCTGGTCATTCTTGGCGGGCTCTGGCTGATTTGGAGTGCTCCATGAGAACAATGCTTGCCTTGCTCCTTGCCGTCGTTGCGGGAATGCTTCTTCCCTCCCCGGACAGCTGTGCGCAGTCTCCAACCAATGCACCGTCGGACAGCGGTCTCGTGATGTACTATTTCCATCGCACCGGCCGCTGCCAGGGATGCCTGGAGATTGAGCGCCTGACCCGAAAAACGGCGGACGAATTCAAGGAGGAATATCCGCTGGATCTTTTCACTCTCGAAGTGAAGAACCTGGACGAGCCGGAGAATGAGCGCTTTGCAGATGATTTCAAGGTCACCTTCAACACGGTGGTCATTGCAAGCCGGAAAGACGGCGTTGTGGCCGGTTGGACCAATCTGAACGATCGGGTCTGGAATCTGTATTCCGACGAAGGCAGTTTTGTGGACTGCATCAAGGAAGAACTGCGAAAACGGCAGCCGGACCAGCCGGAGTAATTTCTTCATTTTTCGCGTTGACGCACTGCGTCCCCTGTTCTATATTTCGTTATATGGCTAAATATAGAAATATGAATCTTCGCGGGGCGGAGGCTGTTTTTCAGGCCCTGTCGGACAAGGGCCGCCTTCGCATCCTGTGCGCGCTCCGCCACGGGGAACTGTGCATCTGCTGGATTGTCGAAATGCTGGGCTTCGCCCCCTCCACCGTATCCAGGCACCTTTCGGTTCTCCGCAGCGCCGGACTGATCCAAACCCGCAAGCAGGAGCGCTGGGTTTACTGCTCGCTGCCCTCCATGCCCGTTTCTCCAATCATTGGAAAAATACTCCCGCAGATATTCCAATCACTGGAAAATTCACCGGAAGTCCGGGCGGATGCGCGGCTGATTAAACGAATCCTTAAAAAAGAGGCATCGAAGTGCAAAATCCGGAAAAAATGAAAATCCTGTTTCTCTGCACCGGAAACTCCTGCCGGAGCCAGATGGCCGAGGGCTGGGCTCGGCATCTGAAGGGCGATGTGATTGAGGCGTATTCCGCGGGCATTGAAACGCACGGGCTGAATCCGCTGGCCGTGAAGGTCATGAATGAGGCCGGAGTGGATATTGCCGGACACCACTCAAAGAACCTTTCTGATCTGGCCGACGTACAATTTGATTATGTGATCACCGTCTGCGACAACGCCCACGAGTCCTGCCCGATCTTTCCGGGAAAAACAAAAGTGGTGCATGCCGGATTCGACGATCCGCCGAGGCTGGCGAAGGACGCAATATCTGAGGCGGAAGCCCTCGCCCATTACCGGCGCGTGCGGGATGAAATCAGAGCGTTTGTCGAATCACTGCCGGAGAAACTGGAAATAATGGAATGATGGAATATTGGAATAATGGAGAAGCCATGAAATCAGCCGGAAGCAGTTTATATCCTCGTCTTCCCACCATTCCAATATTCCAACCCGACAGGAGCCTTGACCATGTCCTCAAGAAATAAAGACAAGATCAGACAGAATGTACGCGGCCGCTATGCCGGCATTGCGGAAGGCAAGAGCTGTTCCTGCTGCTCCGCGCCGCAGGAATCGGCAAAGCTTGGCTACACGGAACAGGACCTTCGCGATGTTCCCGAAGGATCCGACATGGGACTTGGATGCGGAAATCCGCAGGCGATAGCGGCACTCAGGCCCGGCGAAACCGTGCTGGATCTCGGATGCGGCGGAGGATTCGACTGCTTTCTCGCTGCTCGGCAGGTTGGTGATTCCGGACTCGTGATCGGCATAGACATGACCGCCGAAATGATTTCCAAGGCGCGCGCCAATGCCGAGAAATGCGGCGCAAGAAATGTTTCCTTCCGGCTGGGCGAGATCGAATATCTGCCCGTGGCGGATTCATCCGTGGACGTCATCATATCCAACTGCGTGATCAATCTTTCGCCAGACAAGGAACAGGTTTTTGCGGAAGCATTTCGCGTGCTGAAGCCGGGGGGGCGGCTGGCCATTTCGGATGTAGTGGCCGTCAAACCCCTGCCCGAGAATACAATCCGCAACATGGATCAGTACTGCGGATGCGTATCGGGAGCCATGGCCATCGCTGAACAGGAGCGCATTCTAAGAAAAACCGGCTTCACAAGCGTCAAAGTCACACCCAAACCGGAGAGCCGGGAATTCATCCACACCTGGTTCCCGGGAACCGGAATTGAAGATTGCGTTTTATCGGCAGATATTACCGCTGTAAAATCAGGAGGCAAATGATGCAGGACAGAAAAATGACAAGCATTTTTGAACGGTATCTGACCGTTTGGGTGCTGCTGTGCATAGCAGGCGGAATCATTCTTGGCAAGGTCGCCCCCCACCTGGCCAAAACTCTGGACGGAATGGCCATTTATGTCCAGGGCGCGCCGGTGGTGTCCATCCCGATTGCGATCTGCCTGTTCTTCATGATGTACCCCATCATGGTGAAGATTGACTTTGCGTCGGTGGTGAAGGCCGGCAAAAGCGGAAAACCCGTCTGGCTGACGCTGTTTGTGAACTGGGCCATCAAGCCGTTTACGATGTACGGCATCGCCCTGCTGTTTCTGGGAGTCCTGTTCCGCGGGTTCATCGGTGCCGATGCCGTTGATCTGGTCAAAATGCCGTTCGGGCTTGACCTGCCGGTCGGGGCGGAGCATGGCGCGGGCGTGGTGATCCTTCAGGACGGGATTAAAATGCTCCAGGTTCCGCTCTGGCGAAGCTATCTGGCTGGATGCATTCTGCTGGGCATCGCGCCCTGCACGGCGATGGTGCTGGTGTGGGGCTATCTGGCCAAGGGCAATGACGGCCTGACGCTCGTTATGGTGGCCATCAATTCGCTGACGATGCTGGCGCTCTACGGGGTGCTGGGCGGCTTCCTGCTGGGCGTTGGACGTCTTCCTGTGCCGTGGCAGGCGCTTGTTCTGTCCATTGGCATCTACGTTGCCCTGCCGCTGGTGGCGGGCTATTTCTCGCGCCGATGGATAATCGCCTCAAAAGGCGAAACATGGTTCAAGGAGAAGTTCCTGCATGTGCTGACCCCGGTCACCATCATCGCACTGCTGATCACGCTGGTGCTTTTGTTCAGCTTCAAGGGCGAAGTGATCCTGAACAATCCTCTGACCATTTTGTGGATAGCGATTCCTCTTTTCATCCAGACGAATCTGATCTTTGCACTGGGCTACTGGATGGCGCGGCTGCTGAAACTGTCCTATGAAGACGCCGCGCCGGCGGCCATGATCGGAGCCTCCAATCACTTCGAAGTTGCCATTGCCACCGCGACCATGCTTTTCGGACTGTCATCAGGTGCGGCGCTGGCCACGGTGGTTGGAGTGCTGATCGAAGTGCCGGTCATGCTGATGCTGGTGCGCATCTGCACATCCACTCAGAAGTGGTTTGCAAAAGAAACTTTGTGAGGCGGCACTCTTTATGCTAGGGATGCGTCATGGATCAGATTCATGATTTCTTTGCGTCCTGCATCGCCGGCACGGAAAATGTGCTTTGCGATGAGCTGCGCGAGCTGAAAATCCCGAGTGTCCGCCTGAACCGGGGCGGCATACCTTTTCGGGGCGAATGGCGCGACGGCTGGCGGGCCTGCCTTGAGAGCCGCATCGCCCAGCGCATCCAGCTTCTTCTGGCGCGGTTCCCCTGCCCCGACGAGAACGCCCTCTACAGGGGCATCCGTGAAATCGCATGGCAGGAGTATCTCACCCCGCAGAAATCCTTTGCCGTGAGCGCGGTGCTGCGGGCCAGCAAGTTGACGCACAGTGGATTCGCCGCGCTCAAGGTCAAGGACGCGATTGTGGACCACATCCGCGATCTTGAAAACAAGCGTCCGTCTGTAGACCGGGATGATCCTGATGTCCGCGTCTTTCTGTACATGGCCAATGACAAGGCCTCCGTTTATCTCGATATGTCGGGCGAATCGCTTCATATTCGCGGATATCGCACGGCTGCCGGCGAAGCGCCGCTGCGCGAGACTCTTGCAGCGGCTCTCCTGCGAATGTCCGGCTGGGACCGTAAAACAGCCCTTCTGGATCCCATGTGCGGTTCAGGAACCCTTGCCATTGAAGCGGCGCAGTGGGCGATCAACAAGGCCCCGGGTCTGGAGCGCAGGCAGTTCGGGTTTGAACGGTGGGCAAATTTTACCTCTGAAATGGCTCATGCCCTTCGCGTTTTGAAGGGCGAACTGCGCGGCGCCATCTCAGGCACCAGCCCGAAAATTCAGGCCGCGGACATTGACTCCGCCATGGTTGAAATCGCCCGGAAAAATGCCCGCACAGCAGGCGTCAGGCTTTCCTTTAAGCAGCGGTCGCTGTTTGAAACCCAGTTTGACGGCGGACGGCAACTGGTCATTTTCAATCCGCCCTACGGCGAACGGCTGGAGGCGGATCAGGAGTTCATCCGCAAAACAGCCGCGGCGGTCAGCCGGATGCACGGCTGGAGGGTCTGCATCCTTGCCGGAAGTCCTGAATACCAGCGCATGATTCCGGCCAAACCCGAGGCCGTAATCTCCCTGAAAAACGGGGATATTCCCTGCGATTTTCTTGTGTACGAAATTGATTGACACAAAGCCCCGACGGGGAGAAACTGCAAATAGAGCGGGATGCAGTTTGGGGTGCGTTTCGCGGGGAGGTTGTGTCATGAAAAGCAGTACTGTTCTTCTCTTTTCGGCATGTTTTCTGTACTCGGCGGTTTCAGCATTCGGGGGGCCTTCACTTCCAGTCACCAAGCCGCCCGTCGCGGATCAAAGTATACTGACCGGGCCTCCGGTTGATCCAGCGGCCACGAACGGGCAGTGGTTCCTCGATTATGCCAGCGGTGTTGAACATTATCGCACACATGAGTTCCACGACAACCTGTTCGGCGGCCTGATGGGGGTCAATGCCATCACGGGATTTGTAAGCAGCATTACCTATCTGGCCGGACCCGGTTCGCCGATCACGGCATTCAGCATTCAGGCAACGGTCTGGAATGACAACACCCCCGTCGGGGAATATATGGGCGGCACGAACAGCCATGGCGAATCACTTCTGTATATAGAAGCTCCTTACACGGACACACTGTACAACGTGAAGCTGACGGCCTCGTTTGCGGTCACAGACACGACCAACCTGCCTTCTCCGTCTCCCATCGGGCCGTATCCGCCGTATCTGGATCAGCAGCCGTACATTGAAGCCACGAATGAAGACCAGGCCGCATGGTACTGCTGGTCACCGGAAAGTGTTGAGTCTCCGACCGGCGGTTATTTCGTGCCGACCTGGGACTTTGGCGACATCCTCCCCGGACAGTCCTCGACCCGGCAGCTTGACTTTATTGTTCCCGCCACGATGTCCCCGATAGATTTCCGCTACAGCGTGCTTGTGCAGTCGCAGGCCACGCAGGCGGATATTCTGCTGAACCGGAGCACCTCGCTGAAAATCAGCACCTGGATGGATACCATATACTTCGATACTGGGGCCCCTTATCCGGAAGAACCCTTCCGCGGGAGCGATGTGTCGGTGTTTCACAGCATCCCGGAAGAGGAGGAAGAGCCGGAACAGGATTTCGGCGATGCGCCGGATCCCAACTATCCGACACTGCTGGTTAATGACGGCGCGCGGCACATCATCGTCCCGGGGATACAAATGGGATCCGCCATTGACGCTGAAGCCGATGGACAGCAGTCTCCCAATGCGGACGGCGATGACAATGCGGGTATTGCCGACGAAGACGGGGTCAGCTTCATGGGGCTGAATTATGCTGGACAGATCAGCACCGTGGCGGTGAGCTGCTCCACATCAGGCTGGCTCTACATCTGGGTGGACTTTGACGCCAACGGCAGCTGGGGTGATTTCGGCGAACATCAGAACCAGTGGGCCACACAGGGTCTGAATTATGCTCAAATCGCCTTCCCCACCAACGCCGCCATCGGAAACACCTGTGCCCGCTTCCGTTTCACCACCGACACCAATTCATTGAACAACACCGGCCAGGCCCGCGACGGAGAAGTGGAAGACTATCTCATCACGATTAAAAAAGAGGAAGAAGAGCAGCTCGATTTCGGCGACGCGATGGACAATGCGCTGATGCCTGTCTATCCGACGCTCGCAGCGAACGCCGGCGCGTGTCACACCATTGTGCCGGGGGTGATGCTCGGAACCGCTGTGGACGGGGAGCCGGACGGGCAGCCAGCGCCAAACGCCGACGGAGACGACAACAACCCGCCTCCTCCGGGGGGCATTGATGACGAGGACGGCGTGACGCTGCCGTCGGTTTTTGTTGCTGGTGCCAGTCCGGTCATTTCCGTTGTGGCTTCCACCGGAGGTTTTCTTGACGCGTGGATTGACTGGAACTGCGACAACGACTGGGCCGATCCGGGGGAGCAAGTGTTCACAAGCACACCGCTCAGCGCAGGACTCAACGTCCTGACCCTGCTTGTGCCGCAGCCCCCCGTGCTGGCTGCCGGCGGCCCGCATTCCCGATGGCGGTTCACCACGAACGCGACCGCCTCGGTTTCGTACACGGGATGGATTGACCATGGCGAAGTGGAAGACTATGAAGTTCGTCTCGAAGTCCTCGATTTCGGCGACGCGCCGGACCCGTCCTATCCCACTCTTCTCGCAAGCGACGGGGCGCGCCATCGGGTTCCTTCGGTCTATTACCTGGGGGCGACGGCGCCCGACAGCGATCCGGACGGACTCCCCGCCCCCAGCGCAGACGGGGATGATCTGTCCAATCTGCCGGACGAAGACGGGGTTTCTCTCGGGTCGGCCCTGTTTCGCGGGCAGACAACCATGTCCACTGTTTCCGCGTCGATTGGCGGCCTGCTGGATGCATGGATGGACTTCAATGCGGACGGAGACTGGTCCGACGCCGGTGAAAACATAGCGGCATCCCATCCGCTGTCCGCGGGCGCAAATCCCTTCAACATCACCGTCCCCGCATCCGCTGCGCTGGGCCCGACCTATGCGCGTTTCCGCTTCAGCAGCGGCGGCGGCCTCAGTTATACCGGGCTGGCTTCAGACGGAGAGGTGGAGGATTACATGTTTACCATCCACCAGCAGTCACCAGACACCAACACCTTCGCCGTCACCAGCATGGTGCTTTCGGCGGGCAGCGTTTTCACCATCCAATGGGCGGGCGAAAGCAACGTGACCTATGAAACACAGACGCTGGGCGATCTGCTGACGACGGCCGCGCCGCCCTGGACGGCATGGGGGCCCCGCATCACCGGCGGACCCTATACGCTGACGTTCACCAATATTCTGGAAACGACCCGGTTCTTCCGCGTCGTGGCGCCCTTCGCCCAGTAGGCTTAATCAAGCTTCCTGCTCGACTTGCGCGGCCGCTTCGCTTAATTTGGCGGCATGGTATTTCAAAAGTTCCAATCATTGGAAGTTTCTGCGCGAAAAGTTCCAATGATTGGAAGTTTTTTTGCAAAAAGTTCCAGCCATTGGAAGTTTTGAAAGGGGTCGAGACATGAGTGCGAAAGCGCCACACGACAAGAATTCGTCATCGGTTGCGGAAAATCTGCGGCCGCTTCTTTTTGAGGCGGCATGGGAAGTCTGCCAGAAAATCGGGGGCATTTATACCGTGATTCGAAGCAAGGTCCCGGAGATCATGTCCACCTGGGGGCAGCGTTACTGCCTGCTGGGCCCCTATAATCCCGAGGTATCGCCGCTGGAATTCGAGGAAACAGAACTGGACGGCCCTCTCGCCCCGGTGATCGCCAAAATGCGCGAAAAGGGGTTCGTGGTGCATACCGGCTACTGGCTGGTGACCGGCCGGCCGCGAGTGATCCTGTTTGAATACAAGCAGTTTGAATCGCGCCTGCCGGAAATCCGCAAGATGATGCAGGACCATCACGGCATTCCCGTGGCGCCGGAGGACAGCCTCACCAGCGAGGTTGCGCTGTTCGGCTGGGTGCTGACGGAGTTCTACACGATGCTGAACGACCTCAAGTCGCTCAAGAATCCTGTTATTGCGCATTTCCATGAGTGGATGTCGGCCACGGCCATTCCCGAGCTGCGCCGCCGCGGCAACCGCGCAGGCATTGTTTTCACCACGCACGCGACGATGCTCGGACGCTACCTTGCGATGAACAACCCTGAGTTCTACACCCACATGACCGGCATCGACTGGCAGGCGCAGTCCCATCATTTCAACATCATGGGCCCTGTCATGATCGAGCGTGCCGCCGCGCACGGGGCGCATGTCTTCACGACGGTCAGCAAGGTGACCGGCCGCGAGTGCGAGGCGCTGCTGGACCGCGCGCCGGACGTGCTGCTCCCGAACGGCCTGAACCTGCGCCGCTTCGTGGCGATGCACGAATTCCAGAACCTTCACCGCAGCTACAAGGAGAAGATCCACCAGTTCGTTATGGCGCACTTCTTCCCCAGCTACACGTTCGATCTCGACAACACGCTGTATTTCTTCACCGCCGGCCGCTACGAATACCGCAACAAGGGCTTCGACATGACCCTCGAGGCGATGGCCCGCCTGAATTACCGCATCAAGCTCAGCGGCCTCAACCGCACCGTCGTGTTTTTCCTGATCACGCGGCAGGCCTACAAGTCGGCCAGCGCCGAAGTGTTCCGCCGCCAGGCGATGCTCGAGGAAATGCACGGCGCGTGCGAATCCATCAAGGATTCGCTGGGAAGCAGGCTTCTGATGGCGGCGGCAAAGGGACATATTCCCGAATACGAAACACTGGTGGACGAGACATCCCGCATGAGGCTGCGCCGCATCATGCACGCGTGGCCGTCCAGCGTCCTGCCCCCGTTTGTGACCCATGACCTTGTGAACGATGACGAGGTGCTGCAGAAAATCCGGGCCTGCAAACTGATTAACCGGCCCGATGATCCCGTGAAGGTGATCTACTACCCTGAATTTGTTTCCACCAGCGACGGCCTCCTCGGCATTGAATACGACAACTTCGTGCGCGGCTGCCATCTGGGAATATTCCCGAGCTATTATGAGCCGTGGGGTTATACCCCGCTCGAGTGCGTGGCCTGCGGTGTGCCCGCCGTCACCAGCGACCTGAGCGGCTTTGGAAGCTATCTCAACCGCTGCATGCCGGACTGGGCCGAGCGCGGGCTTTATGTGGCCCCGCGCCGCGATAAAACCGAAGATGAATCCGTCAACGAGCTTACGGGCTGGCTCTACAATTTCGCACAGATGGACCGCCGTGAACGCATATCTCTCCGCAACAAGGTGGAGCGCTCCTCGGATGAGTTCGACTGGCACAATCTGGGCAGGAACTACACCGAGGCCTATGAAACAGTCTGCCGGCGAGCGGGGTTTTGACAAATTCGCGCGGGGCGGCTATGTTGACCGGATTAAAACAGGAGAAACGTGAATGAAAGCGATTGTGATTGTTCTGGATTCAGTGGGTATCGGCGAAGCGCCTGACGCGGCGGATTTCGGTGATGCCGGCGCCGCCACCCTTCCCCATCTGGCCAAGGCTGTCGGCGGCATAAAGGCTCCCACGCTTGAGGCCATGGGTCTGGGCAACATCCAGAAACTTTTTCCCGGGGGCAAGCCCATTGCCGGAGTTAATGCCGTTGAGAAGCCCATCGCATCCTTTGCCGCCATGGAAGAAGTCTCGGTCGGCAAGGACACGATCACGGGCCACTGGGAGTTTGCGGGTCTGGAAATCAATCCGGGATTCACCAATTTCCCACTGGAATACCCATCCTTCCCCGACGACCTGCTGAAGGCCTTTGAGAAGCAGACCGGCCGCGGAACCATCGGGAACAAGGGAGCGAGCGGAACCGCCATTCTTGACGAACTGGGCGAAGAGCACATGAAGACGGGGAAGTGGATTGTGTACACCAGTGCCGACTCCGTCTTCCAGATTGCCGCGCACAATGACGTTGTTCCGCTGAAGGAGCTTTACAAAGCCTGCGAGATCGCCCGCAAGCTCTGCGATCCGCTGCGCGTCGGCCGCATCATCGCGCGGCCGTTCATCGGGAAGCCGGGGGCATTTGAACGCACGCATGACCGCAAGGATTATGCCTTCGAGCCCACCGAGCCCACCATTCTTGAGCGGCTGAAGGACGCAGGGGTTCCGGTTTACGCCGTGGGCAAGATCGAGGACATTTACGTCCATCGCGGCATCACCGAGTCAGTTCACACCGGCAACAACGTGACGTCGCAGGCACAGGTTGAGAAATTCACAAAGGAGAAGAAGGATGGCCTGATCTTCGCGAACTACATTGACTTCGACATGGTATACGGCCACCGGCGCGACTCGGAGGGCTACGCCAAATCCATAGAGCAGACCGACGAGTGGCTGGCGGGCTATCTGCCGATGCTCACGGAAGACGACATGCTGATCGTCACCGCCGACCACGGAAACGATCCGACCTTCAAGGGAACGGACCACACGCGCGAATATGTGCCGCTGCTGGTGTATCGCAAAGGACAGCCGGGACGGTCGCTGGGAATTCGCAAAGGCTTCTACGACATTGCGCAGACGCTGGCGGACTTTTTCAAGATCAGCCCGATGCCCCGCGGAAAAAGCTGGCTGTGATACTCCATTGACACCCGCGCGGGAAACGGCTACTCTGCGCGCATATGGTACCTCAATGGATTATTGAAAAGAAACGAGACGGCGAGGCCCTTTCACGCGAGGAAATAGAATTCTTCATCAACGGCTTCACCGACGGAAGCATCCCCGACTATCAGATGGCCGCCATGGCCATGGCGATTTATCTCAAGGGAATGACTTTCGACGAGGTCGCGGTCCTGACCGAGACCATGATGAACTCCGGCGATATTGTCGACACCTCGGCCATCGAACGCCCGAAAGTGGACAAGCACTCCACGGGCGGCATAGGCGACAAGGTGTCTCTGATCCTGGCCCCTCTTGTGGCATGCTGCGGCGGCGGTGTCCCCATGATTTCCGGACGCGGACTGGGCATCACCGGCGGAACACTGGACAAGTTCGAGGCCATTCCGGGCTATCGCACCGATTTGAGCGTCGAGGAGTTCATTGGCGTCGTCAACAAGTGCGGATGTTCCATCATTGGCCAGACCGGCCGGCTTGCTCCGGCCGACAAGAAGCTCTATGCGCTTCGCGATGTCACTGGGACCGTTCCCTCCATCCCTCTCATCACGGCCAGCATCATGAGCAAGAAGATGGCCGCCGGGCTGGACGCGCTCGTGCTGGATGTGAAATGGGGCAAGGGCGCATTCATGAAGACCCGCGAAAATGCCAAGGCACTCGCCCTGAGCATGGTGGAAGTGGGCACCCGCATGGGCAAGGGAATGGCAGCCCTCATCACCGACATGAACCAGCCTCTCGGACGCACGGCCGGAAACACGGTTGAAATCATAGAAACGGTCAAAGCGCTCTCGGGCGAAGGGGCAGAGGATCTGATGATTGTGACCATGGCCCTGTCGGCGCAAATGCTGACGCTGACCGGCCTGGCGCCGGGTGAAAATGCCGCCATGCTGATGCTGGAGGAAAAGATCCGGTCCGGCGAGGCACTGGAAAAGTTCAAGGAAATGGTTCAACTGCATGGCGGGGACGTTTCTTCGCTGGAAGACTTCAGAAAGCTGCCGACAGCCAAAACCATTCAGCCCATGCTGTCGCCGAAAAACGGTTATATCGCCGCCGTGGATGCCGAGAAGATCGGCAAGGCGGTTCTGCTGCTCGGCGCGGGCCGCATGAAAACCACCGATACGGTGGACCATGCGGTCGGAGCCACGGACCTGCTTAAGATCGGCGAGCAGGTTTCGAAGGGCGATCCCCTGCTTACAATGCACATCAACAGCACAAACCGGCTGGCGGAAGCAGAAAAGCTTTTCATGGATGCCTTTATATTTTCTGATGCGCCTGTGTCCCCGCCCCCTTTTATTAACGAACTCATACTGCCGGAGGAATAGACCATGACCATCAGCTACGACGTACTGGAACGGGCGCTTCAGAGCATCAAACAGGCATGGCCTGAAGCCAAGCCATCCTGCGGGCTGATTCTGGGATCCGGCTGGAGTGACGTGGCAGAGGCCTTTACCGTGAAATCCACCATTGCCTATGAAGACATTCCAGGCCTTGGCGCGCCTGGCGTGGTCGGGCATTCCGGCCGGCTCATCTGGGCTGAACACGCCGGACTGGAGACGTTCGTGTTCCAGGGCCGCCGTCACTGGTATGAAGGCGAGGGATGGACTCCGGTTTCCCTGCCCATCTATGTCCTGAAAAAGCTGGGATGCACCCGCCTGATGGTTACCAATGCCGCGGGCGGCATCAATTCCGATTTCCAGGTCGGGGATCTGATGGTCATCACGGATCACATTAATGCCATGTGCGCGCACCCGCTCATCGGGAAGGCCAACTCAATCTGGGGGCCGCGGTTTCCCGATCAGACGTATCTCTATAACGCTAAACTGCGCGACCAGCTGGCGCTGGCCGCGCGCAAGTGCAATATCCGCCTCAAGCAGGGTGTTTATCTGGCTGCATCCGGACCGACCTATGAAACCCCCGCCGAAATACGCTCCTATAAGACGTGGGGCGCGGATGCGGTGGGCATGTCCACCGTGCCGGAAGCCATGCTGGCAAACGCCGCGGGCATCAAGGTCGTGGGGCTGTCCTGCATTACTAATTTTGCAGCCGGAATCCTGGATCAGCCGCTTTCGCACAAAGAAGTCACTGAGGCCACGCGGGTCGCCATGCCTAAAATGACATCCCTCGTACTGCAGTTCTGGGGCGAGATGGCGGAAGCCGGCCTCGACTGATCCATGTCTTTTGAGGCTGCGGGAGGCTGTTTTTGCGGAGTTTCTAATCTCCCGTCACCGTCACGACAATCCTGCGGCTTCTGGATTTGACGTCGCATTCCAGATGGAAAATCTGCTGCCATGTCCCCAGCACGAGCCCGCCGTTCTCCACCGGGACTATAAGCGACGGGCCCATCAGGGCCGCCTGAAGATGTGAATGTCCGTTGCCGTCATGCCAGGTCTGCTCATGCCCATATTCGCAGGATGGCGGAATCAGGCGATCCAGCATTTCAGGCAGATCCCGCTCCAAGCCCGGTTCGAATTCAATCGTGCCTATCACCGCCGTGCTGCCCACATTGAACACATTCACAAGACCGGTCCGAATGCCGGATTCTGCCACAGCATCCGCAACCTGTGACGTGATGTCATGTATGTCGCGATGACCGTTTGTCGGGACGGTTATATTTTTCCGGTACACCATGACCTGAAGCCTATGCGGCAACTCCTTTGAGAAACAAGAGCAAAATGAAAAGACCCGCTTCCGCGGGCCTTCAAAATTGGTAGCGGGGGTTGGATTTGAACCAACGACCTTCAGGTTATGAGCCTGACGAGCTACCGGGCTGCTCCACCCCGCAATCAAATATCACGGGAGAACATAATGCACACACGCTGAGATGCAAGCGAAAAAATATTTATTCCTCGGCTATTTCTTCATCAAGATGCGAAGTGCGCGGATCTGCAGACGGATGAAGTCTCTTTCCATGCCGTCCATATCATGTTCCGCGAAGGCGGTTTCCAGCACCGGACTGTTTTCCCCTTGCGAGGTCCTTAAAAGCTCGTTGCGAACAACTTTCCCGTCCAGCCCGCAGCCGGTGAAGAACTCATGCAGCCGCCCGAAAATAGTACGGCACTTGTCTCCGCTGGGAGAGTGATCGCGCCTGGTCTCAAACGCCACCATCAGCGTGGATCCGCAAGCACAGTTCCGCAACAGGTCCACAACGCTCCCACTGGCATAGTCTTCATCAATAAAAAGCCCGCGGCCATCTTCCACGCTTTGGGTCCCCGCGATAAATTCATCCAGATTCGCATAGCTCCTGCCGCAGGAGCATTGCTTGGGAAAAGACTCTTTCGCAATGGTGATCAGGTCCCTCTGAATCGCCGAGATGATCGCCTGACGCTCCTGTCTGTTCAAATTCTTCCCCATAAGAATCCATTTCCCCCAATCGCGCTTCCCTTGCCGGTTCCTCTTCCGCTTCAATCCGGATCTACGAATGCCTTGTAATAACGATATATAAGATTCGTGGCTTTTGCATCCACAAAGGTCCACAGGCTGGTCGACGGGATCTGCGTGGCCAGATTGGTCCAGGATGATCCGTCCATCAGGTTGGTGGTGGCTTGAATCCCGTAAAAGACATTCGGCGACGTGCTGACTTTGATTACAAACCCCGTGTTGGAATGATAAGAAGTTTCAGTAAATTCCGGTATGGCGGCCGGGGCCTTGTGCCAGGCGAGACCGTATTCCGCTTCGGCATCCGATGTGACTTTCAGGGCGTAGCGGCCGGGCGGAAGGGCTCCCTGAAAAATGTGCTCCACATTGTCCACCTGGCTGGTGCTCATATCCACCAGATCATTCGTGGCGAATCCGTCTGCCTCGTACAAATAAAGGTTGAGATTGGCTAAAAATGCCTGCGGGTTGAATCCGCCGCCGGGGGGATCGGAGATCTTTCGATGCCACGTCAGCACGACAGAAAACCGCGAGGGGGCATGGCTGTCCGGCGAGTCAAAGAAATACCAGTTGGTTCCCGCAGCGGGAAGTTCGCTGTAATCCCATCCTATATGATTCACCAGCGAGGTGGCACTGGCGTTCTGTTCTCCGTTGGTGAGAATATGCCAGCTGTTGTAAATGTTGATCTCTCCCGCTCCATAGTGTTCATCCAGCGGGCGAGAAGCAGTTCGATTCCAGTTCGTCCCGAATTCGGTCTTGGTCGCGCCGGCCAGCAGAAGAGCCTTGATGGTTTGCGGCATGGTCGCACTGGTCAAGGCATGCTTGTCTGCCGTTTCCATCAGGAGCGCGGCGCAGCTGCCAACCGCCGGTGTGGCATAGCTGGTGAATGTGAACGGGGCCACAATATCCGGTTTCACCCGCCCGGCCTCATCGAACAGCGTGGGGCCCGCGCTGTGACTGCCATCTGTCCTCCCGACAACGATTCCGTTATAGGTATGTCCCAGAAGGCCGGGGATCGCATCATTGGTGTTGTTGAGTCCCGCCACACAGGTGAAACCATCCCGGTCAATGGCGTAATCCAGGCGCCGGACATAGTTGGAGTCACTGCCGGAATTTCCGATCCAGCTGTGATTTTGAATCCGGTTGGTCTCTACTGCCGGGCCGCCGCCATCTCCCCCGGAAAGGAACCCGGCATCTCGCCAGTCCTCCTCCCAGTAGCAGTCCACATGATTGATGTTCGGCGAAATGCTGCTGCTGCGCCCGTAGAAATATTTCCCGACCATTGTGGCATGCAGGGAGGAGCCTGTTGCCATAGCCGTCTTGTCGACGAAAGTTTTTCCCGAAAATTCATTGGTGTAGATGTCCGGATAGTAATTGCCCAGGTAAGATCCCTCAATCTGTGAAACCGTGATATTCGTCCCGGTGGGTTTTGAGGCGCCCAGCTCAGCAAACAGGGAAACGGCGCCAATATCATGGGTCCAGGCCGCTTTGACTTTTGCCGTGCCCGTAAACAGCGCCAGAATCAGCGCCATCGTCATTCGAGTGCACAACTGCTTCATATTTCCTCTATATCCTTAATTATGATCCCGATATCACGGCAGTTCAAGGCCGGAAGAGGATTATTGCATGAGTGGGATATTTTATATTCCCCCCTTGATATTGAACTATAGTTCAATTATATTCCGGACAGAAAAGGAATCGGTCATGCCCAGAAAACTTAATCTTGAGAATATACTGAAAAAATTGCGGGTGTTCATCCGCGTGGAAAGACGGATGCCGGGTTATGCCGAGATGCTGGAACTGTTCGGCTATCGCTCCAAGAATGCCGTTCACAACCTGCTCTGCAGACTGGAGCGGCTCGGCTATATCACCAAAAACAGCAGAGGCAAACCCGCATGGACCGACAAGCTGATCGGATCCATTCGGCTGCTGGGCGCCGTGCAGGCGGGATTCCCCTCCCCGGCCGAAGAGGAACTGGTGGACACACTCAGCCTGGACGAATTCCTGGTGCGCCAGCCGGAGGCCACGTTTATGCTGACCGTATCCGGCGATTCTATGATTGAGGCAGGGATTCATCCCGGTGACCTCGTGCTGGTTGAACGCGGAACCGCCCCGAAAAAGAATGACATCGTGGTCGCGCAGGTGGACGGCGAGTGGACCCTCAAGTATTTTGGACGCGACCGGCATGGCATCTATCTGGACCCCGCCAACAGCCGATATCAGCGGATTCGGCCCCGGAACTCCCTGACCGTTGGAGGGGTGGTCAGGGCCGTGGTCCGGAAATATCATTGAGAGGCCGAGCCTATGTCCCCGCAGGATCAGATACTGGTTTTCGGGACTTTCCCCGGGGCCATTGTTCATTTCGATGGCGACGCGTTCTTTGCCTCCGTGGAACAGGCCGCCGATCCTTCACTGAAGGGCCGGCCGGTGGTGACCGGCCGGGAGCGCGGCATCATCGCCTGCGCCAGCTACGAGGCCAAAGCCCTTGGGGTCAGGCGCGGCATTTCACTCCGGGATGCCCGAAAGATCTGCCCGCAGCTTGTGGTGCTTCCCAGCGACTATGAGACCTACAGTCTCTATTCCCGCCGCATGTTTGACATTGCACGCCGGTTTACCCCCATCGTCGAAGAATATTCCATTGACGAGGGCTTTGCGGACATTGGGGGGCTGCGGCGTGTTTTTCACGTTTCTTATCAGGACATTGCAAAGCAAATCCAGAATACCGTGAGGGAAGAGTTGAACCTGACCGTTTCGATCGGCCTGAGTCTCACCAAAAGCCTTGCCAAGCTGGCCTCCGATTTCAGGAAACCGGCAGGGTTTACCGCCGTGGCCGGCATGCATCTGCATCTGTTTCTCCAGCGCATACCGCTCGATAACGTCTGGGGCTTCGGCGCCAATACCGTTCAGCTGCTCAGGAAGCACGGACTGAAAACCGCATATGATTTTATCCTGAAGCCGGAAGCATGGGCTCAGAAAATGCTGGGGAAGCCCGGCCATGAGATATGGAGGGAACTTCGGGGACAAACGGTCTGGCCTGTCACCACGGAGGAGAAGTCCAGCTATGCCAGTATCAGCAAATGCAAAACTTTCAGCGAGCCTTCAGCGGATCGTGATTACATCTGTGCCCGGCTGGTGCGCAATCTGGAATCCGCCTTTATCAAAGTCCGCCGGCATAAACTCAGGGTGAGGGAAATCACCGTTGCACTGCGTAAAGACGATTATTGTCAGGAGGGACTGAGGACGGCGCTGAACCGCCCCACGTCTTCCACTCAGGAGGCACTCCCCCTGGTGCTGGATCTGTTCGGCTGGCTGTTCCGGCCGGATTGGAAATATCGCAGCACCATGGTGGTGCTCGGCAGGCTCGAAGAGGATCGCGAAGAGCAGTACGATCTTTTTGAAGACCGCATTCGGATTGAAAAACTTCACAAGGCTTCAGCAGTCATGGATGAAGTGAACGGGCAGTTCGGCAAGCACAGACTGCATATCGGGACAGGACAGTTCCTTGAAATGCCGCGTCCCTCACGGGATCGCGATATTCTGCCCTGGCGGAAAACGGATCTCCTGAAAGGCGAAACAGACCGCCGGCGACTGGCACTCCCCCGACTGAAAATAACAGTTTGACCGCCTGAGCATAAAAACAGCAAAGCCGGCCGGAGCCGGCTTTGCCCATTAAAGCTGAAAGAATCTTCAGGAGGCTTTTTTCACGCGGATGCGGTTTGCCGCGCGGGTTTTACGGCGCTGGGCCGTATTCCGGGAAATCACGCCCTTCTTGGCGGCCTTGTCCAGCTCTGAACAGTACTTCTTGTAAACAGCCTGAGGATCAGCGCCCTCGGCAACTTCAAATGACTCAAAAAACTTGCGGCGGGTGTTTTTCACCCGGGTTTTCACGCTCTGGTTGCGCTGGCGCGCCTCAACGGACTGCCGCAAACGCTTTTCTGCACTCTTATTGTTCGGCATCTGACAAATCTCCTAACTGATCTCACGCAGCGGCCATAGAGGCCGCCCTTCCCTTTGAAAACTGTGTCATACTATCCATAAGAGGATCGAAGTCAACCGCATTTGCAAAAAAATACTCATTCCAGATGTTGCAAGCCGAAGCCGCCTTGTGCAGAATCCGTGCCATGGAAACAGGCAGAAGCCAGAATGATTATCAGCCCCCGGCCCGCGAAACCTGCAGGCGGGCACGGGCTCTTTATCGCACCGCCCTTCAAACCGCAGCGCTGAAAATCCACACGGACGGGAAAACCCTCTCCGGCTGCTGGACCGACCGCCCGGACATGGCCCCTTCAGAACTGCTCATGCTGGTCCGAGAGGCGGTGACCCGGCCGGATTCCCGCATCATCAAGCAGACCGGGCGCATTACCGTCACTCGCGCACACCTGGAGGGCCGGGAAGTCATCATCAAACGCTATGATCTTGACGGACCGCTGGAACGGATCAGATATCTTTTCCATCCTTCGCGCGCGCGCCGTTTCTGGGCTGCCGCCAGCACACTCCGGAAACTTGGAATCCCCACGCCGCAGCCACTGGGCTTTCTTGAACGCTGGGAGAGAGGCATTCCTGCTTCCAGCTGTATGATCACCGCCTTTGTGCCCGGCACCGACGATGCCAGCCACTGGCTGGGATGGACTTCGGGCACGAGGCCGGACGATATCAAGCGGGCGCTGGCGAAGGATCTGGCCCGAGCCATTGTAACCCTCTACCGGAGCGGAATTTATCACCGCGACACAAAAACCTCCAACCTCCTGCTCGAACATCCGCTGGATCCCGAGCGGCGAAATTATCTCTGGCTGGACCTCGAATGTGCCGTCTGCGGTGTCCGGCCCGGCCGTCACCAGATCATCCGCAATGTCGTGCAGGTTGCAGGATCGCTTGGTAAAGAAGCCACCTGCGCCGAGCGTGAGCTGATCATTCGTGAATTTGCCGCCTGGTTCCCCTGGCTGATGGACCGGCAGGCGCTTCGGCACATTCACTGCTGGACTGACCGGCGGATGCACAAGGAACGGAGATGCTGCTGAAGTTTCTGAAGTTTTGCATTGCGGTTCTGCTTCTTCCCGCCTGCGCCGTTGTCTGTCTCAGCCTCTTTCATCTCATCCTCGCGCTTCAGCCGGAGTCATCCCGTCAGATTCCTCCTTCTTTCTGGGGGCTCGCCATCGGCTTCTTCCTGTGGCTTTTTCTCTTCATCGTCTGCCAGAAGCCCGTCCGGACCTATGTCCTTGGCCATGAACTGACCCATGCCCTCTGGGCTGCGGTTACCGGCGCGCGTGTTTCCCGTCTGCGGGTGAGCGGGAAAGGAGGATCCGTCCAGGTCAGCAAAAGCACCTTTCTGATCACTCTCGCGCCCTATTTTTTCCCCTTCTACACTTTCTGTGTTTTGCTCCTCTACGCAGTTATCTCCGCCTTTCACAATCAGCGCATATATGAGCCTTTCTGGCTGGGACTGGTCGGCCTGACCTGGGCTTTCCATCTGACGTTCACCGTCCACATGCTCCTGCAGCACCAGCCGGATATTCACGAGAACGGGAGGCTCTTTTCCTGCGTCATCATCCTGCTCTTTAATGCAGCCGGCCTGTGCGTATGGATTGTGTGCATGTCCTCTGTCACCTTCGATCAGCTTCTGGCAATTATAACAGCCGACAGCCGGACCATGCTGAATGCGGGGCTCCGCCTGCTGCAGACCGCTTATTCAGGATAGCGCTTCCGGATGGCCGCAAGGATATCGCGGATTGAAAGGAAGATATCAACCAGTTCCGGATCGAAGTGTTTTCCAGACTCTTCCCGGATAACCTTTAAAGCATCATCTTCAGACCAGGCCTCCTTGTAGACCCGGCGTGAAACCAGGGCATCATAGACATCTGCCAGCCCGACGATGCGTCCGAAAAGCGGTATTTCCGTTCCACGCCGAGGTCGCGCCTCGCTGGTTTGATCATCCACAAAGGATGGATATCCGGTTCCATCCCATTTCTGGTGATGATTGATAGCCACCTCCTGAGCTGCACGATCGTAAGCGGTCATATGACCAATGAAAATATCCGCCCCCTGCTCCGCATGGGTCTTCATCACATCGAACTCCTCCGGCGTGAGCCTTCCGGGCTTCTTCAGAATCAGATCCGAAATGGCCACCTTGCCGACATCGTGCAGCATGGCGGCAATGCGCAGGACATCCTTTTCCTCCTCAATCCTGCTTTCCGGAAGCCCGTGCTTTATCGCCCAGCGCTCATAGAGTTCCACTGCATAGGCCGCCACGCGGTTCACATGCGCTCCCGTTTCACGCGGATCGCGCAGTTCGGACATTTTGACCATGCGGAGAATAATCGAGCGCGTCATCACCGCGCGCTCCAGCGCAGCAGCGGCCAGGCCCGCAAACATCTCCATCTGACGCTGGATTTCCGGGGAGAAAGGGATGGTTCTGCCCTCCCGGTCCACCGCATTGATCAGTTGAAGCACTCCAAGCACCTGCTGCTCTGCCGCCAGGAGCGGCAGGGCAAGGATAGATTTCGTGCGGTAACCGGACGACACATCAAAACCCTGTTCAAACCGATAGGGCGCTTCCGGATCAATTGCATAGGCATCAGGGATGTTGATCGTCTCCTTCGTGCAGGCGGAATAGCCGGCAATGGAGGTTCTGTCAACGGGAAGTGAAAAACAATCATAGATCAGTTTTGCATCAGGCTGGAGTTTACTTTCCAGCGTTGAGTTCTGAGTGTAACTGAAATGCAGGCGATGGTTGTCCAGCAGATAAATTGATCCGGCATCGGCTCCGGCAAAAGCGCGGGCGCTGCGCAGTATGCGCTCCATGAGGAGGTCCATATCCTTTACCCGGTTAAAGTCCGTCCCGAGTTTTTCCAGCATCGCGATTTTTTCTTCCGGCGTCATCTTCCCTCCGGCTTCCCCCACAATATAACCATCCCGCTTAAAAAGATAATGCAAACTTTGCCAGATTTTCTTCCGAATTTCCGGTCATCCCTTCAGCACTCCAAGCGGGCGGAGGTGGACAGCTGTTTCCACAAGATCGGACTGGGACTCCATGACCTCATGGATATCCTTGTAGGCGGCAGGGGCTTCGCCCAGGTCATATTCTCCGGCGCTGCGGTTCCGGCCGCTAATGCGGCTCCAGCCGTCAAACTCGATGCCGCGCATGGCCCGGTCGCAGGCATCCTTGTCCAGTTTCCGGCAGGCTTCTTTTCTTCCAAGGCGACGGCCGGCGCCATGCGAGCACGACTGAAACGAGTCCGCATTTCCGAGGCCCCGGACAATGCACGAACTCGAGCCCATGCTCCCGGGAATGATTCCCCATTCTCCTTCGCGAGCAGACGTGGCCCCCTTGCGGTGCACCCACACCATGCGGCCGAAATGGTCTTCCTGCGCTGCATAGTTGTGATGGATATTGATCTCCAGGGTAAAACCAGGAGACAAATGCTCCTGCACGGCATCCTTGAAGCGCTTCATCATCCGTGCACGGTTTTCGCGGGCGTAGGCCAGCGCAAAGTTCATGTCCCGGATGTAGTTCTGTCCTTCCTGCGAGGCCGCCGGAAGCGAAGCCAAATCCATTGTCGGCAATTCGATTTTCCTGTCTGCAGCATAACTTCTGGCAATGCCGTGATGCCATTCAGCAATCCGGTAGCCCAGATTGCGCGAGCCGGAATGAAGCATCATCCACAGGAATCCATCGTCTCCAGCCTGCAGTTCAATAAAATGATTGCCCCCTCCCAGTGTGCCCAGGTTCCGCCAGGCCAGTTCCCGCGCGCGGGCGTCCATCCAGTTCCCCGAGGCCTCGAATTCGTCCAGCTCAGTCCATTCCTGAGGCACCCTGTGGCCGTGGCCCTCGCCCAGCGGGATCATCCGTTTGAGGCTTTCCAGTATGTCGCGGATGGTTCCCTTTGTGACCCCTGCCGCTTCGCAGTCAGTCCGGACAGCGCCCATTCCGCATCCGATGTCCACTCCCACCGCATTGGGAATCACATGATCCGGGCAGGCAATCACCCCGCCGATCGGCATGCCGTAGCCGGGATGGCAGTCCGGCATCAGGGCTATGTGATGAAAGACATGCGGATGGCGCGCGAGATCACGCGCCTGACTCATCGCTTTGTCATCCACGTGCCGGCACCAGGATAGAATCGGCACGCGATACGATTCATCTGTGTCCCGCCATTCCATGGCTCAATAGTACGTTGTTCGGAACACCGGCTGGAAGAGTTTTGTGCTCCTGGCGCAAATATGGCGCACAGGGCATGCCGCGCATTGCGGTTCTGTCATCTCCGGACAGCCTGTTCGGTTTTTGAAGAAAAACCAGTCCACGGCCGCCACAGAGAGCCCGGACAAGCGCACCAGCGCAACTATTGACTCATACACCACTGAGCGGATAAGAGCCTCCTCTCCTGCAGTCGCCTCTTCGCGGGCTTCGAGTCTGGCACGCAGCGCCGGATCTTCAACAACCACGAGCCCCGTCCTCAGCGCGCTTCGTTGCAGGTGATAATCAATAATGGGACGGGCCGAATCGGGGTCGGTGACATTCAGGAAATGCTCCGGCCGGTTTTCGAGAACAATTGCAAGCAGCATGGCTTTTTTCTGGAGAGGATCCTCGGCATAACCGGGCACTTCAGCAAGCAAATCCAGAAGCATCTGCAGGGGCCTGCGGGCCGCGGCGGCGCGGTGCAGAATATCTGCGGGCTGCAGTTTTCTGGTTGTAAACCAATCCGCATACTGCCGAGTAAGCTCCAAATGTTCCGGCCACATCGGCAGAGGATTCGCCGCGCCGTCATCCAGAAACAGATCATTCAGTTCATTGCCGTTCAAGTTCGCGAGCGCATGGGGACTGAAGATATCCGGGTTTTTCCGTAGTGCGCGCGTCGCGGCCGTCCAGACATAATCTGATCCCTTCAGATCCCGGCCGTCAAGCCGGGCGATCATTGGCGAGATCCACCGGCCATTCTGAAGGTTCCAGAATCCAAACTGATGCGCGCAGCAGAAAAAGAAATATTCAAGCACGCCGTCAAGTCCCGGCGCCGGATAGGTGATGCCCGCATTCAGGCTGCAGAAATCAAACGGCGCGGGGCGACCCTCTGCGGAAAGGTATTCCGCAAACGCCCTGATCCTGTCTGCGTCAGTCCGAACTTTTTTCATCCGCGGCCGCCGGTCCTGGTTTTGTGCGCCAGCGTCTGTGAATCCATATCCACTGTTCAGGGCGCTCCCGAATCATCTCCTCAAGAATGGTGGTGTACTGCTGCGTGGCTGCCCGGATGGTCTCAGGCTCGCGGTCCAAAGGCGGTTCAATGACCGGCTGCACATGAATTTCGTGATGACCGGCTCCGGTGCGATATATGCTGACCGGGACAACGGGCGCGCCCGATTGAGCGGCCATGAAGGCCAGCCCGGGCGTCGTGCAGGCAGGCCGGCCGAAGAATTCCACAAATACACCCTCCCGGGCGATCATGTTCTGATCAAGAATAAATCCGACCATTTCATTGTTTTTCAGGGCTGCGCGGCAGGCCCGGTAGGAATTGTGCGCAGGCACGATGCGCAGGCCGTATTCCTTGCGCATGCCCATCCAGAAGTCGTTAAGCGGCCTGTTTTTCACATCCTTTGAAATGATGGTCAGCGGCGGAAGTTTTGCAATCAGCGACATAATGCTCAGCAGATCCCAGTTCCCCAGATGCGCCGTGAGCAGCAGTACCCCCCTTCCCCGCGCCAGCGCCTGATCAATGTGTTCCTTCCCGCTGACGGAGATCATGCCCTCCACCTGCTCCCGTCGTCCTCCGGCCAGCCGAAGCGACTCGATGAGGTTCATGCCGAGATGGGCATACATCGAAGCGATGATGGCAGCAATTTCAGCGGCTGGCTTCTCCGGGAAAGCGCGGCGCAGCGCATCAGCCGCATCTGCGCGATGATAGCGCAGCACCGAACCGATGAACCATCCCAGCCCCCTGCCGAAGCGAAGCGCCGACTCCAGCCGGAGCCATGAGACAAAACGGCTTATGGTCTTCAGTAAAAACAACAGCATGATAATGAAATCCTGCTGTCACCCTACTTCAATTGGACGCAGATATCCACCGATTTATTGGCCGAGGAAACGGCGACTTCGCAGAACCGGCGGCCCGAATTCACGGTTCCGGCCAGGTTCTGACGTACAATCCTGTGTTTAATGTCTGCACAGGCCCCTTTGCCTGTTTTTGCGCAAACACCCCTTATCGCATCACCGTCATTGAGCAGGAAGCGGACCACATATTTCCGCTTCTTCGGCATGCCCCGATAGGTGCCGGCCGGAGCCGATATGGAAAAGCAGATGCAGTCTTCCTTCCGGCAGCCCTTCAGAGTCAGACGGGCACAGCGGCCCTCCTGATAATCCAGGGTCTCGCCGTCATCCTCGTACAGCACATAGCTGGAGGGATTCAGTGAATCCGGATAGTAGTCGAAATGGATTTCTTCCGGGACACGGCAGCCGAGCGCCTCACCCACGGGCTGACACGGAATGATGGCGCCCTCGCGCACATAGGTCGGGATGCAGTCCACGGGGATATTGATCCAGCGGTCCTGCGTGCCCTGCACCACTTCATCTGATTCCAGCGCATGCCAGCGGCCTTTCGGGAAATAGACCCGCTTGCGGAGCATGCCGGTTTTTCTATCCACCGGCTCATCGGCGGGCACCACCAGCAGATCGCCGCCCAGCATGTACTGGTGCTTCCGCCAAAGCGCGCCGCCATCGTTGTGACTGTGATCAAGATAGAGCGGGCGTGCAATCGGGAGCCCCTCGTCGTGAGCCTCGCGCGCCAGCGTGTAAAAATACGGGGCCAGCGCATAGCGGATGTGCACCTGTTTGCGGAATAGCTTCATGACGCGGCTGCTGTACTTCCACGGCTCACGGTCGCCGTGGTCGCTGTGTGTGCGCAGGATCGGGCTCATTGCGCCGAACTGCATCCACCGGATCAGGAGCTCCTCATCCACCTGCCGCCCGAAGAATCCACCGATATCATGCGACCAGTAGGCCGCGCCCAAATTGCCGGACCGGGCTGTGAATTCGATCTGGTGCTTCAGAACGCCCCATTCGGAGGCCGTGTCGCCAGAGAACTGCACCGGATAGCGGTGAGACCCGACGCCGCCCCAGCGGGCCAGAATCATGCCGCGTTTTCCGAGCCGCTCCTCCGCCAGTTCGAAATAGACCCGGTTGGCCCAGTACTGGCTGTCGGTGGAACCAAAGGGGCCTTTGATCCAGCCGTCAATCCACCAGAAATCCATGCCCTGGTCAAAGAACGGACCCAGAATGTCATCCTTCCAGACCTGAACGGCCTTCTTGCTGGACCAGTCGCAGGCCCACTGGCCCTGATGCGGAAGGGCGCCAAGTTTCTTCTCGATCACCGCGATATGACTGTCATTTTCCGGCAGCGCATCGTAGTTGCCATAACCCGGATGGTCATTCAGGCTGGAATGCACATTCATGCTGTGCAGTTTCTTCAAGAGCTTCTCGGGGTTCGGGAAATACTTTTTCGACCAGTCATAACCGCCCCAGCCGTCGCGCCAGTCTGTGTCGATGATCATAACATCTATGGGAATTTTGTTTTTACGATACTTCTCCACGAGGCCGACAATTTCTTTGTCTGTATATGCGTACCAGCGGGAATACCAAAAGCCAAAGGTCCAGCGGGGAACCATGGGGATGCGCCCGAAGACCGTCACGAAATCCTTGAGGGCCTGTTTGTACTTGTCACCATAGGCAAAGAAATAGCCATCGAACCACACAATGCTGCTGAGGCATTCCGGCCATTCATGCCTGGTGTTCCAGTACACCCGCGGCTCATCAAAAACCAGATGTCCTCCGTCCGTGCTGAGAATGCCTTCGACCGGATAATGCTCCGGTCCGCCGCACCACTGCCACTGATCAAGGCAGCGGCGCACCGACCCGAGATTGCCGCGGTCCTGCTTTCCGGGCTGCCAGATTTCACGGCCGCCGTTGCTGTTTTTGTGTTCGATCTTCAGATTCTCCGCCGAAAAGTTCTGGCCGTTGTCCTCGTAGTGCAGAACGAAATCTTCGGTGCGGATGATTACTTTCCCGCCCTTGATGTCCACATCAGCCTTCGCAGGCTTTGCAGGCCTGCGGCCCGTGAGAAGGGACGGATACGGACTGAAACGACCGTCCTTTGCATATTCCAGACGGACGCAACCGCTGGAATATACAGTGAAGCGCGCATTGCCGAGGACGACGGGAGTCTTTACATTTGCCATATCATTTTCTCCATAAAATCATTCAAGTAAAACGCTCTAACTGTCTGGGCGGAATTTCTAGTATGTTGTTTGAAAGGAAGCAAAAACAAAATGCGAAAATCAGCAGGAAACCAGGCCGGCTCTGCGGAGGGCTTCCTCCGCGCGCGGGACATCTTCCGGGGTGTCCACCCCCGGGCCCGGGCTCTCTGCCTGCAGCACTTTCATCCGCGCCCCGATATGCAGCGCCCGGAGCTGCTCCAGCCTTTCCGCTGTTTCGAGATCACAGGGCGGCGTTTTGACCAGCCGCTCCAGAAACAGCCGCTGATAGCCGTAGATGCCGATATGTCTCCAGTAACGGCCAGCCCCTGCGCAGACGCTTGCCCTGGCGTCACGCATGAAAGGGATAACCGCCCGCGAAAAATACAGCGCCCGGCCGTCTTCGCAGAATACGGCCTTCACCACCGAGGGGTCATGGAGCATGTCGTCATTTTCCATGGGAGTCACGGCGGTCGCCATGTCCCAGTCCGCGCCGTCGAGAAGTACTTCCGCCACACGATCAATCAGCGCAGGATCCACGAGCGGTTCATCACCCTGCACATTCACAACCACATCGGCTTTTGTGCCCCGGACGGCCTCTGCAATCCGGTCTGTTCCTGACGGATGGTTCTGCTTTGTCATGATCACGCGCCCGCCGAACTGTTCAACCGCGGCAGCAATGCGCCTGTCATCGGTTGCAACCATCAAATCGGTGAGATTCTTTGCGAGGCTTGCGCGCTCCCAGACCCACTGAATGAGCGGCCGGCCCGCAATGTTCACCAGCGCCTTGCCCGGAAGCCGGGTGGAGCCCCAGCGTGCGGGTATTACGCCGACGGCATTCACGTGCCCGCCCTCACGCTCTTCAGTAGTTCTGACGCCGAGCACGTGGCGGTGCCGAGCTTGCCCACTACAACACCCGCGGCAAAATTGGCCAGTTCGGCGGCTTCGCGATGAGTAGCGCCTGCCGCCAGTGCCAGCACTGTGGCGGCAACCACAGTATCGCCTGCGCCGCTCACGTCGAACACTTCCTGTGCGCGCGTGGGAATATGAACGGTTCTGCCCTTTTTCGGCATCATCAGCATTCCGAGACTCCCCAGCGTGATCACAAGAAATTCCGGCGACCAGGACTTGAGCAGGCGCTGGCCGGCCTGCAGCAGGTTGGCGTCCTTCAGCGGACTTCCGGATACGGGGGTTTCCTTCATGCCCGCGCCCATAAACGCCTCGCGGTGATTCGGCATGGCCACGGTGATGCCGTGGACATTCAGGTCGCAGTTGTCTTTTGGATCAAAACCGACGGGAATGCCCTTTTTCCCCGCCGCCTCCAGCACCACATCAACCACGGCCTGCCGGACCACGCCTTTGCCATAGTCCTCGATAATGACGCCCGTGGAGCGACGGATTTCTCTGCGGAGCTTTTCCGCAAACAAGTCGAAATCAGCATTTTTGTAGTCGGGTTCAGCGTCCCAGTCCACGCGGCACACCTGCTGATGTTCGGCAATGATGCGGGTTTTGACCGTTGTACAGCTGCCGGGCACGGCGAGCACGCCGTCCACTCCAACGCGGCCTTTCGAAAGCACCCCTCGCAGTTCCGCGGCCGCCGGGTCGTCGCCTGCAAACCCGCTCACGGCGCTGCGGCCCCCCAGCGACTGAATATTCCAGGCCACGTTGCTGGCGCCGCCCGGCATATTGCTTTCGCTCACGACGCGCACCACGGGAACCGGGGCTTCCGGGGAGATTCGACTCACCGATCCATAAATGAAGCGGTCGAGCATCAAATCCCCGACCACAAGAATCCGCTGTTTTCCAAATGAAGCAATCAGCTTCCTGGCCCTACTGACTGAGAGCGACATCCTGCGCCTCCTCTTCCTCACGTTCTTTCGCATCCGGGATTCGTATAATCATGTTCTCGCCCGAGCTTCGCACCTCGGCCAGCAGCAGATGAACGCTGGCCACGGGCACTTTTGCCTGCATCTTCGTCATCAGGCGGCTGTCATCATCCGATATCCACATCCACATCCGGCCTTTTCGGACAAACAGCCCATCGAACTTGGCGACCGGCTCAAGCCGGATGCTGCGGATGCGGCTGTCATCGGCGATTTTCACGTCTTCAATCTTCTGGACATCCAGCTGCAGTTCGTAAAGCTTTTCGTCCGAAATCACCTCAAACCGGCTTGTGCTTCCCGGGACGAAATCCAGCGCGCGGGAGAAATACATGAATGAAATCACATCGCGGCTGTCCGGGCCGATCTCAAAAACTTTTTTACTGTCGCGGCCCGCCCGCTGCATGACGGCCTGCCCTTTTTCGTGATCGTAGTCGGTGACCTCATTGGCGTGGTACCGGCCTTCGTTGACCTGCTTGGAGTACCGCACCGGGAGAAAGGTTTGCGGATCAATGAAGCACTCATGGATGTCATTCACCGGGTAAATTTTGCTGAGCACTTTTCCGGTTACCACGCGGAAACGAACGCTGAGAAGCCGGCGGCCGTCCAATTCGGCCCATTCCGTGCGCACCCGGGCCTCGCCGACGGGGATCTTTCCCCAGTAAATGTTGTAGACCAGGTACTCTCCCAGCGGGAAATTGAATTCGACGGCCGGAACGCCCTGCGGCAGCATCAGAACCAGACCGCCCATAAGCAGGAACCACCTTTTCCAAAAAGAAGTCATGCGGCAGAATCTAGCGTTTTTTCCAATGATTGGAAGTTTTTTCGGGAAAAGTTCCAATGATTGGAAGTTTTTCAAGCGAAAGTTCCAATGGTTGGAACTTTTTACGGCCGGACCAGCCGGCCCATGAAGAGAATCGCGCCGGTCTGCCGGTCACGAATGATGTAAATGAACGGATGGTCGGCGCGAAAGACCGGCTGGCGTCTTGCTGCGGTTTTGACCATGACAACCGCCGTGGCCGCGGCCGCTTCGGTGCCCTCCTCATTCACCTCGACCAGCGCGGAATGGATCACATCCGAGATGAAGAGTTCCGGCTCGCCGGTGATGCCGCTGAAATCGGCCCGGGCTGAGAACGCGATACCCATGCCCATTTCAGAGAGGACTTCCTTCAGGCCGGCGTTCTGCTGCGCGGTGAAGCGAGGGATGCTGACGTCCACTTGTGTTTTTTTCAGGTTGTCAATGCACTGCTTCAGCAAAGTCTCGTCCAGCTTCTGTTCCAGATCGCTGATCCCGTCCCGTTCGCGCGGGAGCAGAAGCAGCATGGCGACGCGCTCGCCGATGTACGGCATTTCCAGCGCCTGGAAACTGGCGGCATCGGCATAAAGAAACTCGCCGTTCTGCTTCATCATCGGGACTTTCACCGGCGCTGATCCTGAATGAAAAAGTTCTTCGCGCGTGTCAGTCTCAGCAAAAGCCTTCGCCCATTTCCCCTTGAACCAGATTGTGTTGGTGAGAACCAGCCGCGCAAGAGCATTGAGCGCCCCGGCCGGGAGAAGCTCCCTGATCCGGCCGGCCGTGGCCAGGCCGATCCAGCTGTTGATTGTCTGCCGGGCCGCTTCGGCATCCGCCTTGAAGTCCACGGGCTGGATGTCGGCATCGAACACCTGCTGCAGCGCATTTTCATAGACCTCCCGAATATAGAAACCCTCCTGCGGCCACATGCGGTTGGATATCTGCATCCGCGGGCCGCCGAACGATGATATTTCGCGCAGAGACCTGATCCGGGCTGTCATCTGCGCATCGTACTCCGCGGGATCGGCCGGGACACCGAGGGTGGCGGCCATGACCGAGGCGGTTTCGGCGCGCGCACCCTTGAAGGCCATGCCCAGGGCGGTGCTAATACTGTGGGGCGAGCACGCCACATTTCCCTCCGTTGCGGCGAGCCGGTGATAGAGCTTGAGCGCGAAAGCGCTATCGTCCCCTCGGACAGAGATGGCAAACAAAAGAAGTAGAATCAGTTTTTTCATAATCACCTCAATAATAAACGGCCAGCCAGATGGTATGCTGAGACTCATCGGTGCGCGCCACACGGTGCCGGCAGCGGGCAGGAATGTTAACATAGTCCCCCGGCCGGAGTTCGACCGGTTCAGTCCGTCCTTCTACTTCCAGCGTGGCGGAGCCCTGAATCAGGATCACCCATTCAGGCTGGTCCTGGTCGTACCAGAAATCCTCCGGGGAGTTGTGTCCCTCGGAAACAATGCGCTCGATCCGCACGGGTCCGGAATGCACAAGCGTGTTGATGATCTCCATTTCCAGGCCGGAAGTGATGTTGTCAAAGATGCTGCGCCGGTTCATTCCGCAATAATAACCCGGGCCCGGCCCAGTACAACTCGAAAACTTCCGGATACTGGGGATAGACAGAATCAGCGAAGGAAGGTAGTTTATGCCGCATGGTTGCAAAGAAACAGATTGCTGTGCTCACGGCCGTGTATATCGGGCTGATCGGACTCTTTTTCCTGTACTGGGGGATTCACAGAATCTCGCCGGAGTTTCACATGAATTACATGCAGGGAGAAGACCGTGCCGCGGAATGGCTGACATTCATCGGTTTTGCCGGGGCCGCGGCGATGAGCTGGGCGACCCTCCGTTTCCGGGCGGTGATGGGGAGAAAGACCATTGCGTTTTTTGCGCTGCTGGGGCTCTTCATGTTTGTTTGCGCCGGAGAGGAAATCAGCTGGGGTCAGCGGATATTCGGGTTCGGCACGCCGGAGGCCATGGTGGAGGTCAACGAGCAGAACGAATTCAACCTGCATAATCTTTCCTTTGAACACCTTCACCCGAAGGATATTGTCTCGTGGTTCATGAAGATATACGGGATCATTCTCCCGCTGGTGTTTCTCCGGCGCTATATTCGCGGGGAAAATGAGATATTCAAGTTCATCCCGGCGCCTGTCTGCACCCCGGCCTTTGTGATTCCTGAACTGATTAACGTGTTTGAGGATCAGCTTGCGGCTTTCGTTGCGCGGTATTTCGGCCCGTTCACGCTGCCGCCGGTCTGTCCGTCTGTTTCCGTCCTGATCAAGCGCCAGTGCGAAGAACTGATCGAGATGTACTGGGGTCTCGCCATATTCATGGCCCTGCTGATGATCTGGGCCGCATGGAAACAAAGCGTCAGACCGGCTTCGGCGCAATAACCCCAAAAGACGAACGGGCCTGAAGATGGCAGACCGCCAGCGCCAGCGCATCGGCCTCGTCATCTGTCGGATCGGTCCCTTTGATTCCCAGCAAACTGACAATCATGCGGATGATCTGCTCCTTGGAGGCTGTTCCGGAACCGGTCAGGGCCTGCTTGACCCGGCGCGGCGCATATTCGTAGACCGCAAGATGCTTCTGCGCGGCGGCCGCCATCACAACCCCGCGGGCCTGACCCAGCGTCATGGCTGTGGCCGCATTGCGGAAGTAGAATGAGCCCTCAATGGCCACGGCATCCGGAGAGCAGCGGCCAATCCATTCCATTACGGACTGATGCAAAAAAGCGAGAGATTCGGAGTGAATCCGGCTCTGGGGATTCTTAATGGTGCCGAATTCAATGATCCTGAAGGTGTTTCCCCGGGCCTCGACCACTCCAATGCCGGTGGAACGCAGGGAGGTGTCCACCCCCATAATGCGCACTCCGGCAGGGGCCGGCATCAGCCTTCAATCTCCGTCATCATTTCGTCACTGATGTCGGCATTGTGCCATACATTCTGCACGTCATCCAGGTCATCGAGCGCCTCGACAAACTTGAGAAGCGAGGCCGCCTGCCCTTTGTCGGACACGGGCGTCCAGTTCAGCGGGAGCATCGTCAGTTCGGAACTGGCCATCGCGATCCCGGCCTTGTTCAAGGCATCGGCCACATTCATGAACGAAGCCGGCGAGGTCAGGATTTCAAAATGATCGCCCTCGTTGGTCATGTCGTCGGCGCCGGCATCCAGGGCCAGTTCCATGAGCTGGTCTTCGGTCGCCGCATCCCCGCTCACAATGATTTGCCCGCGGCGCTCAAACAGCCGGCTGACGCTTCCCGTCGCCGAGAGATTCCCGTTATAGCGGGTGAAGAGATGACGAACTTCGGCGGCACTGCGGTTTTTATTGTCGGTCAGAACTCCCACCAGGATTGCCACGCCGCCGGGCGCATAACCCTCATAAGTCAGCTCTTCAAGAGCCGCCCCGCCGAGGTCCCCGGTCCCCTTCTTGATGGCCCGCTCGATATTGTCGCTGGGCATGTTGGCCGAACGGGCCTTCTGCAGCAAAGCGCGGAGCGTGACATTGGCATTGGGGTCGCCGCCGCCGGACCGGGCCGCCACCATGATTTCGCGGGCGATCTTGCTGAACACCTTGCCCCGCTTGGCATCGGAGGCCGCCTTCTTATGCTTGATGGTTGACCATTTGCTGTGACCGCTCATACATCAAACCCCTTTTATTCTTCATCTTCCTTGAGCTTCTCTGCCGCCGCAATAACTTTCTGGGCAATGTTGGCGGGAACGACATCGTAGCGAGAGAATTCCATTTCAAACGATCCGCGGCCGCCGGTCATGCTGCGAAGCTGCGGGCAGTACTGGAAAAATTCGGCCTGCGGCACCTCCGCGGTGATCACCTGCATGCCGTCTTCAGAACCCATGCCGAGAATGCGTCCGCGCTTGTGGTTCAGATCGCCGGTGACGTCGCCCATATACTGGTCGGGCACCATGACCTTCAGTTTCATGATGGGCTCCAGCAGAACAGGCTTTGCATTGGCCATGCCTTCGCGGAACGCGCGCTGGGCTGCGATTTTGAAGGCGATTTCGGAGGAGTCCACGTCATGGAAGGAGCCGTCATAGACCGTAACCTTCACATTGGTCACGGGATAGCCGGCCACTGCGCCCTTGTTCATGCCCTCGACGAGGCCTTTCTCGATGGCGGGAATGAAGTTGCCGGGGATGGCTCCACCGACGATGGCATTCACAAACCATTCTTCTTCCGAGGGGTCGCGGCGCTCGATGCGCAGATACACCTCGCCATACTGCCCGCGGCCGCCGGACTGCTTTTTGTGCTTGTAGTGCCCCTCGCCGCGCCCCGTCACCGTTTCCTTGTAGGAAACTTTCGGGGTCTGCAGCAGGACATCCACGTTGCTGCGCTCTTTCAGGCGTTTCACGGCGGCATCCAGATGCACGTCGCCGAGGCCGGAAAGGATCAGCTCATGCGTGTCCGAAGTCCGTTCGACCTTGAGCGTCGGGTCATCTTCACAGATGCGATGAAGCCCCGAGCCCAGCTTGTCTTCATCGCCCTGTGTCTTGGCGACCACGGCGTAGGACATGACGGGATGCGGGAATACAATGACGGGCAGCTTGCGGGTGGTTCCCGGCGCGCCAAGGGTGTCGTTCAGGGCCGTGTGCTTCAGCTTGGCAATGGCCACGATGTCGCCGGCCTGCACTTCGGGCACGGTTTCCTGCTTCTTCCCGCGTGAAAGATAGAGGGCGCCCACGCGCTCCTTTTCACCGCGAGTCACATTGAACAGCTCGCGATCGGCGCTGATGGTGCCGCCATAGACGCGCACGTAGGTGAGCTGCCCCACGAAGGGATCGTTGACCGAGCGCCACACCAGGCCTATCGCAGGAGCCCCCGCTGAAGCATCCACCACTTTGTCTTCAATGTCTTTCGCCGGACGGACGGAGGGATCCGGAAACAGGCGCCTGATGCCGTCCAGCAGCTCAACGAGTCCCACGCCTTTTTTGGCATCTGTCACAAAGACGGGAATCAGTTTGCCGGAAGCCACGGCTCCGCGCAGACCGGCTGATATCTCATCCGGCGTGAGTTCGGCGCCGCCAAGATACTTCTCAATCAGCGCGTCATCGGTTTCCGCGGCGGCCTCCACCAGACTGCCCTTGATGGCGGAGACCTGATCGGCGATTTCCGCCGGCACAGATTTGGATGCCAGCACATCCACGACCTGCGCGCCGCCAGAGGGAATCACAACCGGGACACAGCGGGCGCCCCAGACTTCCTGAATGGCGGCCAGGGCCCTGTCAAAATTCGCGTTTTCCTTGTCCATTCCAGTGATGACGACTCCGCGCGGGAGCTGCAGGTCCTCGCAGCGGCGCCACACGCGGGCGGTTCCGACCTGAATGCCGCTGTTGACATCCACGGCCACCAGAGCGGCGTCTGCGACCGATGTGGCCGCGACGACCTGGCCGTAGAAATCGGCATAGCCCGGGGTGTCCATGAACACCATGCGCGTAATCCGTCCTGCCGCATCCTTGTAAGATCCGTCAAAAGGCTTGGCTGAAGTCGAAATCTTGCGGGTCTTCTCCTCTTCAGTCCAGTCCGCCATGCTGGACCCGTCATCAACGGAACCCAGGCGGTCATTGATTCCCATCTTGTAGAGCAGAGCATCCACCAGGGTCGTTTTGCCGCTTCCGGTATGCCCCAGCAGCACAAAATTCCTCATATCGGCAATGGCTATGTTCTTCATACTCTCATCCTCGCATTCATTACAGGGATAATCCCGGTTCACAATAAACAAGTCTGATATAGATACACAAAGCTTCCCTGCGGGGCAACCGTTTTCGGCATTTTTCAGGGTTTCAGAGTGTCTGCGCTTCTCCGGGCGGAAAGGTTTTCCTCACTGCGCATTTGCGTTATGAGCGCCGAATGAAGTTGCGGCTGTCACGGCGCTGCTTGAGCTTGACGCCGGCATACGCCAGCGCCCCGACTCCAAGCCCCGCCAGCAGGCCTGTCCAGAATCCGCCGCATCCGCCGCCTGCGGGCGGAAGATCCTGCGGCTCGTTTTCCAGCTCCAGGTCATCCGCTTCTTCCGGCACAGCAGGAAGCTGGCTTGCCGCGACGGGCGCGGCAGGCGGGATCACGGGCTGCGGCGTGGAAAGGGCATTCGCGAGACCAATGGAGAGCAGTTCGCGGGCCTTTGCGTCGCGAACCTGTTTTGAGACACTGCCCAGCACCACCGCAATCACCCGCCGGCCTTCACGTTCGGCGGTGGCGGCAATGGAATAGCCCCCGGCGCGGAAATAGCCGGTCTTGAAACCGTCGCAGCCGGGGAAAACGCCCAGCAGGTTGTTGTGGTTGCGCATAATGAAGGTGCCGTCACGGAAGTCCCTTTCACGCGCAGACGTAAAACGGAAGATATCGGGATGCCTGCATAGCTCCCGGCAGAGTTTGGCAAAATCGCGCGCGGTGGTGACATCCGGACTCTGGCCTTCCCCCGGCGGCAGGCCGTGAGGCGAGAAGAAACGCGTCGAATCCATGCCGAGTTCCTGCGCTTTCTGATTCATTAAATGAACAAAACCGTCCTTGGCGCCCGCGAAATGCTCGGCCAGCGCCAGCGCGGCGTCATTGGCCGACTGGATCATCAGGGCATAGAGCATGTCTTCCAGAGAGAAGACTTCATGCTCCTTCAGATACACCTGCGAACCGCCCATCCGCGATGCCGCCGCCGAAGTCGTCACCCGGGCATCATAGCCGACCAAACCCGATTGCACGCGCTCAAGAATGATGAGCATATCCATCAGTTTGAGCATGCTGGCGGGATATCCCGTGCGGTCCGCATTGTCCTCAAAGAGAGTTTCGCCGGTGGCGGCATCAATCACAATGGCGCCGATATACGGATCACGGGCGATCACGGGAAGCGCGGCAGATGTGGTGAACACGCTCAGCCCGAAAACGGCCGCCGCGCACAGGGACAGTGATTTCTTCATGCATCTCCTTGCCCGCGAGGGGGAAAATCGAAGTGATATTCAAACAGTTTGACCAGTTTGTCGCAATACGCTTCATCATCGGGGCCCTCCACATTGATGAAGACGGTGGTTCCTCTGGACAGACACAGCGCCATCAGGTCGAGAACAGAGTCCAGGGGGCTTTCGCCGTTGTCGCATTCCACAAGCACTTTGCCCGGATATGACGCCACCTCCTTGAGAATCACGGCGGCGGGCCGGCAGTGAATCCCCTGCTCATTCTGAATGACCGCCTTCTTTCTCGCCATGATACTTAGGCTCCCCCGGGCTGCACGAAGTCATCCGGCTTTTCCAGGCTGTAGCGGATCACCACCGGGATCTGCTCCGGCGCGATTCCGCGCCAGAAGACGCGCCAGCGCCCGGACCGTTGAAAACCGTCGGCCTGCTTTTCGTACCAGTGGTTGATGGGATTGTCCTCCCGCGCGCGCCAGAACAGGGCGGGATGGTCCCGGGTGACGTCCTGCCACAGTTCATTGGCCAGCCCCTCCCCGCGCGCTTCCGTGCCCACGGCAAATTTGGAAAGGTAGCGGCCCGCGGGATGGGTTTCCAGCAGCGCGGCCCCGGTGTAATTTTCCTCAACGTAGATCCCGGTGACCCGTCCGGCGAAAGTGGCCGGACTGGCCAGTTTTTTGCCAAAGCTGTTTTCCATCAGGGCGCCAAGCCGGACGGTGTCGCATTCGCTGATACTCCCGAAGCGCAGGATGCGGCTTCCCCGGCGAAAAACACAGCCCGCGCCCTTGACGGTGAAAAGCTCCTGCAGAAGCCGCCAGGGGGATGCCACGGAGATATGCACTCCGGGGCGGGCCTCCAGCAGTGTGGCCGCGAGGCGAACCAGTTCCGCATCCTCCGGGGCAATTTCGACGGGATTCTCCTTCTGGGTGTAATAGTAGAATATCTCCCGCCCCGCAGTGTCCCGCAGAATGCCCTGAAGGCGTATCAAATGAACGCGCGAAGAGATAAACGGCACAAGGCTCAGCAGCGCGTCGGTGCGGGTTTCTTTTGGATAGCACAGAACCGGAATCCGGCCGGCGCGACGGCTGACCTCCAGCAGTTTGGTGATGTCCTCTTCACGATGGCTGATTTCGCAGAAATTGTAGCACGGCTGGCTCTCCTCGAGGATCCGCTTGAGCGCCATCCCATCCTCGCCGGCCAGCAGGATAACCGGGAGAAGTTCCAGTCGCAGGAGGAAGTCCAGGTCAAAGGTGAAAACGGACGCCACCTCTTCAAACCCCGCGCGGTCCGGGCAGAGTATGGCAAACGCCTGCGACTGCCCTGACTGGAACTTGTTGAGATAGAATTCGTATTCATCCCTCCGGCCGATGCTGTCCAGAAACAAACGCAGTGTTTTATTGAGTAAAATAGTCATCAATAGTCCTGTTCCGGCAGAAGATTTACACTCCGCAGCAAAAAAGTCAATTTGCCGTAAACGGAATCTTGCCCGGCAGGCATCAAGACTGTAGATTGAGGGGTGAAATCAGGAAATCATGGAGATACATATGAAGGATCATAAACTGGTATGCGCGGGGGATCACAAGGGGCATATCTGTCTGCTGGCCAGCCAGAACAAATTTGACCAGATCATGGAAATCACAAAGAAACCCGCCTTCATCTGCTTCAACTGCGGCCGGGTGGCGGACAATGCCTGCAATTTGTGCAATCCGATGCCCTTGAAGTAATCTGCATAAAAAAGCTGTTTTTTAGTCATTTTTAAGCGTTTTTTGTTGATTTTACGGCATTTTTTGCCTTTTTAGGCCATTTTTTCGCGTTTTTAGGCCATTTTTGGAACTTTTTAGCAAAGAAAGGCTGTTCCAATGTCTGCAGGCAGAATGTATGAAATACTGAAGGCTAAACTCGCGCGCGTGGTGCCGGATATCGAACTGCGCTACAAAGCCGAAATCGCCGAAGAAATTGTCGAACTCAAAAAGAAGCGCAATGCCGTCATCCTTGCGCACAACTACATGGAGCCGGCTCTGTTCTACAGCATCGCCGATTTCACAGGCGATTCGCTTGATCTGAGCCGCAAGGCCGCCACCACGGACAAGGATATCATTGTTTTCTGCGGAGTCCGCTTCATGGCAGAGACCGCCAAGATTCTGAGCCCGGACAAGACCGTTCTTCTTCCGGCTGAAAAAGCGGGCTGCTCCCTGGCTGAAAGCATTACCGCCGATGATGTGCGGGAAATACGCCGCCAGTTTCCCGACGCGCCGGTGGTGACGTATGTAAACACCTATGCCGATGTGAAGGCGGAAACGGACATTTGCTGCACTTCCGGCAACGCCCGCGCCGTCATTGAATCTTTGAACAGCAAGCGGATCATTTTCATTCCTGACCGCTACCTGGCGGCCAACACCGCGCGCACGATGGGGAAAAATATTGTATTCCCAAAGCGCACCGAGAAAGGATTCTCTTTTGACCCGATTGATTCCGGCTTTATCGGCTGGGACGGTTCCTGCGAAGTGCACGAGCGCTTTACGGTGGCGGATGTCAGCAATGCGCGCCGGCAGTTTCCCGATGTGCTGGTACTCGCCCACCCCGAATGTCCCGAATCTGTCTGCCAGGCTTCCGATTACTCGGGCGGGACGAATGGAATGATTAAATTTATCCAGAATTCCAAGGCAAACCACATTCTACTCCTGACAGAATGCTCCATGGCTGACAACGTCGCGGCGGCCAATCCGGACAAGGACTTGATCAGGATTTGCTCCATCCGCTGTCCGCACATGAATCTGATCACCCTCGAGGACACCCTTGCCGCGCTGCAGCAGAACCGTTTCGAAATCACCGTTCCGGAAGACATCAGCCGGCGGGCCCGCAAGGCGGTCGAGCGCATGATCGCCATCGGATAGGAGTTTATTATGGCAGACAATCTCAAGGTGCAGCTTGCCGTGGTCGGCGCCGGCCCGGCTGGATATCCCGCCGCGTTCCGTGCGGCGGACCTGGGCATGAGCGTTGCCCTGATTGACCAGAGATCCGCTCTCGGGGGAACCTGCCTGCATGAAGGCTGTATTCCCTCCAAAGCCCTTCTGCATGCGGCCCTGATCAAGAATGAGGCCAAAAGCGCATCGGCATTCGGGCTTTATTTCACGGAACCCCGGCTGGACATTGATGCCCTTCGCATATGGAAAAATGGACTCGTCGGCCAGCTTTCCGGGGGGCTCGGCATGCTCTGCAAACAGCGGGCCGTGCAGTTCATTCAGGGCCGCGCGCGCTTCACTGGTCCAAATTCAATCCTTGTGGAACAGGCCGGCGAAGAGCGGTCAGTTGAATTCGACAGGGCGATCATCGCCACCGGCTCGCGGCCTCTTGAAATTCCCGGACTAAAGACGGAATCCGACCGTATTATGACGGCGCGCGGCGCGCTGGAGCTCAATCGCGTTCCGGAATCCATGCTGGTCATCGGCGGCGGATACATCGGCCTTGAACTGGGGTCCGTTTACGCCTCGCTGGGCGCGCGTGTCAGCGTGGCAGAAATGACGGATGGACTCCTTCCCGGAGCCGACCGCGACCTTGTGCGCATCCTCAGCCGCAGCCTGGAACCCCGATTTGAGGCCCTCATGCTTCAAACGCGCGTGGCAGGCCTAACTGAAGATAACGCAGGCCTGCGCGCAAAACTCATTTCTGCGCAGGGTGACACTGTTGAAAAAAGCTTCAACAGTATCCTTGTGGCCGCCGGACGAAGGCCGGCCACAGAGGATCTCGGCCTGGAAAACACAAAGGTTAAACTGGATGACAAGGGCTTCATCATAACCGATGAACGCCGCCAAACCGGGGAGCCCTCCATTTTTGCGGCCGGAGACGCGGCCGGCCAGCCCATGCTGGCGCACAAGGCCATGCATGAGGCCCTCGCGACAGCCGAGTACATTGCGACCGGCAAGGGCGGCCCGTTTACGCCCCGCGCCATTCCTGCCGTGGTGTTCACCGATCCCGAAATTGCATGGTGCGGCCTGACCGAAGATCAGGCCCGCGCGGAGAATCAGAACATCAAAGTCGGCCGCTTCCCCTGGAGCGCCTCGGGCCGGGCCAAGACGCTTCATCGGGCTGACGGTATGACCAAAGTCATCGCGAATGCTGAAAGCGGAGCGATCCTGGGCCTTGCCATCGCGGGGCCCGGAGCAGGCGATCTTATTGCCGAGGGTGTGCTGGCCGTTGAATCAGGTGTCACCGTCGAAACGCTCAGTCGGGTCATTCACCCCCACCCCACGTTGTCAGAAACCGTTATGGAAGCCGCGGAAGCCCTGCTGGGCCGAAGTGTTCATGCCGCCCGGCCGCGATAAAGAAAAAGCCGGCCGCGTGACACGGCCGGCCTTTCCGGAAAGAAATCCGCTATTCCCTGTCGGCATCCTGAAGGATGGTTTCCAGGCGTGAGTTCAACTGCATAATGCGCTGCTTGAGTTCCTCCGATGTAACCTCATCAACCCCCTGCCCGGCGCGCTCCAGCTTGCGAAGCTCGCGGCTCATTCTTACGCTTTCACGGGAGAGTTCATCCACCTGATTGCGGACTTCTCCCAGACGGGTAATGGTCTGTTCCGACTCTTCCAGCCTCTTCTGCAGCTTCTCGTTTTCCTTCTGGAGCACACCGATACGGTCCGAGGCCCGTGCGGCCTGACCGTTGAGATCCGAAATCTTCGCTTCAGACTGGCTCAGCAGAGTCTGCAGTTCAGCGGCGCGATCCGCCACCTTCTCCGCATTTTCAAGGGCATTGGATGTTTCGAGCAGCCTTGCCTGGAGGGTTCGCGCTTCAGCTCTAGCCGTCTCAGCCGCACCGGAAGCGGCCTGTTCAGACTCACGAAGCGCGGCAATCTCCGCATCACGCCGGCCCAGTTCCGACTGCAGCGATGTGTTGCTGCGGCGCAGATCATCGGCCGCCGCATTGGCTTCCGTGGCGGCGGCCTGCCACTGCGCGGCATCCCGGGTCAGTCCAGTCATCTGCTCTCTCAGACTGTCAATCCGGGCACGCAGTTCGCCGGCTTCCTCAACCTCGCGCGACAGCTCCCAAAGCTCGCTTTTCAGCTCCTTGATGCGCGCCTCCTGCTGCGCGCTGTTGTCCGCTGCGGTCTTCAGGGCATTGTTGGCCTCCGTAAGGTTCGCCACAGTGGCATTTGCGGCATCCAAAGACTCCGCGGATTCGGCCAGGCGGCTTCTCAGTTCTCCGGTCTGGGCCGTCAGCCGGTCGCGTTCCGCCGACAGGGCCGTATTCAGCTCATTGAGCCTGGCCATGCGGTCTTCAAACGCGCTCCTGTTCTGCTGAAGAGACGCAATCTCTGCAACCGCTTCCGCATGTTTTCCGCGGGTCTCTGCCAGCTCAGTATTTGCCCTGTCCAGCGCTGCCTTGAATTTCTGCATTTCGGCGGCGAGGCTGTCTTTCTTTCCGGCGGCGGCGGCTTCCGCCTTCTCAAGCAGCGCAATCCGTGTATTGGCCGCGCGCAGCGCCTCATTGGCCTGTTTCAGAGAGGCTTCAAGCTGTCCTGCGCGAGACTCGAGATTCTTCACTGTTTCTTCAGCCCGGTCCGTCTGCGCCGCCCTGCGCTCCGCATCCAGAAGCCGGCTCTTAACCTCCTGCACCTCTTTTTTCACCGCGGCATAATCTTCCAGGGACGCCTGCAGTTCAACCATCCGGGAAGCCAGTCCGGAGCGCTCGATGGACAGCTGGCGCACCTGCTCCTCCAGCTTCTTCACATTGTCGGCAGCAAGCTTCTCCGCCTCGATCAGAGTGGCCTTCTCCGCTTCATAAGCCGCCAGTTTCTCCCGGAGGCCTGCGCAGTCCTTCTCCAGAAGATCCTTTGATTTCGCGAGTTCATTCAGCTGATCCCGAAGCGGGAGAAGTTCCGCCTCGCGGGCAGCGGCATCGGCCAGGCTTTTTTCCAGTTTCGCTTTTTCACTGTCCATGGACATCAGCCGGGCATCCTTCTGTTTGACAACCTCCTGCACGGCCTCGATTTCCTTCGAACAGCGGCGAATTTCCTTCTCGGCATCCATCACCTGCGCAAAGAGTTCTTCTTTCTTGACCAGCAGGGCATCCCGCTCCGTCAGCAGAGAGGCCATCTCTTTTTCCCTGTCTGCCAGCCGGCGAGTCGCATCCTTTAAGGCGGATTCCAGATCCTGTTTAGTTTTCGAGAGATCCGTCTGCGCGCTCTGGAGCGCGGCAAGCTCCACGCTCAGCTTGTCCCTTTCCTGCCGGAGCGCTTCAAGCGATTTGGTCGCATTCGACGCTTCAGAACGGATCGCCAGCAGGGCCTTTGAACTTTCCGCAAGCTGCACCCCCAGACCGGCGGCATCGGCCGTCACGCGGTTTTTCTCTTCGGTCAGCCGCGTGACCGCAGCGGTCAGATTCCGGACATCGGCAGAGAGACTATCCTTTTCCTTCTGCGCCTGAACCAGATCATCCTGTGTCGCCTTAATCTGATCCCGGGCAGCCTTCAAATCCCGCTGGGATTTGCTGAAATCCGCCTGCAGTTTGCTCATGGCGGCTTCCTTTGCCTCCGACTGCTTCTTAATTCCCGCCAGTTCGCGGGTCAGCGCATCGTTGCGGCTCTTTTCAGACTTCAGCGCATCCGCAGCAGCGGATGCTTCAGCCTGAAGCGCAGACAGAGCGGTTTCCATTTCCGCTTTGGCTCCGGCAAGCTGTGTCGCGTTCTTTTCCAGATCGGAGGAAAGACTGCGGACCTGCGCCAGATCTTTCTGGGTCTGCGTGAGTTCGGCTGCCAGTGTGTCCCTGCTCTGCTTCAGCGCATCCAGTTCGCCCGCCAGCGCATCTCTTTTGGCGGCTGTTTCGGCCTGTGCCTTCTGCAGGGCATCCAGCGCGTTCTGCGACACCTTCAAATCTTTCGCCAGTGCCTCAGCCTTCTGGCGTGCCGGCTTGATGGCGCCCTCTGCCTCAACCAGCTTCTTCTCGGTTTTTTCAAGGGCCGAGGAAAGGCTCGATTTCTCCTTCCCGAGCGCGGCAATTTCTTTGCGCGCGGCCTTCAAATCATCCTGAGCGACGGCAAGTTCAGCCAGCCGGGCGTCCATGTCAGCCAGTTTGGCCGCAAGGGCTGTCTTTTCCTTTTCAAGTTCCGACGCGCGGGCCTCTTCGGACTTCAACCGGGATACCGTCTGCTCGAGCTCAGAGGCACGAGTTCCAGCCTCCGCGCGAGCCGCCGAAACCTGTTCCCCCAGCTGTTCGATCTGCCCTTCCAGCGAACTTTTTGAATCAGCAAGGCTCTTGACCTGCGATATGACCATATCCCGTTCGGCCGTCAGTGCGGCAACCGTATCTGCAAGCGCCTTGTTTGCATTCTCCAGTTCATTTGCGCGCTCGCCCTTCTTTTCTGCCGCGGAGAGATCTTTTGCAAGTTTCTGATTCTGCTGTCCCAGAGCCCTGATTTCCTGCTGCAGCCCGGACATGGCGGCAGACTGATCCTGTGTGAGCTTTTCCAGTTCGGCGGCCTGAATCCCAAGCTCTTTTGCATCCGCGAGCTGCTTTGAAAGGTCTTTGTTGGCGGATTTCAGCCCGGCAATCTGATCTTCCAGCGCCTTGAGGCTTTCCACTTTTTTCTGCAAAGAAGCAATCTGTCCGGTCAGAGACTTGTTCGTCTTCAGCGCCGCATCCAGTTCCTTTCTGACAGCGGCAATCCGGTCATCCATTTCCTTCACAGAGGCTTCTGCTGCGGCTTTGGCTGCATCAATTGCGGCTTTTTCGGCCGCCGTTTTCTCCAAAGCGGAGTTCAGTTCCGCCTTGTCCTTTTCCAGCTGCTCACGGGCTTTTACCAGCCCCGAAAGTTCCTGCTGGCGGGACAGCAATTCCTCCTTAAGCGCCGCCGCCTGCGCAGACAGCTCTCCAGCGGTCTTTTCCAGCGCGGTTCGGGCATCGGTCAGCGTTTTCACCTCCGCCCGGGAAGAAGACAGCTGCGCATTCAGGTCCTTGTTCGAGGACTTCAGCCCCGAAATTTCATCCTTCAGTTCCGGAAGGGTCGTCAGCTTCTTTTCCAGCGCGGCCCGGGCATCAGCCAGATCCTTTGACTCCGCCTTCGATGCAGAGAGCTGCGCGTTCAGATCCTTGTTGGAAGATTTCAGCTTCTCGATTTCCTCCTTAAGGCCCGGGACTGCGGCAAGCTGCTTATCCAAATCAGCCACCTGTTCTGCAAGCGCCAGCTTCTCCTTTGCCGCGCGCTGGATTTCGCCGTCGCGGTCCTTCACGTTCGAAGCCAGGACCCCCAGCTGTTCTTTCAGAGAATCCATTTCCCCCTGCATTCCTGCCATCGCCTGATCCCGCTGCGCCAGGGCGGCCTGGGATTTTTCCACGTCCTGCGCCAGCGCCTTCAACGACTTCTCCAGCAAGGACTTTTCCTTCCCCACAGCCTTGACCTGGTCCTCAAGGGCATCCACCGTATTCAACCGGGCCTGCATTTTTTCAACACTGGCCTGCAGCGTGTCTCTTTCTTTGGAGAGCACCGATATGCTTTTAGTTTTCTGCTTGAGGTCTTCCGACATATCCGACAGCTTTTTGTCCAGCGCCTGATTCTGTCCGGTCATATCCGCAATTTTCTTTTCTGACGCCTCAATCTGAGCCTGCAGATCCTTCAGGCGGCCCGAAGCCGCCTTTGCCGCGTCCCTCATGCTTGCGCGCCGCTCACGGGCCGCCTGTTCCTCGCGGGCCACGGCCGCCTGCTTTTCCTTTTCAAGGCGGTCGAGGGCGGCCTGCATATCCGCCGCCTGTGCTTTCAGGGAGGCATGCTCCGCCGACAGGTTTTGAAGCTTAGTCCTCGCATCGGAAAGCTCCTGCTGGAGCTGCTGAACCTTGCGCACCGCCGCACTGGCCACCTCTCCCACCTGCGGGAAAGATTCTTCGGCCGCGCGCAGAAAACCCGGGCATGCCAGCAGCATCGCGGCGATCAGATATACATGTGTCTTAAGCATCTTCATAATAAACCTCTCAACATCTTTCCTGCGCGGCTAGTTGGCCAGTTCCTGCAGGACTTTTGTGGCCTCGCGAAGTTCCGCTTCCAGGAGTTTGACTTTTTCAACCAGCTCGGTGCGTTCGGATGCTGTCTTTTCCAGCTTCCCGGCGGTTTCTGCCAGTTGTTTCTGCAGCGCCGCATTCTCTTCTCCGGCCTTCTTCTGAAGTTTCTCTCCGGCGGCGGCCGCTTTCTTCAGCGCGGCGATTTCAGCGGACAGGGCTTTTGTTTCGTCACTCAGCGCGGCAGCCTGCCTGGCGGCGTCCGCATGGCGCTGCTGGGCAATTTTCAGCTCGTCCGCCATGGCCCTGGATTTTGCCACGGCTTCTTCGCCGCGCTTGACGGAGCCTTCCGATTTCTTGAGCGCTTTGCCAAGCTCATCCACCTGGCTCTGCATGTCTGCAATCTGCTGGCGGAGAATCCCCGCCGTTTTATCTCCATCGGCCTTTGCAGCGGCGAGGGCGTCTGCGGCGGCGGCCGCAGAAGCCTTGACTGCCGCAATTTCATCGGACAGGCTCTTGTTTTGAGCCTCCAATTTATTCCGTTCACCGGAAACAGCCTTGTTTTCTGCCATCAGGCTGTTGAGGCGCGATTCAAGCTCCTTGACCGCACCGGCCGAAGAGGCGGCGGCTTCCTGCATGGAGGTCTGTTCATTCAGCAGCGAGGCAATGCGCTTCTCCATTTGGGACGCGGCCTTCTGAAGTTCGCCCGCCTGTTTCTCAAGAACCTTGTTTCGGTCGCGCAGAGGGGCTGTGGCCTGATACTGCTCTTCCAGTTTGGCCAGCTGCGACTGCAGTGCGGCCTTTTCATCCGAAACCGTTTTCAGCTGAGAACCAAGTTTTGTCGCCTCGGCTTTCAGGCGTTCTGCATCAGAAGCAGCGTCCTGCGAAGCTTTCACCGACGCGGCGGTTTCAGCCTGCAGAGCCTCAACAGTCTTCCGGAGGGCTTTGGCTTCCGCCTCCGCCTTTTCTATCTTCCCGGAGAGTCCCTTCTGGAGCGCATCGCGGGCACGGGCATTGCCTTCGGCCCGCAGTTCGGCGCTCTGCACGCGATCCTGCATTTCTTTGATTCGAGGCTCCACCGAATTCAAATCTTTGGTCAGCTTTTCAATCTGCGCGTTTCTGCCTTCAAGGTCCTTTGTGAGCGCGGTGATCTTCTGCTCAGCCTCGGCGGCCTGCCGGCCCGCCGTGTCTTCGCGGGCCTTGATTTCCTGCTGGAGAGCCTCCACGCGCTTGCGGTCGCCCTCACCCGCCTTGCGGATATCCTGCACCGACTTCTCAAAGCCGGCGGACCGGGCCTTTTCCTGGTCCAGTTTTGCGCGCAAATCACTGATTTGGGCTGTCAGTTCCGTATCCAGCGCGGCACGCTCCTGCTTCACCTGCTTGAGTTCCGCCGTCAGGCTTGCCGCCATATCCGAATTTTCGCGGGCATTGCGCTCTGCCTCCGCGGTCTTTGCCTGCAGATCGGCGGCCTTTTTCAGCTCGGCCTGATACTGTTTCTCCACATCGGCCTTTTCTGACTGCACCTGTTTGAGCTGCTCTTCAAGCGCAGAAGATGCCGCGGCCTTCCGCTCGGCCTCGGTGTATTTTTCCTGGAGAGAATCCCTCTCCATGCGGGCAGCTTCCAGGTCGGCCGCAAGCTTCTTTGCGGACTCGGCCTGTGGGAGCAGCGTCACCACCTGGGCTTTCAGCCGGTCGCGCTCCTGTTCCGCCTGGGCCAGCGCATCAGCCGCCTTTTTCAAATCAGATTTGACTGCCGCAGTTTCAGCCGCAGTATCAGCGGAACCCTGGGCCATTTTCAGATAGTCGCTCTTAACTTCTTCCAGCTGGCGGCGCATATCATCACGCTGGCTCAGCAGCGCCTTGCGTTCGGTTTCCGCCGCGGACAGCCGCTTGTCCATCGCATTGGAAGCCATGATCAGCCCGGTCATCTCATCATTCAGCCGGGCTTCCTTGTCCTCAGCCGCTTTCACGCGGGCCAGCAGATCCTTTTCCTTCCTCGCGTATTCAGACTGCGCGGATGCCTCGAATTTTTTCTGCCGCATACTCAAGTCTTCTGCCTGTTTCTGAAGTTCCTTGTCCTTTTTGGCAAGCTGTGCAGTCAAATCGGAAATCTGCGACTTCAACTCATCCGCTTTTTTCTGCTCTTCGCTCAGTGCCCTGGCGCTGCGCGACAGGGCTTCTTTTTCACGCTTTTCCGCATCGGCAAGCGCCTGAGCGCTTCGGGCCTGGGCCTCTTTTTCAACTCTCTCCATATCGGCCAGCCGGGCGGAAAGCTGATCTTTTTCCGTCACGAGCTTTTTGATGTCGGCATCGGCCTTGCGCAGAAGATCTTCGGCCACCGCCACCTTGGATTCCAGAGCCGGAATCGCCGTCGCGGCCTGCTGGGCCTGATTCAGCTGGTCCTCAGCCGCTCTGGCACGGGCCTCCGTTTTCCGCAGTTCCACTTCAAGCATCCCGGCATCGCCCCGGACTTTCTTAAGCTCGTTGGCCACCTTGGTCAGATTGGCCCGCCATTTGGCGTTCACTTCCTCAATTTGTCCGGCAAGACCGTCCCGTTCGCTCTGGACAGCAGCCAGATCATTGCGGATCATCTGATTTTCCTGCTTCAGCGCATCCACGTCGCGTCCCCTCGCCTGCAGCTGCGCGTCCAGATCAGTGACCTTCATGTTCAGCTGTTCTTCGCCGAGCATGGACCCCCGCAGGGCGCTCATTTCCGCATGGGCTTCGGCCAGCTTCTCCTGAATTTTCTGGTTGTCATCGGTCAGGGCCAGGATCTTCTGCCTCAACTGCTGGTCGCCGCCGGCCGAAACGCTGCTCTTCGCGCGAACGTCCTGCTCCAGCTGGGCGATCCGCTTCTGAAGCTCTTTGTTCTGGGCCGAGACGGCCTCATGCTGCGCGCGCCACTTCGCGCCATCATCCGCGACGGGAACAGGTGCGCTGTTGATCTGAGCCTGCAGAGAATCAATCTGCTCGCGCAGGTCCTCATTCTGCTCCAGCAGTTCTGAATACTTGGTCCGATAGAAATCCACGGACTGTGCGGAGGGAGCCGCCGCCGCACGGGCGGCCGGAGCCGGGGCTTTTGCAGGCGCCTTTTCTGCCGGGGCAGGAGCAGGTTTCGCCGCCGAAGCCGGCGCCGAGGCAATCTGCGGGCGCAGGGCATCCATCTGGTCACGACAGTACGTCAGCCGGTACTGGACGATGTCCTTCTGCCAGTCGGGATGCGATTCGCTCAGCTCCTTATACAGGTTGTACGAGCGCTCATAGGCCTCGAACGCCGCGACCAGATCGTTGTTGCCCTTTGCCCTGTCGCCCGCCACGGTGGCGGAATAGGCGTTCAGCTGAAGCTGCTGTGCGGACTGTGCAGGCTGCGCCTGTGCAGGCACGCCGGCCGCAAGCAGGGCCAGCAGCAGTCCAAATGCGATAAATGTGTTTCTGTTCATTGGTTCGACTCCTCTATGGATAGAGTATTTTTTCAAGATCCTGATTTCTTTCGCTGCCCAGACTGATTGCACTCTCATAATATTTTCGGGCGGACGTGATGTCCGAAGGACTCGATGTGGCCAGCACAACGGCCAGATTGAACTGTGCCTCCGCATGCCGGGGATCGAGCTCCACGGCCTGCCTGAATTCCTTTGCGGCCTCCTGGAGTTTCTGGCGGGAATGATGAACGATTCCCATGTAATTATGAAGCTGCGCGCTCTTTGCATCCAGCAGAAGCCCGCGGGACAGATACCGGTCCGCCTTCTCCAGATCGTTGTTGCGCCAGCTGATCATCCCCTTGAGGCCCATCGCTTCGGCATAGGTCGGATGGATATCCAGCAGCTGGTTCAGAATGCTTTCGGCATTTTTGAAATCCCAGATGTTGTAGTAGCAGGAAGCCAGCCCCATCATTGCGCGCGCGTTGGAGGGATTCTGTTCCAGCAGAACTGAAAACACGGCCAGCGCCTCTTCCACACGACCTTCCCCCAGAAGCTTCTCGCCATTGGCCATGAGCGCATCCTCATCGCGCGCCGCCTCCGCCTTCTCCTCGACAGGTACCGGCTGGATTTTCTCCTCTCTCACAGCCGGGGCCGGGAACGGTTCGGCGGCCGCCGTGCGAACAACCGTGGAGGGTTTCTCCGCGGGGGGCTCTTTCCGCGAGGGCTTCACCGCCTCTGGAGGCGGAACAGGCTCTGTCATCTCGGGAATGCTCTCGGCCACGCCCACGCGTTCCTGCCTGAATTTGGCCAGCGCCAGATCCATTTCGCGCACCTGGGCCTCGTAATGCCTCCTCATGCGGCGTTCGCGGTTCAGTTCCTCCTTCAGGGCATCCAGCTCGTCCCCCCCGGACTCCGGCGCCATCAGTTTGCCTATCAACCCTCCGGGTTTCTCACGCTTCTCTTTTTTCTTCAGCGCGGCTTCCAGTTTATCAACCTGCTCCTGCAGGCGGGTGTTTCGGCGCTCAAGCTGGGACAGCTCCTCAAGGGCAAGTTCGCGGTCCTCCCGGAAAAATTCGAAGGCCTTGCGCAGCCGCTCGATTTCTATTTGAAGATCAAGAGTTTCCGCGCGGGAATAGCGCGAGGCGCTGGCATTCAGTTCTGGAGATATCTGCTGGGCAAAAACCGCCCCGTAACACCCCGTCAGAATCCATCCAGCCATCAGTGCGGCAAACAGTTTTTCTCGTTTATTATCCATATACGGCACCTGTTTCCTTACAGCCCAGACATTTAGCCGTCTTTTATAGCTTTTCGCATCGCAGGCAGGCAAGCGGGAAAGTTCCAATCATTGGAAGTTTTTACGCAAAAAGTTCCAATGATTGGAAGTTTTTTGGGAGAAAGTTCCAGGGGTTGGAAGTTTTCAGAGCTGCACCGGGACGCAGCGCGCGCCCCACGTGCCGGGTTTGGCGTCAAACACACCCGGACAGGCTGTTCCGCAGTGCCGGCATTTCCCGTCAGGCGTCAAATCCCAGGAGGTCAGCACAAACCAGTCGCGGCCGATGATCTTCCGGCCGCAGCCCGTGCAGAGCGTGCTTCCGCCTTCCGGGTCGTGCACGTTGCCGACATAGACATAGCTCAACCCCTCTTCCCGGGCAATATTCCTTGCCATGATGAGCGTTTCCGGCGGCGTGGGCGGTTTGTCCTGCATTTTATACGACGGATGAAAGGCGCTGAAGTGCAGCGGGACATCCGCGCCCATCTCCGCGCGAAGCCAGCAGACCATGGCCCGGATTTCTTCCGGACTGTCGTTCAGCCCGGGTATGACCAGATTGGTGATCTCCACCCACGCCGATGTCTTCTGACGCAGGTATATCATGGTTTCCAGAACAGTTTGAAGATCCCCTCCGCAAATGCGCCTGTAAAATTCATCGGTGAATCCCTTCAAATCCATGTTCACCGCATCCATGTGCGCAAAGAAATCCTCCCGCGCACCGGGGTTCACATAACCCGCAGTCACCGCGACCGTTTTTATCCCTTCTTCATGGCAGGCTCTGGCCACATCCACGGCATATTCCAGAAAGATCAGCGGCTCGTTATAGGTAAAAGCCACGCTCCGGCAGCCCTGCCGCTTCGCCGCCTGCGCTATGAGCGATGGCGAAGCATCCTCGGCCAGAATCTGCATTTCCGTGGCCTTGGACATGCTCCAGTTCTGGCACATCCGGCACTGCAGGTTGCAGCCGGCCGTTCCGAAGGACAGAACCGGCGTTCCGGGCAGATAATGAAACAGCGGCTTCTTTTCTATGGGATCAATGCAGAAACCGCTTGAACGGCCGTAGGTCGTGAGGACCAGTTCCCCCTTCTTCGCCGCACGAACAAAGCACAGCCCCCGCTGGCCATCCTTCAGCCGGCAGCGGTGCGGACAGAGTTCACACTCCACTCTCCCGTCCGGGAGCTTCTTCCAGTGTCTCGCGGTATATGCTGTGTCGCCTGTGTGCATGCTCTTCTGCTGCCCACATTCTACTGCCGCAAAACGAACTCCACAAGGGGCAACCTGCTTGCTTTTTCGGTCAAACGGGGTATATCATGCGGATGGAAGGAGAGAGCATGAAGAAGACGCGCCAGCCTGCCGTTGCCGGAATGTTTTATCCGGACAAGCCGGAAGTCCTTCGCAGGATGACAGAGCAGTATCTGGCCGAGGCCCGGCCTTCAGGCCCCGTTCCCCGCGCCATGATCGCGCCCCACGCGGGTTATCCCTATTCCGGCCCCGTGGCCGCTTCGGCTTATGCAAGGCTGAAACCCGCCGCCGAAACCATCCGGGAGGTGGTGCTGTTCGGCCCGTCCCACAGAGTGCTTTTCGGCGGCGTCGCCCTGAGCAGCGCGGAGGCCTACGCCACGCCGCTCGGCAGCGTCCCGCTGACCCATGCCCCGGCTCAGTCCCTTGCCGGTCTCAGCCAGGTCGGCATTCTGGACGAGGCCCATCGTCCGGAACACAGCCTGGAAGTCCACCTGCCGTTTCTTCAGATTGTTCTGAAGTCATTCGACCTGTTCCCCGTCGTCATCGGTGACACCACTCCAGCCGCCGTGGCCGAGGTCATTCGCCGGCTGTGGGCCGGGCCGGAGCGACTGTTCATCATCAGTTCCGACCTGAGCCATTATCTGCCGTATGAGCAGGCTGTGGAAACAGACCGCCAGACGACGGCGGCCATTGAAAACCTGGATGCCGAAGGCATAGAGGAGGAGCAGGCCTGCGGACGGATCGGCATCTGCGGCATGCTTATGGTGGCCCGTGAAAAGAATCTGAAGGTTGAAACAGTGGATCTGCGGAACTCCGGCGACACGGCCGGCCCGCGCGACCAGGTGGTGGGATATGGATCGTATGTCTTCACATGATTCAGGCCCCGGGCTGACTCCTCATGAACAGCAGCTGCTGCTGTCCATCGCCCGATGCTCCATCGAGTATGGACTCCTGCAGAAACGTCCCCTGCTCCCCGCTGAAAGCGACATGCCGCCGGCGCTGACGCGCATTCAGGCCACTTTTGTCACGCTGACCCTGAAAGAAAATCTGCGCGGCTGCATCGGCATGCTGGAAGCTGTTTATCCGCTGTGCCGGGATGTTGCGCAGAATGCGTTTGCGGCCGCATTCCGTGATCCGCGGTTTCCCCCGCTTTCGGAAAAAGAGCTTCCCGTGGTGAAGATGGAAATTTCGCTTTTGACACCGCCCGTGCCGTTCCCCGTGAGTTCAGAACAGGATCTGCTGTCGCGCATGCGGCCGGGGGTGGACGGGCTGATCCTGGAAGACGGATTCCGGCGGGGCACCTTCCTGCCGGCGGTGTGGGAAGATCTGCCGGATCCGCGGGATTTCCTGATGCACCTGAAACTGAAGGCGGGCCTGCCCCCGGATTACTGGTCAGACACGCTCAGGGTTTCGCGCTATACAGCGCACAAAATATCCGAGTGATGCGCTATCTCGGCCATGAACAAAGGTCGTCTTCCGTGTCTGAAATCCCGTCCGGCCCGCAGGACCAGACCACCATCCCGTAGCCCGGGAGAGTTCCGTAAATGCTGTTTTCAATCTGGCAGCTGTTGTCCAGATCCGTATCGAGCACGATTTGATACGGTTGTCCCCACGGATCCAGCAGACTGCCGGCATCATTCAATCCGGAAACGCCGGGCGCGGCAGGCCGCACCTCCAGAAACACAATTTTTCCGGGATTCACGCTGTGGCCGGCATTGCCGTCCCCGGACACCGCCCGCAGGATATTCATCACATAGGCATTGGGGAAATCGCGGCCATAGCGGAAATCTCCGTACTGTCCGCTGTGAGGAGTGGGCCAGATGCCGTATTCGCGGAAGAAGCCTTCACCCGCGCGGATCAGGACGCGGAGATCGCCATAGACCATCTGCTGCCGCGCATAAAGCTGCCAGCCCCAGACGGCAGTCACGGTCACGGTGCCCGCGATCAGGAGCAGGCCCAGAATGATCGCCAGCACAGGCCCCGCCCTGCCCGGTTTCCGGGCGGCGGGGGGCTGGTTTGCTCGCAGCATGATGCGCTTCTAGCTGAGTTTGCCGATGATCGAAATCAGGGGCATGAACAGAGCGATCACGATGGTGCCGACCACAACGGCCAGAAAGATGATCAGGATCGGCTCGATGATCGAAGTCAGACCGGCCACGGTGTCATCCACCTCGCCGTCATAGGTGTCGGCGATGCGCATCAGCATTTCCGGCAGGCCGCCGGTTTCCTCGCCCACTTCCACCATGCTGATCACCATGGGCGGGAAAATGCCGCTGGCCTCAATGGGCGGGGCCATGTTTTCGCCCTCTTTCACACTGTCGTGGATCTGGTTAACCGCCCGCGCAATGACTTCGTTCCCGGCCGTGTCGCGCACAATGTTCAGAGCCTGCAGAACGGGCACGCCGGAGGTCATCAGCGTTCCCAGTGTGCGGGAAAACCGGGCAATGGCGGTCTTTTTGACCAGTGTGCCGAACACCGGCGCCGCGATCTTGGTGCGATCCAGGCTGTAGCGTCCCCAGGCTGTTTTGGCGGCAATCCGCACCAGCACAATCAGAATCACCACGCCCACCACCACCCATGCAATGTGATGCGTAAAGGCCCGGCTCACATTGAGCACAAACTGCGTGAGCGGGGGCAGGCCTTCGCCTTCCAGCAGTTCCTGGAATATCTGCTCAAACTTCGGGATGATGAATATCATCAGGAAGGCCAGAATGCCGCCCGCCATGCAGAGCACAACGACGGGATAAATCATGGCACTGATGACCTTGCTCTTGATGGCCTGCGCTTTTTCCATGAATTCGGCCAGGCGCACCAGCACCTGGTCAAGCACGCCGCCGAGTTCGCCGGCCTTGGCCATGTTCACATAGAGCCGGTTGTAAATCTTCGGGTGCTGGCCCAGCGCCTCGGCAAAGGTGCTGCCGGACTGAATGGCGTCGGCTATCTCCGAGAGCGCCTTCTTCAGCGCGGGATTCTTCTCCTGGCGCTGCATCACCTGCAGGCCGCGCAGCAGCGGAAGCCCCGCATTGACAAGAGTGGCCAGCTGCCGGGTGGAGACCATGAGCTGTTTGGGTTTCACGCGGATCAGGAACGAAGGCATCTTCAGCTCCATCTTCAGGCCCTTGCCGGAGGCGGCTTTCCCGCCGCCCTTTTTGGGCATGGCCCGGCCCACTTCCGAGACCTGAGAGGGGAACAGGTTTTTCTCGCGAATCTTGCTCAGTGCGGAGGTTTCGTTTTCCGCATCAATGACGCCCTCCACTTCCTGTCCCCTTGAATCCAGGGCTGTGTATTTGAAACGTGCCATTTCGCATTCTCCCGATAATGATTATGTGTACTTCAAAACCTCTTCGACCGTTGTCGAGCCGTCCAGTATGCAGCGGATGCCGTCTTCCCTCAGCGTCCTCATGCCCAGTTCGATGGCCTTGTCGCGGATGACAATTGTGGGCTTGCGCTGATTGATCAGCCCCCGGACCGGATCGCTGACCCGCAGATACTCATAAATTCCGCGCCGGCCCCGATAGCCGGTCTGACTGCAGTGCGAGCAGCCTTCGCCAAAATAAAACGGAGTGTCGCGGATGATTTCCGGCTTCAGGCCGAGCTGATCCAGAATATCCGCATCCGGCTGGTAAGGCGTCTTGCAGGTGGAGCAGATGGTTCGCACCAGGCGCTGCCCCAGAACGGCCTCCAGCGTAGACGAGATCAGGAAGGGTTCGACGCCCATGTCAATGAGGCGCGTTACAGCGCCGGCCGCATCGTTGGTATGCAGTGTGCTGAACACAAGGTGACCGGTCAGCGAAGCCTGAATGGCGATCTCCGCCGTCTCCATGTCGCGGATTTCACCGACCATGATAATGTCCGGATCCTGGCGCAGGAAAGCGCGCAGAACCCGCACGAAGGTCACCCCGATGGCCTCGTCCACAGGCACCTGAATGAGGCCTTCCACATCATATTCCACCGGCTCCTCCGCGGTCATCAGCTTCGAATCCACGATGTTCAGGCGGCGCAGCGCGGAATACAGCGTGGTTGTTTTTCCTGACCCGGTGGGGCCGGTCACGATGATGATGCCGTTCGGCTTTTTTATGTCTGCGGAGAAGTCATTGTAGATGTCCTCCGGCATCCCGATATTCTCGAGGTCGAGCGAGACCACGGAGCGGTCGAGCACGCGCAGCACAACGCTTTCGCCGAACTGGGTCGGAAGGGTGGACACGCGGAAGTCAATGGCGCGGCCGCCGATGTTGAGCTGGATGCGGCCGTCCTGCGGGAGCCGGCGTTCCGCGATGTTGAGCCCCGAGAGCACTTTCAGACGGGAGGTGACGGGAAGGGCGAGATGCTTCGGAGGCGGAGCCATTTCGTAAAGCGCCCCGTCCACCCGGTAACGGATTTTGAACTCGGTTTCGAACGGTTCGAAGTGAATGTCCGAAGCCCGGTCGCGAACAGCCTGATAAAGCACCAGATTCACAAACCGGACCACCGGCGTCAGGTTGGCCGCGTGCTCGAGCTCCTCAACCTTGCCCTCCTGCTCGCCAAACTCGACGAGCGTTTCGGTGCCCTCCAGTTCGGACTCCAGCGCGGAAAGCATGTCCGTCACTGAATCGCTCTCATCGCCGTAGAACTTCGCGAGATAGGAGTTGATATCCTCCTCGCGGGCGACGACAAAGGAAATATCCCGCGTCAGCACAAAAGTGAGCTCATCCACGACTTCGGGACTGAGAAGCTCGGAACTGGCCAGGACCACGGATTGTTCGTCCGCTTCCACCGGAATCACGTTGTACATCCGGGCCACGCTGGCGGGAATGGACTTCACCACGCGCTGCGGGATGTCGGTGGCCATGAGGTTGATCACCTCGCAGCCGAGCAGGCTGGCCACATGCTCCAGGATTTCATCCCGGCTCAGGATGCTCATGTCCACGATGATGTCGCGCACCATTTTCCCTGTGCGCTCGTGCTCATCCACGACATCCGCGGCCTGGGTCTGCGTGAGAACGCCCTCCTCCACGAGGTGCTGCAGCAGAAGATCTTTATATTGCAGATCGGACATTGCCCCACCCTATTTCTTTTTCTTCCCGCCGGCCGCCTCGATCTTCTCCATCAGGGCTTCCGGGTCCTGTGATTTCGTAATCAGGTCTTCATAACTGATGGAGCCCTCTCTGTAGAGGCTCTCCAGGTGCGCGTCAAGCGTCACCATTCCCCACCTGGCCCCGGTTTGAATATCCGACGTGATACGGAACGTCTTGTTGTCGCGAATCAGCGAGCGGATGGACGGGGTGGCAATCATGATTTCGAAGGCGGCTATCCGGCCCGGGGCATCATGCCGCACGAGCAGCAGCTGGGAAATCACCGCGACGATGCTCGAGGCCAGCTGCGTGCGTATCTGCTCCTGCTGGTTTGTGGGGAAGGCGTCGACAATACGGTCCACCGTTCGCGCGGCGCCGGTCGTATGCAGTGTGGCGAACACGAGGTGACCGGTTTCAGCCGCGGATATGGCGGCTTCCATCGTCTCCAGATCGCGCATTTCACCGACGAGCATCACATCGGGGTCCTGGCGCAGGCCGCGGCGCAGGGCCTCTTCAAACGACGGCACATCCACCCCGATTTCGCGCTGGGTGATGATGCTTCGCTTGTGGTCGTGGTAATACTCGATCGGGTCTTCAATGGTGATGATGTGACAATCGCGCTCAATGTTGATCACATTGATCATGCTGGCGAGTGTGGTGGTCTTCCCCGAACCGGTGGGGCCCGTCACCAGAACCAGTCCGCGGGGCTTGTAGAGCAGCTCCTTCACCTGCGGAGGCAGGCCGATTTCCTCCAGCGACATCAGGTTCGTGGGGATCTGCCGCAGCACCATGCCCAGATGCCCCTTCTGTTTCAGCACGCTCACACGGAAGCGGGCGGCCGTTCCGAAACCGAAACCGAAGTCCGTGCCGCCGCCCTCGCGAATCTTCTGCTGGTGATCCTCGGAGGTGATGCTCTTCATGAACCGTTCGGTGTCAATGGGCCTGAGCGGCTCGGCATCCAGCGGATGCAGCCGGCCGTGCAGACGAAGGATCGGCGGCGCGCCGACTGCGAGGTGAAGATCCGACGCCCCCTCGTCCACCACCAGCTGGAGCAGGTCACTGATTTTGATGTCACTGGATGCCATCGTCATAGATTTGAATCTCCCATGGTTACACGGAGCACTTCCTCCATCGTCGTCGTGCCGGAAATCACCTTGCGCAGGCCGTCCTCGCGCAGGGTTCTCATCCCGAGCTCGCGAGCGCGCTGCCGGAGTTCCGCGGCGCTGGTCTGTTCATAAATCATGTGCCGGACCTCGTCGTTGATCACAAAGATTTCGAAAATGCCCAGCCGGCCGCGATATCCCGTCAGGTTGCATTCGTTGCAGCCGCGGCCATGGAACAGCTGCGCCTCGCGAAGCTGCGCGGCCGCCGGGCCCAGCAGCCGGTATTCCGCCTCAGAGGGTTTATATTCCTCCTTGCACTTGGGACAGATTTTACGCACCAGGCGCTGGGCCATGATTGCGCGCGTGGACGATGCCACCAGGAAGGGCTTGACCCCGATGTCAATCAGACGGGTGATCGCGCTCGGCGCGTCGTTGGTGTGCAGGGTGCTGAACACCAGATGGCCGGTGAGGGACGCATTCACCGCAATTTCCGCGGTTTCTATGTCGCGAATTTCACCGATCATGATGATGTTGGGCGCCTGGCGCAGAATGGATCGCAGGGCTGATGCGAAGGTCAGACCGATGTCGCTTCGGACATGGACCTGATTGATGCCCGACAGCTGATATTCCACCGGGTCTTCCACCGTGATGATTTTCCGGTCCGGGCGGTTGATCTCGTTCAAACAGCCGTAAAGCGTGGTGGTTTTTCCGGACCCCGTCGGCCCGGTCACCAGCAGGATACCGTCCGGGAGACCGATCAGGCGTTCAAAGACCTTCTGGTCGTCCGCCAGGAAGCCCAGTTCCGGCAGGCCGAGCATGAGCCCCTGTTTGTCCAGAATACGCATCACGATGCTTTCGCCGTGATTGGTTGGAATGGAGGACACGCGCAGATCGAGGTCCCGGCCCATCACATTCACCTGAATACGGCCGTCCTGCGGGACACGCTTCTCGGCTATTTTCATGTTGGCCATGATCTTCACGCGGCTGATGATGGCCGACTGAAGGCGTTTGGGCGGACTCTCCACCTCGTGCAGCACGCCGTCAATGCGGTAGCGGACTCGGAACTGCCGGGCCAGGGGTTCCAGATGAATATCCGATGCGCGGCTTCTGAACGCTTCAAGAATGATCAGGCTCACCAGTTTGATGATCGGGGCATCGGCCTCGGTGGCCTCTCCGTCCTCGGCCAGGATTTCCGCCCCGGTGGGCACGGCCACAGTGCCCTCGGTGATTTCCTCAAGCATCGTCTCAACCGTTTCCGGTGTATGCGCATAGTAATGATTGAGCGCCACCTCGATTTCTTCGGCGGGCGCCACCACGCCTTCGACATTGCATTTCAGCAGATAACGAAGGCTGTCGAGCGTTTCAACATCCAGCGGATCACTGAGCGCCACGGTGAGCGTGTTCTCATTCTTGTATACCGGAACAATTTTGTAACGGCGGGCGATTTTGTTGGGAACAAAATCAATGACTTCCTGGGTGACCTCCATATTGGCGAGACTGACGGTCTCCATGCCGAACTGATAGGCCAGTGTTTTCAGGATATCCAGCTTGCTGGCCATCTCCTTTTCCACCAGCACGTCCTGCACATCCTTGTCTTCCTCCCGTGCCGCCGTCAGTGCCTCTTCCGCCTGCGCTCTCGTTATCAGTCCGACGCTCTCGAGAATCTCAACAATGTATTCGTCATTTGCCGTCACTTGGGGCAGCTCCAGTTGAATGTAATGATTCTATTTTTCAAGAAGGCCTCATCGTACACAGCCCCCTGCTCTTTGTCAACGAATGGCGCCGGGCGACTTGCCGGGCCGCCGGCCCGCACAGAGGCGCAGCATGAGAAGCGAAATGGACAGGCAAAGCCCGGGCATGCTCCACGCGGGCAGGCCGCGGCTCAGGAAAGCGCCGCAACGGCATCGGCACGGGTCTCAAAAATCTCCACAACCGCATCCAGCCGGAGCAGTTCGATGTTCTTGAGAATCACAGGGCGCGGGCTGCATACAACAAACCGGCCTCCCCCGAGCGCCGCCTGTCGGCTGAACTCAATCATCAGGCCCATCCCGCGGCTGTTGATGTAATTCATGCCGGAGAGATCAAGAACCGTCTTATTGCTGGTGCCCCGGCACAGCGCGCCAACCTTCTCGCTGAAAATGTCAATATTGGACACATCCACCGGACCGTTCACACAGGCGATTTTCACATCGCCCTGCTCCTCAATCAGAATGTCAAACAAATGAGAATCCATTCATACCTCCTTCAACAAAGTCAGGCTTGCGCCAGCATGACCCCGCTGGTCTTTAAATACTGCTTCAAATCCGGAATTGAAATGATGCCGAAATGAAAAACCGAGGCCGCCAGCAGGATGGTTGCGCCGGCTTCCGCCGCCTCCAGGAAATGCTTCATTTCACCCGCGCCGCCGGAGGCGACAACCTCCGCTTTCACGGCATTTCTGATGGCGCGGATGACGGGCAAATCATAACCCGTGCGGGCGCCGTCGCCGGCCTTGCTGGTCGGGAGGATGACCTTCACTCCATAGCCGTCCACTTCCTTCGCCCACTCGACTGCATCTTTGCCCGTGGCGGTGCGGCCGCCGTCTATATAAACCTCGTAGCCCGACGGCAGCTTCGGATTCTGATCCACATCAATCGCCACGGTGACCTTGTCCGCGCCGAACTCTTTGATCATCTCCCTGATGACCTGCGGCTTGCGGAACGCCGCGCTTGAGGTGGATATTTTGTTTGCGCCGGCCTTCAGCACATCGCCGGCGGATTTAACGTCGGAAATTCCGCCGCCGACGGTGAAAGGGATCGTGGTGACATCCGCCACGCGGCGGACGACATCAAGAAGCGTCCCGCGGTTTTCAATGGTGGCCGTGATGTCCAGCATCGCGAGTTCATCGGCGCCGGCCGCGCAGTAGGCCTTTGCGCATGCGACGGGATCGCCGGCATCCTTAATGTCCACAAAATGCACGCCCTTGACCACGCGCCCGTTCTGCATGTCGAGGCACGGCATGATTCTGACCGGCTGCTTCATATTGAATATTCCTTTCTTCAAACTGCTCACAGCATCTTTGTATTGGAACCATCCCGCAGTTTCCATCTGATTCTGTAAATTTTTGCATCCGCAGCTTATGGTGCCGACAAGCAGGAATGCCGGAAAACACGGATATAGTACTATTTTAGTACTATTTCCATGTTTTTGCAGTTTTTGGTCATTTTTTGACGTTTTGGGGCTATTTTCCGCTGTTTTTGGCCGTTTTTCGGTGTTTTTGGGCCATTTTTTGCGTTTTTTGAGCATTTTGGGGCCTTTTCTTGATGTTTTTCGGATATCCGCCACAAAAAGCACATAATTCACAAAATCGAATCGGGAACTCAGGAAGACAGGAAATATTTCGACAGGATCAACAGGATTTACGGGATTGCAGGGTAACAATGATCCGTTTCATGGTTTCATTCCATCGGCCATTTGGGGATGGCTTGGTCTATTTCCCGCATGAGTTCGATGGTGCGGCCGAGGGCGGCTACAATTTTTTTGTAGTGCTGGAGATCGTCGTTGGTCAATACGCGCTCGCGGCGGTCTTTGAGCCATTTTTCGCAGACCTGGTAGCCGCCGATGGTGAAGTTCCAGACATTGGAAGGCACGTTGTCGAAATATTGCGTTTTGTTGATATACACGCGGCCATCCTTGAATTTCGGGAAGCCTTTCGCGACGATGTTGTCCCCGGCAACAGGGAAGGACGTGGCGGGCTTGTTCAATTCGGGCGATTCCATCAGGTGCAGCGCGGTGAGTTCGCCGCCGAGTTTGACCAGCGCGGCAAAGAGCTTTTTGTCGGAGGTGAGCGGTACGCGCGGGAAATCAATTTTCAGAAAGTCGGCGTAGCGCGTGCGGTAGGTCGGCGAATGAAGCACCGCATAGATGTAATAAAACACATCCTCCGGCCCGACGGTTTTCTTCAAATCCCCCTGCCCGTCCGGAATGAATTCCAGCCCCATCTTCCCGCTGAATTCTTTGATGAATTTGTTCGACAAGTTCGGCTTGCGCCCCGATTCGCCAAAGTTAAGTTCTTCGGTATCGTGGTAAAGGTAGAGGGGGAAAACATTCACTCCTCCCCGACGGAATACATTTGCATCCAACGGATACTTGGCACACGTCAGCAACGACCACACTGGATCATTTACAGCCATTCCTTGGCGACCGATCCCCAAACAAAAGTTCTTCCGTCCAGCAACATTGGTAAGCAGTTCGCGGCGAGGGTAATCCATTGCCACATAACTAAAGCACGACCAGCGCTGATCAAAAGGACGGTAGTTACATTGGTGAATTATCGATTCTTTGTCTGAAACCTGCCGGAGATTTTTTCTGGCATCCGCTACTTTCCAATCTCGATTATCTTTCAACCTATAGGTTTCAGCAAATTTATCATCAGTCAATATCGTTGCTTGCATAGCAGATAAGCGATCACGAATTACTGATTGATCGTAAGCTATCGCAAAATCATCCCTGTGTGTCTGAAATCCTAAAACATTTAGTGGTGCAATTTCAGCCACTCCCCAATACTTGCCGTATTCATCAGAAGCAGCTTCATCTTGCGGCACAAAAACAAAGAAGGGTTCTTTGGGCTCGGCCTTCTTCCACTTCGTCTTGCTGACATCAAGTTTATCGAGTTTGTCGTATTTGTTCTGCCGTTCGCCCCAGAGGTCGGCGTAATGGATCTGGCATTTACGACTTGAATCAGGCTGTTTGATAAAAATGCCAATGCAGACGCCCTGCTGGATGTCGAAGACGTTTTCGTCTTTGCCACCGTCTGGCGCGGTTTCCTTTTTCTTGGAGCTTCCGTGCAGGTTCAGTATGTAGATGTCATTGAAACTCTGCATGAGCGACCAGCGCATGCCGCGGAAGGTCGGGTTGTCGAGATAGCCGTTGTTGGAGATGAAGGCGAGGATTCCGTTGCCGCTCTCGTCCAGCCGCCACTGCGCAAAGCGGATGAATTTGACGTAGTCGTCCTGAAGCCATTTTGAATTCCGCTCATTGAGGGGCTGGCCATTCACGAATTTGTAGTCTTCGATCTTGTCGCTGATCCACGCGCCCTTGTTTTCGGAATGGCCGGAATACGGCGGGTTGCCGCAGATGACCATAATGGGCAGGTCGCGCTTGACCTCGTTGGCGGCTTCGGTTTCTTCGGCGATCCAGCGGGCGAAGAGCGGCAAGCCGCTCATTTCGTGCATGTCCTCAAGTGTGTTGGTGAGGAAAATGCCGAGGCGGTCGTCGTCCTCCATTTCGTATTTCCAGCCCGGCGCCTGCAGCTCCAGCAGGTCGCGCCCGGCAAGCTGAAGGCTCAGCTTGAAATGGGCAATGGCGTATGGCGCCATCATCAGCTCGAACCCGAACAGGCGCGGGAGCAGGGATTTTTTGACATAGCCGGGCCACATGCCCGCGTCGTTGCGCTCCATGAACTGGTTTCGGATCAGCCCGATGATGTCATAAAGAAAAGTTCCGGTTCCGCAGGCGGGGTCAAGAATCAGGACGCGGTGGCATTCCACTTTTTTCTTCTGCGTCGCTTTTTTGGTGCGATTTTCAGGCTTCCAGTTGTCAACGAGCACTTTGGACTTGTCCGCCAGTCCGTCCGCGCATTTGAATTTTGTTTTCAGAATGTGGTCCACGGAACGGACGATATAGGAAACAACCGGATCGGGCGTGTAATAGACGCCGCGCTGTTCGCGAAGTTTCGGATCGTATTCCGCGAGAAAGGTTTCATAGAAATGGAAAACCGGATCGCGGGTTTTCTTCGAGACGCCGAAGTCCTCCAGCACCCGGTTCATGTCGGTATGCCCCAGCACGCTCACCAGGTCTTCAACAAACGGCGCAAAAGGCTCTTTGTCCAGATCCGGGCCGGTGATCTGATAGAAGAAATTCCGCAGGAACGGATTGGATTTCGGGATCAGCGCCTGTGCCTCCTGGCGCGAGAAATCTTCCGGGGTCGGGTCCATCACGCGGGCCGAGAACAGGCCGTAGGCAATGGTCTGCGCGAACATGTCGGCAAAATCTCCCGTGCGTTCGGGCTGCATCAGGTCATGCATGAGTGTCTGCGCAAAGGCGGTGCGCCAGTCCTTCAAGGTGTCGGATGCTTCATTCTGCTCCAATGCTTTGACGATGATGTCGCGCACCATGTGGGCGAGGTTGGCCATCCGCTTGGCCAGCTCTTTGGGCCTGCGAATGGTCTGCGGCTTGTGAATGATGAACTCCCGGAGCATCTTATCAACTTCCAGTGCGCCCTGTTCATCCATCCGCACATTATTTCCGGAAAGATACCCCGCGCGGGCGGTCTGCCGCCATTCCCCGTTCACATACCAGCGGAATTCGAGATAATCGGTCAGGATCAGGTTTTCCAGCGCCGGGAGATAGCGCTTCAACTGGGCGCTCTTTTCAATCTCATTGAGCGAAACGCCGATGTCTTTGGCTTCGATATAGCCCAGCGTCAGATTGCGACGGGAAATCAGATAATCCGGCGCGCCGCAGGTGTCTCGCCTGGGTTCATTCACGGCTTGAATGCCTTTATCGAGGGATTCCATCAGATTCTTGAGGGCCGGCCGGTAGGTGTGTTCCGTGGCAATGCCGCGCGAATGCTCTTTTTCAACCGCCTTGAGATAATCCTGAATGCATGCTGTCATTGCTTCAGGATATTGACTTCCTCCTCGTCAAAATGCGAGCAGGTTTTTTATTTGTATCGGGTGAGGCGACCGGAGGAAATCGTCTAATGCAGTAGCCGCTCTGTGAGCGGCATCTTAGAAACTGCGCCTCACAGAGGCGCTACTACAACTGCGCACCCGGCCCTGTCCGCAATTCATTCCACAAAGCGGGGTCTTGGTTTGCCCTCGGCGTCCATCCAGGTTTTCTCAAGCCTGGTCGAGCAACAGATCACTGTGTAATCAAACCGCATGAGATAGAAAGGAGGCGGAATGCGCGTCCTTCCAAGATTATTAACATGGCGACTAGATCGCATCCCGTCTCTCTAGCTCACACTTGAGAAGCATACTCCCTCTCCGGTCCGTCGCAAATTGAATTTTTCAGTTTTAATCCCGTAGATCCTGTAAATCCTTGTCTGAATCTAAATTCTCCGCGTCACTGCGTTTTTGCGCGCATTTTCATGGTTTTCTTCATTTTTTGGCCGTTTTTCGGTGTTTTTGGGCCATTTTTTGCGTTTTTTTAGCATTTTTTGGCCTTTTTTCGGGATCCGGTCGCGACAGAACGCCCCCCATAACGAGGAGAAGGTGAAGCGAACGGACTATTTTTTCTTCCACCAGACGCCGGTGCATTCGGGCAGGATGCGTGACTGTTGATTTTCCAGCTTCTCAGCCAGCACATCGCCGAAGAAGAAGCGTGTGAGGTCAACGGCTTCCTGCACGGAGTCAAAGTAGTAGTCGGTCCTGATCCATTTGAAGGAAAATCCGCCGAGGGTCAGATAGTCATAGTATTCGCGGAGCTTTGGAAGCGGAGCGGGCTCCTCGTTCCCGGTGCCCAGCGTGTCGAGCAGGATCACGGTTCCGCCGGGACGCAGGATGCGAAAGATTTCCTCGAAGGCCCGATTCAGCCCGGCTGTCGAGTCTGTGCCGTCGCGCGCCGAGGCATAGCACAGCGCCCAGCCGCCGACCGCGAGGTCCGCGGATGCATCCGGCAGAGGGATGCTCTGATGATCCGCCAATCCCAGAGTCCAGTTCTGCAGGCCGGCGGCGCGCAGCCGGGACTCCGCCACCTGAAGCATGTGGCCCGATGAATCAAATCCCCAGATGTGCTTTGCGAAGGGCGCGAGCATGCAGGTGAGACGCCCCGTGCCCGCGCCGAGATCCGCGATTTCCAGTCCCGCCGGATCGCAGATATTCCTGATCGCGGGCAGGATATTCTGCTGACAGTCCTCGCGTGCAATCAGCCGCTCGTAGCGCTCGGCTTCGGAAGCGTAGGTCTTCGCATGGTCCGGCATGTCAGGCGCCGACGGGAATCTTGATATTGAAGGTGGTGCCCTTCCCCGGCGCTGTGTCGAAGCCGATTTCGCCCCCGTGGGCGTCAATGACGTTCTTGGTGATCGCCATGCCCAGGCCGGTGCCTTTTTTCTTTCCGAAGGTGGCAAAGGCCTCAAAAATGCGCGGAGCGATTTCGGGGGGGATGCCCGGGCCGTTGTCCGTGACATGGAAGCTGACATGGTCGCCCAGATCGCGGGCTTCGACCGTGATTTTTCCGGGCCCGCCCTTGAAGCAGTCCACGGCGTTGTTGGTGAGATTCTGCAGCACCCGCAGAAGTTTCGCCGGATCGGCCTGAATTGTTTTTTTGATCATCGTGACCTTCAGTTCCACGTTCTGCTTGGCCAGGTACTCGCGGTTCAGCAGTTCATAATGACTGAGGAAATCCTCCACCTGAACGGCCTCCCGGCTGAAGCGGGTTTCTCCGCGCGAGAATTCCAGAAGTTCATCCGTCATGCTCTGCATCCGGGTAACCTGTTCGGCAATCAGCCCGGCAAATTTGACGGTCTCCTCGTCACCGGTTTTCTTCCCGAGGATTTCTGTTGCGAGCGCAATAACCGCAAAAGGATTCCGATAATCGTGAATGATCTCGCCCACCATTTGTCCGACCATCGAGATGCGTTCCTGCCGCAAACGCTCCTCCATGTATTTGGCATTGGATTTGCGGAATTTTTCAACAATGTCCGCCGCAAAGCGGATAATGGAATGGGCCGAGGTCTGGGCAAATATCTTTTCGAGGTCCGTGTTGGATATCTTGGCCAGCACGGAATCTTCGACTGCGGCGGCGGCGGCGCTGCGCGGCTGTCCGTCCAGCACCCCGAACTCTCCGAAATAGCTGTTGGGTTCAACAAGCGCAATCTGGAACCGTTTGCCTGAGGCGTCCTCGCGGCAGATTTCAATCTTGCCGTCCACCAGGATATACAAACCGTCGGACGCATCGCCCTCGCGGAAGATAAAGCCTCCTTTTTTGATCTCCAGCATTTCGGAAAGCTCCGCCAGGCGCTCGGCCGCCCGGCTGTCAAAAAAGGAGAAAAATTCAAACTGTTTCAGGTCCATGGTTCCATCCCCTCTTTCTCCACTGTTTCACTGGAGACTTTATAACGGAGCGGGCCCGCAAAGTCGAGCGCGGGATAGCCGATTCTTCTTTGTTTGGCTGTACAATTTCACATGGTTTGTTCATACTAAGAATCGAGGAAGGCAGGATTTGAAAACCGGATATGCGGGGTGTTCTATGAAATGGATGAATCTGCTGCTGTGCATGCTTCTGATTCCAGTGACGGGGGCAATGGCCTCGGAGACTTATCGGGATGGTCTCATCGCATATGAGAAGGGCGAATACGAAAAAGCCTTTGAAATTTTCATGGCCCTTTTCCGGAGCAATCCCGGGGATGAAGACCTGAACTACTCCATGGGCCTGGCGGCCGCGCGGGCCGGGAGAGTCTCGCATGCCATTTTTGCCTACGAGCGCGCCCTGACTCTCAATCCGGAAAACGGCCCGGCACGGCTTGAACTGGGCCGCAACTGGATGTCTGTCAGGCAGTACGACCTGGCAAGGGATGAATTCGACCGGCTGCTTGCCCTTCATCCGCCTGAAGATATTCGCCGGGCCGCAGAAAGCGAACTGGACCGTCTGGCCAAGTTTGACCGGAAATGGCGCTTTGAGGGAGAAGCCACTCTTTCCGCCATCTGGGACGACAACAGCAATTACGGGCCGGAATCCGATGTGATCCGGACGGCTTCCGGGAACTATGCCGCGGATGCGGACATCCGCCCGGACGAAACCTGGGGCAGTGCCGGAAGCGCAAAAGTTCTTTACACCTATGATTTTGGCGATGCGAACGGATGGGAATATTCGCTGGGCGGCCACGGCTATATTAAACGTCATGAAAAGGCCCCGGATGAGGAGATATCGTTTATCAGAGCTGACGCCATACTGCGTCATGTCAGGCGGAACACTCTGCTGGAACTTCCACTGAAGGTCAGTGCCGCCGAATATGGAAACAGCCATCTGTTCAATCTGCTGGGCTCCGAACCGATGTTCCTCTATGCCGTCAGGCCCAAACTGCAGATTCTCGCGCGCGGCAATGTCGAATACCGCGACTACAAGCGGGATGATGAGCGCGATGCCCTGTTCGGAGAGGCCGGCCTGATTCTGCGGCGCCTGCCCGAAGGGCGGCAGCCGCTGCTTTCAGTTCAGGTTCACGCATTCAATGAAGACGCCGAAAGCGAAGCTTATGACAATGACGGATGGCGGGCCGTCGCTTATGGCAATGTTGAGGTGGTCAGTGCGCTCTATCTTTATGCCAGCGTGCAGTACCGCGAGACATTTTATGATGCGGTGCTGTATCCGGGCTATCAGGCAGAACCCCGTGACGAGGAGCAGATGCAGTACACCGTGGGACTGCAGTCCACGGCCATCCCCCACTGCACATTGGATTTCAGTTTCAGGCACACGGACAATCGGGCGAATTTCGATCTTTATGATTATGATAAGAACGTGGCCACCATTTCCACAACATTCACTTTCTAGGAGGTTCACATGAAAACATCCGCCATCTTTTTCATCCTGCTGGCCGGCGCATTGATCATCCCCTCATTCGCGGAGGCGGCTGATCCCGTCGGAAACGTTGTGGCCATGGAGGGCCGGGTTTCCGCGGCAGCCGGTTCATCCGGGAAAGTTCGGACGCTGGGAACAGGCGATCCCGTCTACCTGAACGATGTCATCAAAACAGCCGAGAAAGCCAAACTGCAGATTCTTTTCACGGATGACACGCTTTTCGCGATGGGTGAAAACAGCGAAGCGACAATCAGCGAATATCTGTTCAATCCCGCGGACAAAAAGAAAAACGGAATGGGCATCAGCATGGGCATGGGGCTGTTTCGAGTAATCACGGGTAAGATCACCACCCTCAATCCGGAACGCTTCAGCCTGAAAAGCACTCGTGCCACCATTGGAATACGCGGCTGCGAACTGGGGTTCATCCTGACGCCCAAGTATGACAAAATCATGATTATCCGGGTTCCGAAGGGCAAGGAGATCTATATTGACGACATCCCGGATGTCGTATCAGGCCGGAAGGGCGCACTGTTTCCTCCCGTCCGCATATTCGACGGGGGCACACTGCTCTATTTGAGCGACACCGACCGGCCGCAGAAAAGCAAGCTGTCGAGCGAAGACATCAATGATATCCTCAACGGCACGGGGCCCGGCCGGGGGAAAAGCCATGCCGGGCAGGGATTGAGCCATCAGGGCCGGGGCGCAGGGAAAAGCGGAGCGAAGGGCCAGCATCAGCTTCCGGGAACGAAGGAAGTGGGCGATGACCCCACAGGCCCGCTTTTTGAGGAAGAACCCGGGTTCGTTCCGCCAGTTGAGCCGGTGGATGAGCCGCCGACACAGCGAGGCGGCCGCAGCATCAGCCGCGATCCCGTCCCCAAACCCGTCTGGAACGGGCCGGATCATTCTTATCATTATGGAAATTGAGCCTGCCGGGGCAAAAAGGCGAATTTTAAGCTTTCACCTGATGCAGGGGTATCTCTATAATCCTCACCGCAAAGTAGATATGTGAGGAGGCATCATGCTGCTGCAAAGGCAATGGACGTTGTTCTTTCTTTTTTCGCTTTTGATTTTCAACCCGGGGCTGCAGGCGCGCGCAAATCCTCTTACGACGGAAGCCGGCATGCAGGCATACAATGCCGGCGAGTATGATCGCGCATACGACATCTTCTCCGAACTGTTCCGCAAAGACCCGCAGAATGTTCAGATAAACTACGGGCTGGGCCTTTCGGCGGCGGCCAGAGGCAAACTGTCGCATGCCCTTTTCGCCTTTGACCGTGTGCTTCAGGTCGAACCGAACAACATGCGCGCGAGGCTGGAACGGGCCCGCATATATTATTCCCTTGGCCAGTATGAACTGGCGCGGGCTGAATTCTCGCAGGTTTCGGGCACCCGGCCGCCCGAACAGGTGCAGAAGAACATTGGTCTGTTCATGGAGGCCATGGACAGGGCCGAACGGAAATACTCGTTCAGCGCGAGGCTCGATTTTCGAGTGGTATATGATGACAATCTGAACTTCGGACCCGCCGCTGCCACCATTGACACCCTCCTGGGCGAGCTGGAGGTTCTGGGTGACAGCCGTCCGCTGGAGGCATGGGGCCTGAACACGGGGGTCGGGGCGGGAGGAGTTTATGATTTTGGCGAGCGCGGCGGATGGCTGAGTTACGCCGACGCAGGATTTTCACAGGACATCTATGATGATGCGCCCAGGCAGGAAATAACCATGCTGCAGGGCGGCGCAGGTTTGCGGCGCTTCGGACAGATCACCCTGCTGGAACTGCCCGTGCGATTCATCAGTCTGGATTATGGACACGATGACCTCGTGGATATGGCCGGGATATATCCTTCAGCCGTGTTCATGGCCGCATCCCAGTGGCACCTGATCGGGCGTCTCAGTCTGGAGGACCGCAACTACAAGGACAACGATTTGCGCGATGCAGATTTCGTTCAGGCGGCAGGAACACTGCGGCGCCTATTTGACGGCGGGCGGGCCTCGCTCAGCCTCAACGCAGGTGTCTTCGACGAAAACTCTGACGGGGACATGTTCCAGAACGAGGGCTGGACCGCGGGCCTGTCAGGAGACTGCCGCGTGAGCGACTGGTTCACGGCCTATGCCGGAGCACAGTACCGGCGGTCTGAATACGGTGCGATCCTTTATCCGGATCTGCAGGATGTTCCGCGCGAGGATGATCAATGGCAGTTCATTGCCGGCCTGCGCCGGGAACTGAAAAAATATTGGACCGTTGATTTGAATCACCGTCATATCAGCAATTCTTCGAACTTCGGCCTGTATGACTACGACAAGAATGTGACCACAGTTTCGACATCGCTGACTTTTTAGGGGAGAAGCCATATGAAAACAGCAACTATACTCATGCTTGCAGCAGTCCTCTTCATGGCGGCCGGAGTACTGGGCGCCGAACCCATTGGCAAGGTGATAAGCCTTCAGGGCTCCGTCACAGCGACGGAGGAAGGCGGAACCGAACGCCATCTTAAGATCGGTTCCGCAGTCTTCCAGAACGACATCATCAAGACGGGACCGCAATCCAAGGTTCAGCTGATGTTTACCGATGACACCCTGTTTGCGCAGGGTGCCGAGAGTGAAGCCCATCTCACTGAATATATATTCACGCCGGACCAGAAAAGTGAAAATGCCATGGGCATGAAGCTGGGGCTTGGGATGTTCCGTGTCATCACCGGGAAAATCACCGACCTGAATCCCGACCGCTTCAGGGTGAAGACGGGACGAGCCACCATCGGCATACGCGGCTGTGAACTCGGATTTGTGCTGACTCGCATGGCTGACCGGGTCATGATTATTCGTGTGCCTTCAGGCCGCGAAATCATTATTGATGAAATCAGGGATTTCGGCGACGCAACAGGCCCGCTGCGCTCTTCGGCCATCCGCAACCGCAGGCAGGGTATTGCCTATACGCTTCAGGATGGCGAACGCCCCGCTCAAGGAAGAATATCGTCCGGAGACCTGCTGGATCTGTTTGAAAACACCACTCCGGGAGATGCCGGCATGGAAGGCGGATCAGAGACATTCGATCCGTCCTCGTCCGGGCAGAGTAATGAAGAGAATGCAACCGGAGAAACTCCCTCTTCTGATGAGAGCCAGACGCCTTCTTCACCCGACAATCCTCCGCCGGCAGACGACAGCACGACACCTGCGCCTGGCGACACTTCCGGAACCGACTCAACTCCTGCAACAGGGGGAACGGGTGACTCCTCCATGACTGGCAATGAATCCTTCGACCCCGTAGTCACAGACCCCACTATTGATGATCCCAGTCTTGACGGGTGGACTCCGGAAGACGGGACGACAACAGATCCGGAAATCCCTCCGTCTGATGGCGCAGGCACCGTGCCAGATCCGACGGTTCCGCCCCCGCCTCCGACTACGCTCATGCTGCGGGGCGGAGGCATTGGCGGCACCTATTTAGCCGGGGTGCCCCACAACGAGCTGCAGGATGTCTGGATTTGGAAGCAGCTGAATGGGACAATGGACAATACCGCCTTTGACGGACAACTTCTGGGCATGCACGACAACTTCTTCGACAGCCAGCCGTCAGACAGCATTGCACTGACCTTGAATGTTCCGCTCCAGGACTTCATGCCCGGCAGCACCATCTATGACGGGCATAGTGCACAAACCATAGGAGGCGCGACCATTGACAATGACAATCTGCTGCAGTTCTGGACGCGTGTCGACAGCGGGGACCACACGCTGGCTTTAAGCTATGGCGGTTTCACTTCAGAAAACTACGCCGGCGCCGCACTGCCCGCGGATTCAGTTATTCGGTATGACATTCTCTTCACAGAGTTCCCCCCCCTTCGTCCCACCGCAGATCCTTTGACCCCAGTAATTGAAAACGGGACATTATGGGTGAACACGCGAACAGGAGATTTCATGGTGGATCCAGCCATGTCGCCAGGCCTTCAGGGCAGTGCTGACTGGCTGACCTTTTTCGGGCAGGAAATGCAGGGCGTCGGACACGTGGGCATCCCTCATGCTGACACATCAGGCAATCTGCAGCCCGGGGGCATGTGCCTGGCGGGATTTCTGAACACAAGCCCGGGGGCTGTTGCCCCGGCGGATACGGGGACGACCATTCACAACGGCGGCTACGCTGTGGGCGCATCTTTCTGTGAATTCCCCGCCGGAGGCTCGCCGGTTCGCGCACACGCGTTCTATTCCGGCTATTTCGGCGAGAGCAGCGTTTCGCTTGTCGTGAACAGGGATTCGCCCGAGAACAATGCCCTGCTGAGTATTGCCGCTTTTCAGGGCCCGAGTTCTCAGTCGTCAGACATGTTCCTTACGACACCTCATCAGAGCTTCTATGTGATGGATGGGCTTTATGAGGCCAGCTATTCTCAGCCGAACCAGCTTGAGGGCGTTGCCCGCGGCGATGTGGACAGCGGCGGAACAGACTGGGGCTGGGGAGAATGGAACGGAACCCGGACCACGGACTACGGCGATGGCCCCCAGGAGGAAATGGTTGAAGGCCGGTATGTGACCGGAACCACGCTTACGCCCGCAGCTTACGATACCCTCTTCCAGGGCTCCACTTCATTTGATCTGGTCGGCGCAGGTTCTGCCTCGGGTTATATCGGCAACAATGATTACCGCTCCCGCGTGGATGGGTCGGCCAGCATTCATGTACAGATTCCCGGCGGAGGCGCCCCGGCCAACTGGGACGGGACATTCCAGCTGAGCAATGCAAATGGGGATGTGCTGAATGTTTCCTACTCTCCTCTGTCATTGCCGATTTCTTCCAGCGGGAATCTGACCACCACCGTTACACCTGGTTCTTATGTGTTCCAAGCGGGCGGCGCTCCCGTAGCATCCCCTCTGATCGAACACCGCATGGACGGCAGCCTCGTGGGTCCCGGCACAGGGGCCATCCCCATCACCGGAGCCATAGGGTCTGGACTTTTCCGTCATATGGACGGACATTTTGCCGAATTCACTTATGGCACAGACCTTCATTAAAACTGGAATTTCAGACGGGTGAAGAAATGGCTCCCCATTCTGGCCGGGCTGCTGGTGGTTTTTCTCTGGCTTCTGCTCTGGCTCGCCAATCCGCGGTTTCTGGCCGCCGTTTCCAGCCAGACCTACGACATGCTGCTGAAGCTGCTGGCAGAGCCTCGCCGCAGCAGCCATGTCGTCATTGCAGATATTGATGACAAGAGCATAGCGGAACTGGGACAATGGCCGTGGCCCCGCTTCCAGCTCTCCCGGCTGGTGGAGAAGACCTTTCAGGCCGGCGCGGCCGTCATGGTGTTTGATGTGGTCTACTCCGAGAAGGATCGTCTCTCTCCGGCGCAGGTCCTGGACACATGGACCGACATTTTCGGCTCTGACGCGCAACTGGCGGAGCTGCTCCAGGGGCGAGAGGACTTTGATTCAATGTTCGCATCCACGGTCGGCCGTCACCCGGTTGTACTCGGCTGTTATATGAACGACAGGCTCGCGGAACAACGGGCGACAGCCGACTGGTCATCATGGCAGAGTCCCTATCTGGAAAAAGGGCCGCGCCCGGCAGACATGCTGCCGCTGGCGAGGGATGTTGTGACTCCGCTTTCCGAACTGGCTTCTGCAGGGAAAATCGCCTTTATCAACACCACGGCAGACAGCGACAACATAATTCGCCGAACCCCTCTGATCTATGAAGTGGCACCGGAGGGCATTTTCCCGTCGCTGAACCTTCAGGCCGTCCGGCTGTTTCTCCAGGGGCCGCCTTACAAAATCATTTATGACAGCGAGGGCGTTGAGGGCGTCCGGCAAATTGTTGTTGGCGACCTGATCATTCCCACAGACCGTCACGGCCGCATTGTGCTGAACTACCGTTCTGACCGTTTCCCGCACGTCAGCGCGATTGATATTCTGACAGGGAAACATCCGGTGAGTCTTTTCTCCAACCGCATTGTACTGGTGGGCACCTCCGCGGCCGCACTGGGCGATCTGGTGGCCACCCCTCTTGCGGAGGATTTTCCAGGGATTGAAGTGCAGGCCACGGCCATTGAGAACATGCTCTGCGGCCAGACCCTGTGGGAGCCCCGCTGGATCGTTTTCCTGAACATGGCCGTTATGGTGCTTCTCGGGGTCCTTTTGACGCTGTTCATCAGCCGCCGGGGAGCGCTTCTGTCCGCGCTGGTGACACTCCTGGCCATCACTGCGACCATTTGTTCCAGCGCATGGCTGCTGCAGCACTTTCAGCTGGTGGCCAACCCCACTGAAATATCCCTGTGCCTGGCCGGAGTATATATTGCGGTCACGTTCATCAGGTATCTCATGGAAGAAGGGGCCCGAAAGCGCATGCGCACCATGTTCGGCCCCATGGTCTCGCCGGAAGTGCTGGCCTGGCTTGAAGAACATCCTGACCGGGTCGCCCTTGCCGGCCACAAGCAGAACGCCACGGTTTTCTTTTCAGACATCGCTTCGTTCACCACCATTGCCGAACAGATGGATCCCGCCGTGCTTTCGCGCCTGATGAACCGGTATCTGACCACGGTCACGGAAATCATCATGGCGCATGACGGATACCTGAACAAGTTCATTGGTGACGGGATCATGGCGGTCTGGGGCGTGCCGCACGACCTGGAGGATCATGCCGTTCGGGCCTGTCGTGCCGCTGTCGACCAGCAGCGGAAGCTCAGAGCAATGGCTGAAGAGCTGAAGGCGGAGTTCAATGTGCAATTGCATGTGCGGATGGGGCTCAATACAGGCATTGTCACGGCCGGCAACATGGGGTCGAGCCGCCGGTTTGAATATACGGTGATGGGAGATGTTGTTAACCGCGCCTCGCGCTTTGAAGGCATCAACAAGGAATATGCAACGCGCATTGCCATAGGCCAGACCACGCGTGATGCCATAGGCAGTGTTTTTCCCGTCCGCCTTCTGGATCTGGTGGTGGTAAAAGGCGAAACGCAGCCCGTGCGCATCTATGAACTTCTGCTCCCTGAAGACATGGAATCCATGGCGCAAACCGTTGCACAGTACGAAGCCGCGCTGAAGATGCACTGGGAGCGCCGGTGGGATGAGTCATCTGCCCTGCTCTTGCAGAACCCGCAAGACGGGCCGTCAAAGGCGCTGCTGGCCCGCATTGAACACTTCAGATCGAATCCCCCTCCTGCGGACTGGCGGGGTGAAGATATCAAGCTCACCAAATAAGCCGCGACTGCTCAGTTTTCAGCCGTCAGGGGTTCCTCTTCGTCTTCAACCACCACGTGTTTAGGCAGCATGGGCGAAATGAAGACATAGACGATTCCATACGCAATCATGGCAATGGCCGCCGCTATGGCCACACTGGCGTGCAGGAAAAGAAACCCCACAAAAAAAATGCTGGGAACAAACATTACCAGTTCCTTTGTAGGTTTGGCATAATGGACCTGAGACACCTGCAGGAAGAGCATGGCCACAGTGGTGATCCAGAAAAACACCGCCACGGGGCCGCGGCTAAGTGAAAACATCTGCTCGTCAAGAACATGGGAATAAATCACAAAAACAAACAATGCGGTCCAGCCGGCGCAGGCGGTGATCGGCAGCCCGAGAAATCCGCCCTGCCCCCGCCGCGGATCCACAATCCTGAATCGCGAAAGCCGGATGGCGCCTGAACTGATATAGACCGAGGAAAGCAGTATCCCCCAGAACCCGAAATCCTTCAGCACAGCCAGATAAAGCAGAACGGCGGGCGCGGTGCCGAAGCTTGTGATGTCCACAAAGGTGTCCAGTTCCGCCCCAAAGCGGGAAGTGCCCCTTAAAAGCCGGGCCAGCGTGCCATCCATGCCGTCGAGGATCATGGACAGCATGATGAACTGGGCAGACGCCACAAAATCGCCTGATGCGCTTTTCAGTATGCTGAAAAGTCCGGCAATCAGCGCCGCAATGGTGAATGCGCAGGGAATCATCTGTCTTGTCTTAAGTTTTATCACGAAATCAGTCCTCAATTGATGATGCGGGCCACGACCGTCAGTCCTGCAGAGACCCGATCACCTTTTTTGACGATAACCTTTACGCGGGATGAGGGCAAATAAATATCGAGGCGGGAACCAAATCTCATCATTCCGATGGTTTGCCCGGGCGCAATCTCCTGTCCTTCCTTCAGCCAGTACACCACCCGCCGGACAATGGGGCCGACGATCTGCCGGACAAGACAGCATATGCGGGGGTTATCGATAAAAATGGAACTGTGTTCATTAACTTCAGAGGCCGCATTCATGATGGTGAGCATATGTTTCCCCGGAGTGTAAGCCAGGCGTGTTACGCGCCCGCCCAGCGGGGAACGGTTCACATGCACATCGAACGGATTAAGATAAATGCTGATTCGAACGGCAGGCCCCTGCAGGTAATCCGGCTCGTGAAGTTCTTCTACCCGCCGAATGACTCCGTCGGCGCCAGCCAGGATGATCCCCTCCTCCTGCGGGGGAATGCGCTGCGGATCCCGGTGGAAATAAATCATAAACGAGCCCAGCACAAGACCTGCGGCGGCGGCAGTCCATCCCGCCGCGCCATAGCCGGCCCGCGTCAGGAGCCACCATCCCGCCGCGCCCAGCACAAACGGCGGAATGATCCACACCCAGCCGCATTTCACAATCCCGGTTTTCATGTCACTATAAGTTCCTCAAACGTCTGAACAGAATAAGCCTCGACCGGGCATTGAAAAGAAAATATTCAGGGAATCTACAGGGCCGTCAACTGCTCCGCCTGCGGCCGGGATTCATCGTTTGCGCATAATACCGCGTTCCGCCCTTCGGCGTCCGTATAATAAGCCGACCAGCGGTGTATAGCCACTCTCAGGCGATAATGCATCCCCGCCTTCAACCGGACAAAGCAGCTTCTTTTCTTCCTGCAGGTGCGGATCAGGTAGACCGGCGCCTCGGAATCACGGCAGCGCAGACCGCAGGTCCACCAGAACCGGGTTCCCCAAGGATGCGCTCCGAGGGTTTTCATGTACTCACTGAAGGAAGAAAGCCGTATTTGCACGGCATCCCGCAGATCAATTCGGGCAAGCGGTATAAGGGAAAGAAATCTATAGGTGAGCATGTGCCCGCGCAGCTCGTACGCCAGCACAAACCCCTGCACATGCCCTGTTGTTGAGATATCCCTCCCGTTCATGGCCAGACAGCTTACCCGTGACCCCAAATGAAGTTAAGGGGAAAATGGTGGAGCGGAAGGGGATCGAACCCTCGACCTTCGCATTGCGAACGCGACGCTCTCCCAATTGAGCTACCGCCCCACAAGAAAACCGGTGCAATATAACAGCCTCCCCCCTCCCCTGCAACCTATTTTGCATGAAGCCGCGCGGTCGCTTCTTCACACGGCTCCGCATGCCCGGACTTCGGCTTCCCGGTGAAGAGCGTGTAAATCAGCGGAAGCACAATCAGGGTGAGAACACCCGCAACAAGCACCCCCGCGACCGATGCAGTGCCAATGCCGGCACGGTTTTCCGAACCAATGCCCCGGCTGATGGCCATGGGGAGCATACCGAGCCCGGAAGCCAGTACAACCATGAGCACAGGCCGGAACTGCTCGGCCATGGCCGTGAGCATGGCGTCACGACGGCAAACTCCTTCCCGCATATGCTGCGCCATTTTGTCAACAATCAGAATCGCCGGATTCACCACGACTCCGATAAGCATGAGTGTGCCCAGCAGAACGAATATGGTGATCGCAAACTGGCCGACAGCCAGGGCGCCGACAACCCCGATCAGCCCCATGGGCAGTGTGAGAAGAACAAGCCCGGGCCGGCTCCAGGATTCCAGTATCGCAGCCAGAGTCAGAAGTGTGAGGAAAGTGGCAAGCACAATGGCCTCTCCAAAGTCAGCCACAACCTCCCCGAGCATTTCACTCATGCCTGCACTTTTGAAGGTGCAGCCGGGGGGCACTAGCCGCTGTTCATCGAGAGTCCGGCGGATTTCAGTCCCTATACCGGACATCGTGGCGCCTTCACGGATGTCTCCAAGTATCTTGACGGTGCGCCGCTTGTCCACCCGGTAGATCTGGATACTGGCTCGATCGTCAACCACGTCGGCAACGGTTTCGAGCGGAATGGTGCGGCCCTCGGCGCCAGGCAGCATAAACTGCCGGATCTGCTCTTTGCCTTCGGCCTCCGCAAGCTTGACCCGTATGTCATAGGTGCGATCTCCGCGTTTGTAGCTGGCCGCCTCAATTCCCTCAATATTGCCGCGAACAATGGCCGCGAGGCGCGCGGAGGACAGGCCAAGATCGGAAAGCAGCGTTCGTTTGGGCACAATCCGGATTTCGGGTTTGGAATCCCTCACCGTGGTCTGAATTTGATCCACGCCGGGGATGTTGCGAACAGCGGTCTGTATACCAAGCGCCGCAGCCTCCAGAATGTCAAGATCGTCGCCTGACAGGTCCTGTTCAATCTGGAAACTCTGGCCCCCCATGCGTCCCGGTACAGAAGCAGATATCAGACAATCGGTTTCATCGGCCAGGCGGGTGCGAATATCTGAAAGCCGGTCCTGAATGGTCCAGTCGCGCTCAGTCTTGGGCTTGAAGAATAATTCAATCTGCCCCATGTACACGCCCTCACTGGCCTGCCCGCTCATGGATTCAGCCTTTCCGGCCACGGTGAGAACGTGAACAAGATCACTGTACTCCTGCAGCCGGGCCTGAATGCGGTCAATGCGGTCAAGCGTCTGGTTCAACTCATAGTAGGGCGGAAGTTCGATTCGGATGAATATGCGGGCTTCATCTGCGGTTTCAAAGAAGCTGAAGCCCAGACTGCGCCCGCCTGACTTCATGGTGAACAAGAACAAGAAAACAAATCCAAGAACAACAGGAAGATTATAGCGCTTGCGCGCGGCAATCCGGCGGAGAAGGCGCGTAAAGCTGCCGCCCAGACGCTGAAAACCCGCATCCCACCTCCGACTGAACCGCGTTAACATGTTGTCCCGTCGCCTTGATGCCGGTTCCAGCATCAGGGCGCAGAGAATAGGCGTAAGCGTGAAGCTGATAAAGATGGACATGGCATTGACAATGAGAACCGTGATGGCAAAAGGTGCAAGCATACGACCCGCCAGACTGGTCATCATCGAGATGGGAAACATCACGATGACGTTTGTCCCGGCCGAGGCCAGAACGGCAACAGCAACTTCGGAGGTGCCGATGCACGCGGCCTCCCAGTGATCATCCATTGCTTCGAACTTTTCGACAATGTTTTCCAGTACGACGATGGAGTTGGAAACCAGCACGCCCGTGGAAAGGCCAAGTGCAAGCAGGGTTGGCATGTTCAGGGTCTGATCGGCCAGCTGCATGAAAAAAAGACTGATCAATATGGTGACCGGCATTGTGATGGCCACCACAATGGTTGTCCGCAAATTGACGAGAAAAACAAAAAGCACCAGAGCGCAGAGGATAATGGCTCCCGTCACGGCGGAGAGCGCCGAATTAACCGACTCGCGGATGTTGGTGGATTCGTCGGAGACCCAGGTAAGGTCCATGCCTCCGGGCAGATTCCTTTGAATTTCCTCAAATCGCTTCCGGGTTTCCCTTGCGATTTCGACAACATTGCCTTCGGCTTTCTTGATGATCTTGAGAACCACACCGGGCTTCCCGTCAAGAATGGCTCGTTGACGGATCTCTTCCGAGGCGAGACGGACAGAACCGAGGTCAGCAAGTTTCCGGCGGGCACCGTCGCGACTGGCGACTTCAAGGTCCGCAATGTCCGCGACCTCCCGGTATTCGGCGTCGAAACGGACAGAGTATTCATGACCCCTTTCACGGATGCGCCCACCGGGAAGGGAGAGAACACCCCCCTGCAAAGCGGCAACCGCATCGGCCGAAGTGAGTCCGGCGGCGGCAAGCCGGTCCCGGTCCAGTTCAACCCAGACTTCACGCTCGTTGCCGCCGATGACCTGCACCTCGCCCACGCCAGGCACGGTGGCGAAACGGTCGGCAATGACATTGTCTGCGTAGTCGTAAAGATCATCCAGCGGAGCGTCTCCCGCAAGAAATATGCTGGCGATGGGCGAAGCGTTGATGTTGATCTTCTGGATGGCCGGACGGTCGGCTTCGGCAGGGAGTTCGGAGAGAATCCCGTCCAGTTTTTCGCGCACGTCCTGGGCGGCAATGTCCACGTTTACGCCCAGTGTGAACTCCAGAACAACCTGTGAAACGTTTTCCATGCTGGAGGACTCAATATGCTTGAGGCCGTCAATGCCCGAGACGGCATCTTCAATCACCTTGCTGACATCCTTCTCAACATCCTCGGGGGAGGCTCCGACCCAAGTGGTGACAACGGCAACATAGGGGATATCCACGGCCGGCATGTTCTCGATGGACAACTTGCGATAGGAATTGAGCCCAAGACCAATCAGGGCGATCAGCAGGCAGCTCATCGCGATCGGGCGTTTGGTGGAGGCGGTGGCTAGAAACATGGCTTGATCTCCTTACAGCACCTCTACGGCATCATTATCCCGGAGCTGTGTCTGCCCCTCGGTGACGACCACGTCCCCTTCTTCAAGCCCGGAAGTAATCTCGGTCCATCCATCATTCTGAAGTCCGGTCTGAATTTCACGAGAGAAGGCCCGGTCGTCTGTTACAACAAAAACAACCGGCCTTCCGGCCCGGAGCAGCACGGACGAGGAAGGCACACCGAGACCATCACGCGCCTCGAAAACAATCGTAAGGTCGGCCATGCTTCCCGGAACGGCCGCCTCCTGACCATCAACAAGGCCCTTGATTTCAAAGGTGCGCAGCGTCGGGTTGATCGTGGGACTGCGATAGCTGATCGTGTGCATGCCGGCATCGCGCCCGCTCACATTCAGGCGGAACCGGGTTTTCCCAGGCTCCACTTCTCCGTGATACTGCGAGGGAAGAAAGGCGGCTGCCTCCACGGAACTCACATCGTCAATTCGGAGCACAACCTTTCCGACCGACATCAGCTCGCCTGGTTCAGCGTGACGGGCACTCACCCTGCCGGAAATCGGCGCAACGCTTCTGGTATCATCAAGATTCTTCCTGGCAATGGTCAGTGAAGCCTCGGCCTGCCTGACATGCCGCTCGGCAAGATTGACCTGCGCGTTCGCAACGGCAAGCCCGGCCCGGGCCTGCTCGTGCGCCAATTGACGCGCCTCATGTTCGTGATCTGTGACTTTGCCTTCCCTGTACAGGCGCGCGTAGCGCTCAAAATCAAGCTCAGCCTTGCGCGCTTCGGCATCTACCTTTCGCACAGTGGCCCGGGCCACTTCCAGTGAAGCCCTGCTGACTTCCAGATTCTGCTCCGCTATGGTCAGGGCATTCTGCCGGCCAACGGGATCGATCTGAAAAAGCTCAGTCTTTCCGGCAACAACGGCATCGCCCTCATCCACCCATATTTCATCAAGATTGCCGTCCACACGGGCTGAAACTTCAGCAAATTTTTCACTCTCGAGCGTTCCCTGCACGGTGAGGCGGCGCTCGAAGCGGCGGGTCTCCACGGCCTGCGCGCGCACTGCAAGTCTCTGCACAGTTTCATCTGCCTCGGGAGGGGCATCTTTTCTGCCGCAGCCCGCGGACATAATGGAGGCACTGACAATCCCGATGATGACGCAATTCACTTTCATGCTATTTTTCTTCCTTTGCTTCATTCCCGTCCTGAGGGACAAGGGTAATGCCCATGGCCAGCTCAAGATTGGCAGCTGCAATTCGTTCCTGATAGCGGCTCCGCACAAGCTCCACCTGCGCAATATCCATCGCGGCCAGCGCGTCAAGCGCCTCGCTGAGCGGAATAAGTCCTTCACGGGCCCGCGCGTCATAATCTGCATATTTCGCGGCTGCAACATCATAAGCCCGCTGGCGAATGCGGGCGTTTTCAGCGGCATCCCGAAGAGCCGCTTCCGCGGCAATGACCCGCACCATGATAGAGAGAAACGTTGACTCCCTCTCCAGCTCGCTCTGCCGGCGTTCAACTTTGGCCGCCTTGTAGCGGGCCGTGTTCGCAAAGCCCGTGAACAGCTTCCACACTCCGGTGAACCCGGACACCCAGTTCTCCGCCTGCTCGACGAGATCATCGCCCGTCCATGTTCCAGAGTAGAAGAAAGAAACCGTCGGGATGAAATCGCAGAAAGCCTTGCGCACGTTATGCTCGCCAACAACCACCGCCCGGTCGGCCAGCAGCAGTTCCGGATGAATCTCCAGAGCCTTCAGCACCAGCTCATCCACAGTGCCTTCCGGCGCGGCAATACGTCCTGTTTCCCCGGAGAGCTTGATGTCGGCAGCGGGCGAAAGGCCCATGCCCTGGAGGAGATCACCACGGAGAACATTCAGCTGCCTGCGGGCGCGATTCAGTTCCGTCTCGCGCGCCTCGGCCTGAAAAAGGGCCTGCTCCCCCTCCCATTTTGCGAAGTAACCCTCTGCGGCCAGACTGCGGATACGGTCGGCATTTGCGCGAGCCGCTTCCCTCTGCGATTCAAGGGCGGCCACGGTTTCCTGCTGAACCAGAAGATTAAAATAGTTCTTCGTTGTTTCCAGGACAATGCCCTGACGCACATAGGCCGCAGCCATTTCCGAGGACGCATAGCCATGACGGGCCGCCGCATAAAGGAACCACGTGGACGGCATGAAAATCGGCATCCCGATATCCACCTGGGCATAATCATACTCCCGGCTCATGCGCACCGGATCTTTTTCATACGATTTATAACCGGCCGATGCGGTGACATTCGGCAAAAAAGCCGTGAAAGCCACATTCTTCCCAATGCGGCGCAGTTCGCTGTTGAGGTCTGCTTTGCGAATCTCATAGTTGCTGCGCATGGCGATGCCGATGCAGTCCTCGAGCGAAAGGGGCTTCGCAAGTTCAACAGCCGCAATCTCCGCCAGGGAGCTGGTGAACAATTCGGTCTGGGTGCGGCGCGCGCGGACCGGATCAAACCGCGCGCAGCCGGAGGTCAACAGGGCTGCAAGGATTCCGCAGATTGCTGTTTTGGTTTTCATAAACGCCTCTGGTTACCGGCCGCCCTGAAAAGAAAGCCGGGAGGATATCCCCTCTTCTATGTGGTGCGCCGTGCGGTTAAGCCAGTCTTCACGAGTCGCGTCCCGTGGGATCAGCATCTCATCCCACGGGGGGCTGCGGTGCATGAACACCAGAACCTGGGAGGCAATGGACACCTCCCAGACAGAGGCTGTCACCTCATCCACATCCTTCGGAAGACCCATTCGGATCAGCTGCGCCAGACTATCGCGCAAAGGCTGAAAAAAATTTTCATGAAGCAGCGGGAACACGCTTGACGGACTGGTGCGCTCATAGGCAATCAGTTTCACCATCGAGCTTTTTGGCGGCTGATCGGCGGTGACTATTTTCAGGGCCATCGTGATCCATTCCAGAAGTGCCGCCCTCCATGACCCCGCATCACGCACCTTCGCCGGAATGGCCGTCAAAGGGGCGCTGACATCCTCAAAGAGAACCCTGAAGACCTCGTGATAAAGCTGCTCCTTCGAACGGAAATAATAATTGACTGCGGCCACATTGACCCCTGCCGCGTCACATATCTGGCGAACGCTGGTAGCCGCGAAGCCATTCTCCGCAAACTGGCCGATGGCCGCGTTCAGAATTCTTTCCTTCGCATCTTTGCTGTATTCGTGTGTCATATCCCCGCACAAACAGTTGTATTAAACAATTGTTTTACTTATACTCGGTGCATCTGATCTTGTCAACTGTTCTGCATAATTTCTTGTTTACAATCCTGCGCGCCCTTAATATCCGCGATATTATGCTTTTGTCTCTTTCAGCTCTGATTGCCGGGCTGGCACTCCTTATCTGGAGCGCCGGACGTTTTGTGGACGGCTCTTCCGCCACAGCGCATCATTTGGGCATGTCACCCCTGCTTGTCGGGATGATTATTGTCGGCTTTGGGACATCGGCCCCGGAAATGACTGTTTCTGCCATCTCCGCATGGCAGGGCAATCCCGGAATTGCTCTGGGCAATGCCTATGGGTCCAATATCTGCAACATAGCGCTGATTCTGGGCCTCTGTGCCCTGGTTAAGCCCGTCATTGTTCACTCAAAGGTCATAAGCCGTGAACTGCCTCTGCTGCTGCTCATGACTGTGCTGACCGCCGTCATGCTTTCAAATGGACAAATTTCCCGAAGGGATGCCGTCATTCTTCTGACGGCATTTGCGCTCTATATGGTCTGGTGCCTGCATGAAAGTCGCCAGTTGAAGCATGATCCGCTTTCAGGAGATATAAAGAACGAGCTGACCCGTCATGTTATGCCTCTGAACAAAGCCATTTTCTTCGTCATCGTCGGGCTAGCTCTGCTGATCATCAGTTCACGGGTGCTCGTCTGGGGAGCGGTAGGCATTGCTCATGCACTGGGCGTGAGCGACCTCATCATTGGACTCACCATTGTCGCTGTGGGCACTTCTCTTCCGGAACTGGCCTCTTCCATTGCCGCAGTGCAGAAAAATGAGTACGACATCGCACTTGGTAATGTGATCGGATCGAACATGTTTAATACCCTGATTGTGGTTGGTATTGCGGGAATTATTCATCCCTTGGCAGTGGATCCCATGATGCTGAAACGGGATGTTCTCGTGATGGGGCTCCTGACACTGGCCATCATGGTCATTGGATGCGGTTTGCGCAAACCCGGACGGATAAACAGGGTGGAAGGCGGAGGTCTGCTCCTGTGCTACATCGGCTATCTAACATGGATTGTCGTCAGCGCCGTGAATTGAAGGCCTACCGGCGTTCCACTCTCCGGAGCCTGCGCTCCAGATCATCAACATCTCTTTCGATCCGCTTGAGTCTGCGCTCTATTTCAGCAAGCTGATCTTCGATGGTTTCCGACGGACGGCGGCTTCCGATCGCCCGTCTCCCGATAGTTTTTTCAAGCTCTGCGACAGATACTTCGATACGATCGACCCGTTTTGCGGTCGTCTGGCTTTGAGCCTTCACCGCCAGAAGGGCGTTTGTTTCTGCGCTCACAGCGGCCTCCGGCAGCGGCTCCTGCGCCATTGCACAAAAAGCCGTCCCCGCCAGCAAGATCAGCATTCTTATCATCTTCATGGCCTGCTTTCTCCTTTATTATAGATATTATAGCATGCCGATATTTTCCTGTCCATCCCGGGCTCATGACGATAGAGTCCGGTCTGTTATGCGGGCAAAGGAAAGCATCATCACCGTTCTGGATTTCGAGACCACTGGTTCAGTGCCCGGCTGGCCCGATCAGCCATGGCAAATCGGGATGGTCACATTGAACCATGGTCAACTTGATCTTGAAAACACCTTTGAGTCCCTCCTTTACATACCCGACCGTCCGTTCAATCCCGCAGCGCCCGGAAACCATCGCCTCCTGAAGAAGGAACTGGCATGCGCGCCGGGGCTGACCGGTCTGTGGCCGGAACTGGAACATCGCGTCTCCGAGCACCCTCTTGCCGCGCACAACATCGGCACCGAGAAGAAATTCCTTCGAAAACTAGCCCCGCTTCACACACTGGGACCATGGATAGACACTCTGAAGCTGGCGCGCATGGTCTGGCCGGAACTTCCTTCGCACAATCTGGGTTTTCTGCTGAAGCATCTGCGCCTGAAGGGAAAAACCGACACCCTGTGTCCCGGCCGGTCCGAACACGACGCATTCTATGACGCTGTGGGATGCGCCCTGCTTCTTCAGCACCTGCTGGACCTGCCCGGCTGGGACAGACTGGAAATCCACCAGCTTGCAGGAGCCGTCCCGCGCGAGTATCACCGCCTGCGGAGTAAATGATCCGCTCCCGTCCCGAAATCTGAAGCAGTCTGCAGCTGCATCCCGGGTCCCGGCTTTTGTCTCGACTTTGAAGAAGGCCCTGCCTTACGATGCGGATTGACAGCTGGGAGAACCAAACATGCGCACAATCAAACAGGTACTGAAGGACTCTGCTGCGGAACGGCCTGATGCCACCGTGGTTCGGCACAAGGTGAACGGCCAGTGGGTTGAAGTCTCCTATCGGCAGCTGCTGATGCGCGCGGCGCAGGTGTCGCAGATTCTCGCGGATGCGGGCATCCGGCCCGGAGACCGCGTGGCTCTGTACCGGGAAAATTCGGCAGACTGGATCGAAACCTACTTCGGCATCATCTCCATTGGCGCGGTGGCGGTTCCCATAGATGCCAAGCTCCAGGGGCAGGAAGTGGCCCACATCCTCACGGATTCCCAGGCTCGCGTTCTGTTCTCTTCGGTTGAATTCTATCGCGTGATCGAGCGGCTGATGGGCCACCAGCATCATATCGAAGCCATTGTCCTCCGCGACGCCTCCAGAATGCAGCCGCCACCCCCGCCCCATCTCGGCATTGTGGATTACGAGGAGCTGATGGCGGGTGCTTCCGAAAAAGTGGATGCCCCCGACAGCGCTTTCGGAAGAATTGACCCGGAGGAGGAATCCATCGCCTCGCTCATCTACACCTCTGGAACGACCGGTCGCCCCAAGGGCGCCATGCTGACGCACAGGAATTTTGTGTCTAATGCCGAGGCCGCCATGCAGTGTGTGAATGTGCAGCGCACGGACAATTTTCTGCTGGTCCTCCCCCTGCATCACGCCTTTGCCTTTACCGCCAATCTCCTGCTGCCGGTTGCCGCCGGAGCGGAAATCAGCCTCATCGAAAGCCTGAGGACCATGGGCGAGAACATGGCTGAAACAAAACCCACCGTGCTGATTGCTGTGCCTCTTCTTCTTGAAAAGCTGGATGCGCGCATTCAGGCCGCCATTGATAAAAGCAAAGTAGGCGGACTTTTGGTCAAGATGGGGCTTGGTAAAATCATTGCCGGCAAGATCATCGCCAAACTGGGCGGCCGGATCCGCCTGATTGTCAGCGGAGCCGCTCCCTGCGATCCCGACCTGCTTCGCCGATGGAACAAGATGGGGCTCACGGTGCGCGAGGGCTACGGGCTCACGGAAACAGCGCCGGTGCTCACCATCAACACACTGGAAAGAAACAAGCCCGGCACAGTGGGCATTGCGATGCCCGGCATTGAGCTGACCATTGTGGACCCCAATGAGCAGGGCATCGGGGAGGTCGCCGCGCGCGGTGACAATGTGATGTTCGGATACTTCAACAACAAGGAAGCCACCGATGAAATATTCCGCGACGGCGCCCTGCTGACCGGCGATCTCGGGTTCATAGATGACGAGGGCTTCCTGACCATCACTGGACGGAAGAAAAACCTGATTGTGAACCGCGAGGGCAAGAATATCTATCCTGAAGAGGTCGAATCGTACATCAACAAGAGCCCGTATATCCTCGAATCCGTTGTGCTGGGTTATCGTGATCCGCTGGACAAGGCCGGAGAGCGCGTGGGTGTTATTGCGGTTCCGGATCAGGACGCCATTAGTCTGCACAAGGGAAAATTTTACGGATGATCAGGTGGAACAGCTGGTCCGCAGTGAGATCAAGCGCATGGTGAAAGATATTTCCGAATATAAGCGTCCGCGCAAAATTCAGGTGCAGTTTGAGGAGCTGGAAAAAACATCCACCGCGAAGATCAAGCGCTATCGCTATGCGATCGACACCCGGCAAATGGACGCCTGAGAAATGCCGGGAGCCGCTCATAAACTCAACCCTCTGGTGCTGTCGTGGGATGCTGCCATGGTGCATTTCGCTGAAATCGGTCTGAAGGGGAAAAATCGGGGCGACTTCATCCGCGTACTCGCGGAAAACATCCGGCGGGTGCTGCCCGGAGAGGGCATCAGAGTAAGCGAACACCGAGACAGGATTCTGGTTCGTTTCGCAAATGGCCCGGCTCCTGATGACACCATCTCAGCCGCGGCATCGGTCTGCGGCGTGGCCTTTGTGACCCCTGTGCGCAGCGTGCCGGCGGACCTTGCGGGCATGAGCCGTGCCGCGGTTCAACTGTACCGTGAACTCGCATGGCCGGGGGCCACCTACGGTGTATCCGCAAAACGCAACTGTAAGACATTTCCCCTTACCTCTCCGGAAATAGGCCGGCAGGTCGGCTTTGCCGTCGGCGAAGCCACAAACGCACCGGTCAATCTGTCCAATCCGGACATCCCTATCCGCTTCCGGGTCTATGATGACAAGGTCTATCTGGAGGGACCGCATATCGCAGGGCCGGGAGGCATGCCCGTCGGCGTTTCGGGACGGACCATGTGCCTGTTCTCGGGCGGCATTGACTCTCCCGCCGCCGCCTGGCTGATGATGAAGCGCGGATGCAGAACGGAATTTGTTCATTTCCATGTATTCGGCGACCCGGAAAAGGTCCGCGAAGGCAAAATCATACCCATGATTCAGGCGATCACCCGCCCGCAGGGCCAGTCGGCCCGTCTTCATCTGGTCCCCTACACGGCTTTTGAAGCCGGCATGATGCAGACACGGGTTCCCCAGGAGCTGGAGCTGGTGCTGTTCCGCCGCTTCATGGCCCGCATCGCTTCACGGCTTGCTGTCCGTTCCAGGTGTCATGCCATTGTAACCGGAGACAACCTGGCGCAGGTCGCTTCGCAGACCATGCAAAACCTGACAGCATTCGATGACGCCTCAAGCATCAGCGTCTTTCGCCCTCTGCTGACATACAACAAACAGGAAATCATAGATCTCAGCCAGCAGCTTGACACGTTTGATTTATCCCTTGGGAAATACAAGGACTGCTGTTCGCTCGTTGCCAGGCATCCGCACACCTCTCCGAAACTGGAAACCGTGCGACGGGCTGAAGGCATGCTCCCGGTCGAGGACATGACCGTCTCCGCCCTGAACGAGACCGTCTGCTGGACGCTGGACTGATTTCAGAAGGTTTGTGGTACTCGCCGCCCCCGGGATGATGCCTGGAGCACGACGCCGCTGAGATGAAGTCATCCATCCTTGCAATGGCGGCAATCTGCGCTACATTCTCCCCTGACATGGCCAGTTCAACAAAAATAGGGACAGTGCTTGGCATACCAATAAGGGTGCACATCACCCTGTGGATATTTCTGCCCCTGATTGCCTCGCACATCTCATCGGTGCTTGGTTTTACATCCCTGTTCTGGGGCCTGCTCGGCGCGATCGGGCTGTTCACCAGCGTGGCTCTGCACGAGCTGGGCCACTCGTATGTGGCCATCCGAAAAGGCTGCAGCGTTCGCGAAATTCTGCTGGTCCCTTTCGGGGGCATCGCCAAAATGCAGCATCTTCCGTCTCGACCGCGCGACGAAGCCCTCATCGCTGCGGCCGGACCGGCCGTCAGTCTGATGCTTGCGCTTGTGTTTCACCTGCTCAGCCGCTTCATCGGGGCCGCCGGTCTGTATGCGCTGGCTGTCACGATATATGTCCTGAGCGCCATCAACCTGATGCTGGCGCTGTTCAACCTTCTTCCTTCTTTTCCGATGGATGGCGGGCGAATCTTCCGCGCATGGATGACCCCGAAACTGGGCCGGCTGGAAGCCACGCGCCGGGCGGCAAAGATCGGCCAGACCATCGCCATCGTCTTCGGCGTGTGGGCGGTCTTCGGGGGGCGGTTCAATCTGTCCCTGCTGGCCATTGCGATTTTCATCTATATGGCGGCGGGTTCGGAATACCGCGCAGTGCAGCTTCAGGAATCATTCAAATACAGACCGTTTGGAGTCTGGGGCGGCGGCGTTCCGCGGGAACCCGAGGGCAATGTCATTGTTGGCCCCGCCCCGTACGAACAGACCTCTTCAGCATCTTCCCCGCGAAACGATGACGACGATCTGTTTGATGAGCTTTGGCGCCGGTGGCGCTGAGGTTCACTGGATTTCGATGGCGTCTCTGATGGCTGCTTCCAGCTCAATGCCGTAGAGATTGCTCCCTATGATTCGTCCCGAAGGATCAACCAGCACATTTGCAATTTCCCCGAAGACGCCAAAAGCCTTCATCAGCTCGGGGTCGGGACGCAGCTGGGGCCAGAGTGCCCCCGCCTGCCTGAGCGCATTGAGCGACTCTGTGAAATTGCTTTCCACCGGAACTCCAATGACCTTGAAACCCGCGTTCTCATAGCGCTTCTGAATGCGGACCAGCTCTGGAAGCGACTGTTCCCAGCGGGGGAACCGGAACGACCAGAAGTCAATCAGCACAAGAAAACCGTCCATGTCCCGCGAAGAAACCGGAACGCCGCTCAAATCGACAGCGCGGAAATCCGGACAGCGGCGGCCCGGTGCCGATTTGGCCTGGAGCAGTGCACGCTCCATGGATGTGACCGTGATGGAGTCTCCATTTGGCCCGCGCGGGCGAACAATTCGTATGGGGTCGGACGGGCTTCTGCCTCCGGAGTAATCATATTTCTGCCCATCATAATTCGGGCTGTTGCGAAATTCCTCGATGAGGGTCAGAATGGCCTGGCTGTCCCCGGTTTTTGCATGGGTTTCCGCCAAACGAACATAAACAGCTTGAAATCCCGGCATCCGCTGACTCCCGTAGCGGCCGATCAGTCCACGGAGCACGCGTATGGCCTGCTCATGTTCACCCCGCATGTCGGAAAGCGCCATGGCCTTCAGCAGGGAAGCTTCGACGGTCAGCGAGGCATCGCCCGACTCTCCCGCGCGGAGAATCACTCCGTCGAGATCCGCCATGACCTGCCCCCATGCGTCGGGGTTGATTGTATTGGCGCTGTGCGCCAGCAGCTGGGTTCGAATGGCCACGAGATCAGCGGCCGAATCCGCTCGGACGGAACCGGCGGCCAGAATCATGGTCAGGAGAAATACCATACATTTCATAGCCGACTCCTGCGCTCTTTGCGCATTGAATTGATGCTGGATAAGATCACTTTACAGGAAAAAATGCGAACCTTTTCGCTTCCGGCTTGAATTGCCGCCATGGCGTTCTATTGTTTCAGGTCAACGCGATGATGAGGTGTGCAAGATGAACAACTGGATAGCCGGCGGGAGGATATATCAGATCAATCTGCGGTCATTGGCTGCGCGGGAACCGCGCAACGCCATCGAAGCCGCCATTGAACAGCCTCCCGTTCAGTCTCCAATTGCGTATGTGATGCAGAACCTTTCCACCCTCAAGCGGCTCGGAATGACCATTCTGCACTTCATGCCCCCCTTCCCCATGGGATTTGAGGGCCGGAAAGGCATCGGCTCACCCTACGCCGCACGGCAGTATGACGCCGTGGATCCCGAATACGGCACCATGGAGGAATTCCGGCAGCTCATCGCCACCGCGCACCGCGCGGGCTGCAGCGTTATCGTGGGGATGGTTCCCAATCACACGAGCCGCGATCATGTGTGGACGCGGTCCAATCCGGATTTCTATGTCAAGGCGGCCGACGGCACCCCCGCCTATGACCTGGACTGGTCCGACACGGCCAAGCTTGACTACAGGAATCCCGGTCTTCGTGCGGCCATGATCGACACCTATGATTTCTGGCTGAAGCTCGGTACGGACGGGTTCAGGATCGACATGGCGCATTTCATCAACGACCGCTCATTCTGGGATGAGGCCATCGCCGCGCTGAAGGCCAGGCATCCCGGGAAAGAAATCCTTTTCCTTGCCGAATGCTACGGATTGGACAACAGCATGGATCTTTTCCGGCGAGGCTTTAATGCATCCTACGACGACGGGATGTACAAAATTCTTGAAAAGCATTACGGGGTTGATGAAAACCTGAATTCCGTGATCTGCCCCGGCCCCGGCGCCGACACAGACCTGTTTCGGCTCGAGGGTGTCGCCGGAGCCGTAAAGCGCCTTCTTGGAGATTACAGGGCACAAACAGACAACCTTCCTGCGCCCGTCTACTGGGCCCGCTATACCGACAATCATGATGAAGGGCGCGGAGTCTATCGTTTTGGCGAGCAGGCCGTGCGGGTGTTCAGCACCCTGTTCCACCTGCTCCCGGGCAGCATTCCTTTCATGCTCACCGGACAGGAGTTCGGCGCCGCCAACAGGCCGTCCATCCATGAGCGCATCGGCCCATGCGACAAAGGCCGCCGCATCTGCACAGGCGCCGGAATCCGCAGCTGCGAGGGCGTGGAGTTTGAAGGCAACCTTTTTGCGCGAGGGTTTGACAAGCGGCGCGAGTGGTACGAGTTCTTTCGCACCCTGATGTCTCTTCGCTCCCGCTGCCCGGTGCTTGTTGACGGCGAGATCAGCCTGCGTGAACCGGCGCCTGATGACTATGCCCGACGCCACGTCCTGACTTTCGAGCGCAGAAAAGCCCAGGACATCATTCTCTGTGCATTGAATTTCGGCCCAGAGGCATCCGAAGTGCCGGCCGACCTCGTGCAGGGCCGCATCATTTTCGGCGCGCTGGATGGGAGCATCCTTCCCGCATTCGGCTTTGCCGTCAGTTTGCCGGGCTGAACTGAAGTTTATCCCCGATCGAAGGGGATGTTCCGGATGTGGTTGACTTTCTCCATAAACCGGGCAACACGCGCCGGATCAATGGCATTGGCCCATTGCCCGTCCTTCTTGAAAAATGATCCCACGATCAGCGCATCCGCCAGAGGGAAATAACCGGCTACATTGTCGGTGGTCACCCCGGACCCGATCAGCACGGGAATATTCACCGCGTCCCTAACCGCACGGAGTTCTCCAATATCCGCCGGACAGCCAGTTGATTTTCCCGTCACAATGACGCCGTCACTCATAAAATATTCCGCGGCGGAGGCCGTCTCGGCGATGGATACATCTGCCGTCAGCGCATGAGAGCTGTGCTTTTTCTTGATGTCGGTGAACACCTTGATGTTTCCCGCCCCAATCTGCCGGCGATAGCGGAGAAGCGGCCCGGCATCGGCGTTCATGATGCCCTCATCGGCCGTATGAGCAAAAACGAAGCCCTCGGCGCGGATAAAATCAAGCTGTGCGGCCTGGGCCACGGCCAGCGCCTCGCAGTTGGCCCCGGCCAGAATCTGCAGTCCCAGTATCTTTTTGGGGAACTCCCGCTTCACGGCCTGCGCCACGGCCGTCAGGGAGGCCGTGATTTCGGGCCCGACAGAGCGGTTGAGATACGGAACATCGTGCATGTTCTCCAGCATCATCATGTCTATGCCTTCCCGGGCATAAATCGCGGCTTCCTCCACGGCCGTGTCAATGATGCGTGGAATGTCCTCCTCGCAACGGGGCGTGCCGGGCAGCGCCCGCACATGAATCATCGCGATGATGCCGTTCGTCTTTTCCAGAAACCGCACTTTCTTTTTCATGCCCGCATTGTATGCCGTATTTTTTCAAATACAGCAACAAATCGAAAGATTGAATTACTTCAGCAATTGCATTGCCAACGGCCCGGAATCCGCTAGAGTCTGCCCGCTTTACTGAGTCTTCACCCATGAAAAGAAATATAAGAAATATCGGGATTGTGGCCCATGTGGACCACGGGAAAACAACGCTGGTGGACTGCCTGCTGCGGCAGTCCAGCACGTTCAGAGCAAACGAAGTCATTGCGGAACGGGCGATGGATTCGATGGATCTCGAGCGCGAAAAGGGCATCACCATCAAGTCCAAGAATGCGTCCATCACCTGGCACCATACCACCATCAACATCGTGGACACTCCCGGGCATGCCGATTTCGGAGGCGAAGTGGAGCGAATCCTGAAGATGGTGGACGGGGTGCTGGTGCTTGTGGACGCAGTCGAAGGCCCCCAGGCCCAGACCCGTTTTGTCCTGCGCAAGGCCATCGAACAGAATCTTCCTCTCATCTTTGTGGTGAACAAAATCGACCGCGAGCATGCTGATCCGCACGGCGCGCACGACAAGGCCCTGGAGCTGCTGCTGGAGCTGAATGCCTCTGAGGATCAGTTTCATGCCCCGTTTCTTTATGTGAGCGGCCGCGATGGAATCGCGGTTCGCGCGATCGGCGATGAGCGGGTGGACATGACACCGCTCTTCGAGACGGTCATCAGCCATTTCCCCCCGCCCGATGCCAGCAGTCGAAAGCCCTTCGAAATGCTCGTCAGCAACCTTGACTGGAGCGACTATGTCGGCCGCATCGCTGTCGGAAAAATCACCGGCGGGCATGTGAATCTGGGTGATTCCATCGTCTGCATTCACAAGAACGGGCAGCGCGAGCGCCAGAAAATCACAAAGATATTCGGCTTCGTCGGCATGAAATCCGTGGAACTTGATTCCGCCAGGGCCGGTGACATCGTGGGCATTGCAGGCTTCGAGGATGTATTCATCGGAGAGACCCTCTGTGACACCGAAGAACGGGATCCGCTTCCCTTTGTGGAAATTGACCCCCCCACCATTCAAATGCAGCTCTGTGCCAACGATGGTCCGCTGGCAGGCCGCGACGGCAGGTTTGTGAACGCCCGCCAGATTCGGGAGAGGCTGATTCGCGAATCGCGTACGAATATTTCCATCTCCGTTGAGTTTTCGTCAACCTCCAGCAGTTTCCGCGTGAGCGCCCGCGGCGAGCTTCAGATCGCCATTCTGGTGGAAACCATGCGTCGGGAAGGCTTTGAACTGCTGGTGTCGCGCCCGGAGGTGATCTACCACACGGAGAGCGGCCGGAAACTTGAACCCTATGAGAATCTCTGGCTGGAAATCCCGCAGGACTGCCTTGGGGATGTGCTCCAGTCCCTCGCCGCGCGGCGGGCGGAAACAACCAGCATGCAGCACCACGGGAACTTTGTTCACATTGAGGCCATCATTCCCACCCGCGGCCTGATCGGACTTGAGAACTATCTGGTCAACCGCAGCAGCGGGCAGGCCGTGATCAGCCACATGTTCAAGGAATATGCGCCGGTCACCGGCGATATCCCTCTGCGCAGCAACGGCACCCTGGTCTCCATGGCGGCCGGCACATCAACCGCCTACGCGCTGGACACAATCCAGGAGCGCGGAAAGCTATTCATCGGCCCGGGGACAGAAGTGTATGAAGGCATGATCGTCGGCGAGAACGCGCGAGGGGAAGACCTTCCGGTCAATCCCACGCGCACGAAGAAACTTACCAACGTTCGCGCATCGGGCTCGGATGAAGCGGCCATGCTGGCCCCGCCCGTAATCATGACGCTGGAAAAAGCCATTGAGTTCATCTCCAATGATGAATATGTGGAGGCCACGCCGAACTATCTTCGATTGAGGAAGAAAATACTCAACTCCACGGAGCGCAAGCGCTCCGGAGGACGGGCCAGCTAGCATGTGCCCGCCGGCCGCGCCGAAACGGGGCGGCCCCCGCGGCCGAATATTTGATATGCCTGTTCTTCCCGTCCAGCAGCCGAAAGCCCGAAATCAGCACATTGCCCGATTCATCAGTCTTTTGACGCCGTCACGCGCATGGTGATGCCGCCGCGGGCGGTGAAATCAGTGGTGACTTTCAGCTTTTTCGGACGGCAGGCCTTTGCGATGTCGTCGCGAATCCGGTTGGTGATGGATTCGGCAAAAGACCCGTGGTTGCGGAAGGATGCGAGATACAATTTCAGACTCTTGCTTTCGATGCATTTGCGGCCGGGAATGTATTCAATGGTGACCGTCGCGAAATCCGGCTGTCCGGTAATCGGGCAGAGCGATGTGAATTCCGAGGTCTGGAAGCGGATCCAGTAATTGCTCTTCGGATAACGGTTGTCAAAAGTCTCCAGCTTCGCCTCGTCCGGCGACTGAGGCTGCCTCGACTTGGTTCCCAGCTGCGTCAGACCCTTGATCTTTTCATTCTTTGCCATTTGCCTGTCCTTATTGTTGCGACAGAAACATTGAACACTCGCAGCAAAAAGTCAACGTTGCGCTGGATACGAAATCAAATTAGAATGCCAAAAATAACCGGAGAACATTATGAAGTCATACCGCAGAGAACTATGGTTCAACACGACAAAGCGCAGGCAGCTCATCAACATCACGCCGGAGGTTGAAACCTGCCTCGCTGAAAGCGGCATTAAGGAAGGTCTTGCACTCGTGAATGCGATGCACATCACCGCCAGCGTTTTCATTAACGATGACGAAGGCGGTCTGCATCAGGATTATGAGACATGGCTCGAGAAGCTGGCCCCCGAAAAGCCTTATTCCCAGTACAAGCACAACGGATACGAGGACAATGCCGATGCACACCTGAAGCGCACGATCATTGGGCGCGAGGTAGTCGTGGCGGTGACGAACGGGAGCCTCGATTTCGGGCCGTGGGAGCGGATTTTCTACGGCGAGTTCGACGGCAAGCGCCGCAAACGAGTGCTGGTCAAGATCATCGGCGAATAATTCCTGCAATATTTCCAATTCCCGCCCGTTATACGTGCAAAGGAAAGGCGAATACGTGAAGGAACAGCCGGAACTGGAGTGGCTGGAGCAGTATCGGCAGGGTGATGTTCAGGCTCTCGGTCTGCTTGTGGAACACTTCCGCCGGCCGCTTTTCGGGTTCATTCTCAGGATGACCGAGGGACGGGGCGATCCCGAGGAGGTCTTTCAGGAAGTCTGGTTCCGGGCGATTCGGAATCTGGGAAAATACAAACCAAAGAGCTTCCTGAGCTGGCTCTTCAGGATAGCCCACAATCTGATCATTGACAGAGCAAGAAGTGCGCGGCCGATGCGGAGTCTAAACGAGGCCGGCGAGGACGAAACCCCTCTGGAGGAAAGACTGCCCGGGAGCACACACGATCCCGCGGAACTGACCGTCGCGGCGGACCTGGGACAGCGAATCGCCCGCGCGGTGGGCGGCCTGCCGGTAGAACAGCGCGAGGTGTTCCTGATGCGGACAGAGGCCGGCCTGCCGTTCAAGGAGATCGCGAAGATACAGAATATCTCGATCAACACCGCCCTCGCGCGAATGCAGTATGCGCTGGCCAAACTGAGAGAAGAGCTGAAGGACGATTATCACGGGAGCTGAGTCATGAAATGCGATAAGGCACAGAACTGGATTCTGCTGGATCAAACCGGCGAGCTGAACGGACGGCAGGTCAAACAGCTGCGGGATCATCTCTCCGGCTGCGCAGCCTGTCGTCAGTTTCAAGGCGAAGCTGCTGAACTGCTCGGCATCAAAGCCCGTGTAAACCCCACCCCGGACCATATCCTGCACGCCATCCGGCTTGCCGGGGCACGTGAACATGTTCGGGAGAAGGATTCGGACGGGATGCTGGTTTTCTGGCGGCCGCTGGCGGCCGCGGCCGCGGCGCTGCTCCTTGTGGTCCTGTCCTGGTCCATGATTACGGGTCGCGATGCCCCCCCCGTTCAACTGGCAAAGGAATGGGACAACGGCATTGACGAAAAGCTTGAGAGCCTGGAAACGATGATCAGCAGCGCATCATATGAAATCGAATACGAGTACGAATGGTATGAAGAGGATGCCGACGAACTCGCGGCCCTGCTCTTGTATATGGAGGAATCAACATGAGAATCATGACAACTGCCTTCCTGGCACTGATCACTCTTTCCGGAACGCTGGGAGCCCAGCCATATGAACCGGGTCCCGGCATGGATTCAAATGACGCCGGCGGCCTGCCGCCGGCAGAGCGCTGGATGGAGCGCATGCGAAGGCATCATCCGGAAGAATATCAGCGCATGGAGCATATCCGCCGCGAAAACCCGGCGGCTTTCCGCGGCATGCTGCGCGAAAAAGTGGATACGAAGAGAGTGGATGCCGTTATGAGAGAGTATCCCCCGCTGAACAATGCCTATCAGTCTCTGCCGCCCGACAAGCGAGCCGGCTTCATAAAGAAACTCTATGACCGGCCCCGGGGACCCCGCGGCGATGATGACCCTGGCCGCACAAGAGGCCGCCGGCCGCCGGCCGACGACGAAAAGCCCTCAAGTGAAATACAGCAGCTTGATGCGGAAATCATGGAGCTTGGCGAACTCTACCGGGACGAGACGAATCCGGCAGTGAAAAAAGAGATCAAAGAAAGGCTGGAAGCAAAGCTTCATGCGATGGCAGATACCCTGGACCGGCATCGCACGGAAAAAATCGCTCAGATGGAAAAGACCCTGGAGGAACTTAAGCAGAGCCTCACTGAACGCCAGAAGAACCGCGAGGAAATAATAGCCCGGCACCTCGTAAATCTGACCGGGGAAGACTGATTCAGCGGGAGCCTGCCGGGCCCTTTCCGCAGAATCAGGCCGGTTTCCAGATAATTGCCCGCATGAGGGATTTCCATGAAATTTCCTGTTGCCCTCCGATCCTCAACGGGTCTATATCTTGACCATTTGGATGACCTTTGAACAGGTCGAAAGAGGGTGGATATGACAGCGCTGCTTTTGCTTCTTGTTTCGGCCGCTTTCCTTGGCGGAGCCGGTTTCTATTATTCACGTTTCCTTGCCCGAAGCTGGGGCGAAGATGCGGCCCGCAAGGCGCCGGCATTGGAACTCAATGATGGCCGAGACTATGTGCCTACCCCCACCCCGGTGGTGTTCGCCCATCACTTCGCGTCGATCGCCGGGGCAGGCCCCATTGTCGGTCCGGTGCTGGCCCTGTGTTTCGGCTGGGGGCCGGCTCTCCTGTGGGTGGTTGTCGGCGGGCTTCTCATTGGCGGAGTGCACGACTATCTCGCGGCGTTCATGTCCATCCGCCATCGCGGACAGTCTGTGGCCATGATTGCGCGCCGCCTGCTGGGCCGGGGCCCTTTCCTTGCCTTTATCCTGTTCCTCGTCATCATGCTCGGACTGGTCACGGCCGTTTTTCTCAACACGTCCGCCACCGCGCTCGTCAGCATGCTCGATCTGGGCCGAATGCAGCTTCCGGCCAACCAGACGCTGTTTCGAACCGTGGAAGTCGGCGGACAGCAGCAGGTCATAATCGGCGGCGTGGCCTCCATGAGCGTGATTGTCATCACCTGCATGGCCCCGCTCCTGGGGTGGCTGTATATCAAAAAAAATGTGGCCGTATGGAAATGTTCTCTGCTGGCCATAGGCATTTGCGCGGTCAGCATATTTGTGGGCGTGCACTATCCAGTGACCCTCTCAGGTGCAGCCTGGAAGATTACACTGGCGGTTTACACTCTGGTCGCCGCAGGTGTTCCTGTCTGGCTTTTCCTACAGAGCCGCGATTTCATCAATGTCCACATCCTGTATGCCGGGATGATCGCACTTTTTGCCGCCCTGATTGTGGCCTCCATCCGCGGCGGCTCAGTTTTCGGCCCGGAAGCTATCCCCGTTGCGGACACCGTGACCGGCACCGCCAAGCTGGGCGGGCTCTGGCCGGCCCTGTTCATTACCATTGCCTGCGGCGCCGTGAGCGGATTTCACAGCCTCTGCGCCGGAGGAACCACCTGCAAGCAGCTTAAGAGCGAAGGTGCCGCGCGGCAGATCGGCTACTGGGGCATGATTCTTGAAAGCCTCCTGGCCGTCATCGTGATTATCACCCTGCTGGTGGGAACCACCAAGGGTTTCTATCTCGATGATGTATTTCCGGCCGGGAAAGACAACAACCCGGTACTGGGTTTCGCTTTTGCTGTCGGCCGGGTCGGGCACGCCGCATTCGGCCTTCCCATCGCAGCGGGCGCGCTGGCGGGCATGCTGCTTCTGGAAGGATTTGTCATCACCACGCTGGATACAGCCATCCGCCTGAACCGCTATCTGATCGAAGAGCTCTGGCTGGAGTTCTTTGGCCGCTTTGATGTTTTCGCCGGGCGGGATTCCTGCATCTATGCCGGAACGTCTGCTGAAATCACAGGAGGCGACGGAATCCCTGCCAGCATGGAACTGCCCCAGGAAAACCGTTTGGAATCCGTTCCAACCCGCGGGCTGCTGCGCCTGTTACTGCTGACACTCCGGCAATACTGGGTTAATTCCGGGCTCGCGGTGGCCCTGATGCTCTGGCTGGCCTTCAGCGGCGGCATTCTACAGCTCTGGAAGATATTTGCCACCAGCAATCAGCTTCTGGCCACGTTCGTGCTGGCCATCGGTTCCGTGTGGCTCATCCGCAACGGGAAAAAGGTCTGGTATGTGCTGCTGCCCGCGCTCTTCATGCTGGCCACCACCGGAGCAAGCCTGATCATTCTTCTGCGGAAATTCCTTCCCGGCCGGGCAGCGGACGGCACCGCTTTCGGAAATCCGACTCTGTTCGGTGCCGACATGGTACTGCTGGCACTGACGGCCTATCTGCTGGTGGCCGGAGTCATGGAAATCATCCGCGCTCTGCGGAGCCGAAATCCGGCGCCCGCCGCATAAAGGAAAAACTGGTAGAGGCGCAGGGACTCGAACCCTGGACCCGCTGATTAAGAGTCAATAGCATGTGTGCATTTTATAGGCTATTTCCGATTGACTGTCTCAAAACTTGGTGTAATGTCTGGGGATATGTAGTCATATAAGGCA